>NZ_JACJQL010000033.1 GCF_014696625.1 Nostoc parmelioides FACHB-3921
CAAGATTTAGGCGTAGTCAAAGCCCTACGAAAACCAGTCTTCAAGCTGGATCTATCCCCTTTTCCTGCACCCTCTTGACAAATGTGCAATTACTTTAACCTCTCACGGATGCAGCAGCCGTTAGATTATGGTCAAGCTGTGTTGGAGTTGAAAGCCGCAGCCGATACAGATACCGAAATTGCTCAATCAGTGCGGGAAGTGGAAGCAACAGTTAATCAAGATGAATCCCCCAAGGCTGAGGAAATTCAGAAATTAGCCGCAGAAATTCAAGCGCAGCCAGCAATTGTTAATAACTTTGCCAAGTTAGCAGAAAGTATCCAAGCTGAAAAAGGGGCAATGGTTGCCCAACAAATCACAATTCAGGAACAGCACAACACATACAACTGACTACAGTCGCCCGGACAGGAACGGGTAAAGTCAAATCCTGAAATACCGCAAAATTTACCCCTGAGTGGGGTGGTGAAATTTGTGGGACGTGATGAAGAACTGCAAGAACTCCATAAACTATTGCAGGAAAATAACCAAGTAGCCATTGCGGCAATTTTGGGAATGGGTGGACTGGGTAAAACAGAACTCGCCTTGCAATATGCCATGACTCAGCGCGAAAACTACAAAGGTGGACTGTGCTGGTTACAGGCGAAAGCTGAGGATTTCGGCGTTCAAGTGGTGCGGTTTGCCAGAACTCAGCTTGATTTAAAGCCACCAGAAGAATTTGATTTACCTGCACAAGTACAATACTGCTGGCGGAATTGGCGTGAGGGTAATGTGTTGCTGGTGGTGGATGATGTGACAGATTACCAGCAAATCAGACCTTACCTACAGGGCGTATCTTCCAGATTTAAAGTGTTGATGACTACGCGCCAAAAGTTGGGTGCAGCCATCAAGCAATTATCTTTAGATGTATTACAACCAGATGCAGCATTGGAGTTGTTACGGTCTTTGCTGACAAAAACACCAGGGCGAATTGAGAGAGAATTAGATGTAGCAAAACAGTTGTGTGCATGGCTGGGGTATTTGCCTTTGGGTTTAGAGTTGGTGGGGCGATATTTAGCGAAAAAACAAGATTTGTCCCTATTGAAAATGATGGGGCGATTAAAGGAAAAGGAAAAGGAAAAGGAAAAGCCACTAGAACAAGCTGCGCTTAATAAGCCAGAAGCAGATATGACAGCACAACGGGGAATAAAAGCCGCCTTTGAGTTGAGTTGGCAGGAATTAGCAGAGGATGATAAGTTATTAGGCTGTGTACTCAGTTTATTTGCAACCGCACCCATACCCTGGAACTTTGTAGAACAGTGCTTAACAGAGAAAGATGAGGATGAGTTAGAGGAAATTCGGGATGATAAATTATTGAATCTGCATTTACTCCAGCGCAAAGGTGAAGGAATCTATCAACTGCATCCCCTACTGCGGGAATTTTTCCAATCTAAGTTTACAGGTTTAGAGCAAGCAGAGGAATGTAAGCGATCGTTTTGTCAGGTAATGGTAGAAGTTGCTAAACAAATTCCTTACACTCCTACACTTGAGGAAATTAACGCTGTTTCCCTTGCCATACCACACATAGCTGAAGTAGCAAACAATCCCATTCAATACGTCACTGATGAAGATATAATTTTGTCTTTCATCGGCTTGGGTCACTTCTATGAAGGAAAAGGGTTATATACCCAAGCCGAACCTTGGTATCAGCAGTGTTTATCAACAGTACAAAACCGTTTGGGAGACAATCATCTCTATTTCGCCGTCAGCCTCAACAACTTAGCATTACTGTACCAATCCCAAGGAAAGTATGATCAAGCCGAACCCCTTTTACTCCAAGCTTTAGAACTATGTAAACGCCTGCTGGGAGAAAATCATCCCTCCGTCGCCGCCAGCCTCAACAACTTGGCAGGACTCTACCGCACCCAAGGAAAGTATGATCAAGCCGAACCTCTGTATATCCAAGCTTTAGAACTATGTAAACGCCTGCTGGGAGAAAATCATCCCTCAGTCGCCACCAGCCTCAACAACTTGGCATTACTCTACAAATCCCAAGGAGAGTACGACCAAGCCGAACCCCTTTTACTCCAAGCTTTAGAACTATGTAAACGCCTGCTGGGAGAAAATCATCCCTCAGTCGCCATCAGCCTCAACAACTTGGCAGAACTCTACCGCACCCAAGGAAAGTACGACCAAGCCGAACCTCTGTATATCCAAGCTTTAGCACTCAGACAACGCCTGTTGGGAGAAAATCATCCCGATGTCGCCACCAGCCTCAACAACTTGGCATTACTCTACTACTACCAAGGGCGCTACGCTGATGCCGAACCTTTAGCATTACAAGCGATAAAAATAGATAAAGAGACTTTAGGAGAAAATCATCCGAATCTAGCAACAGATATACATAATTTAGCTCTAATATATAGAGAGCAAGAACGTTATAGCGAAGCAGAAGAATTATTTGTGAAAGCCTTAAAGCTCAAACAGTATCTACTGAAAGAAGATCACCCTCTTGTAGCAGATACTATATCCGCGTTAGGTTCTATGTATAGGATGCAGGGTCGCTACAAGGAAGCAGAAGAATTTTCTATAAAAGCATTGGAACTCGATAAACGCTTGCTGGGAGACGAACACCCCTTGGTTGCTACCAGCCTCGACAACTTGGCATCACTCTACCAACACCAAGGAAAGTACGACGAAGCCGAACCCCTGTATCTCCAAGCTTTGAATATTTTCGAGGGAAGTTTAGGCGCGAATCATCCTAATACTGTGAATGTGCGTAAGAATTTAGCAAATTTACGCGATTCTCTCTAATGAGAACACGAAAATTTACCTTCCCAACCTCATCACTCTAGCTTTTATCTCCAAGTTTCCTGTTTTGAACTCAAAGTTTCATGTTCAGAACCCGAAGTTTCGTGTTCCAAACGAGAATGTTCCTGTTTCCAACTAAAGCATTCTTGTTTCCAGTGAGAACGTTCTTGTTCTAAACGAGAATGTTTCTGTTTCAAACGAGAACGTTCCTGTTTCCAGTGAGAATGTTCCTGTTTCAAACGAGAATTTTCTAGTTCTGAGGTCGAATGATGGTGTTTTGAAGGTGTCTACGGTGTATACACATATTTGTGCTGAGTGCAAAATGTGGTTCGATCCCCCTAAATCCCCCTTCAAAAGGGGGACTTTGATTCTTGTTCCCCCTTTTTTAAGGGGGGCTAGGGGGGATCAAAACGTTATGGGGCTAGGTTATTAGACTTGTGTGTACACCGTAGAAAGTTGTAGGGGAGAGGTTTTCCAGATTCCGTGAAAAGTCAGGAGCATCATCAAGTAAATTCACGGACGATATGTGGAGTATAACGGGTTTGTTTTGAAAGTGGCGATCGCTTTGATATGATGATCTCATGAGAATATGCTATGTCTCATTATTATTGAAGCTTGAGGTACTAAAAACATGGCAACACTTCAACTTAATATTGAGCAAGTTATATCATTGGTAAAGCAATTAGCAGTTCCAGAACAGCGTATGATATTACAAGCCATCAAAGCAGAACAAGATGCTTGGTGGCAAAGTAGACTTGATGACGGAGAATTACAGATGCGCTCTTTGAGTGCGTCACGCGGGCTTAATTGGGATATTATGACCGAACAAGAGCGAGAATACTTTATAGATGATTTGATGCACGAATCTAAATGATCTCTTATATAGTTGTTTTTGATACAAATACGCTCTTTTCAGGGTTAGGCTGGCGAGGTAGTCCTTATAGTTGTTTAGAACTTGCAAGAAACGGACAGATTGAATCTGTAACTTGTCGAGAGATTTTATTGGAAGTATAAATCTAAGTGCGCTGGCGTTCTGCCCAGTGGAGGCGATCGCTTATAAGTGTCATTGTGCAGAGTATAATTAGCTTGCCCCAATGCAGGCAATACCCACGGTAAGCTATGCTAACGCTGGTGTGGAAAAAATCAGCTAGGATAAATCAAAGCAACTTGGATGAGTCCAACTTCAACTGACTGTGGCAAAGATGTATCAATGACAGCAGAAACTCTTGAAAGTCATTTATTAATTCTTGAAGACGACCAAGGTCGTAAAGAATTTTCTTTAGACCAGCCTTTATACTCCATTGGTAGAGACAAGGAGTCCAATATTCGTTTAGTGTCGCAATTTGTCTCTCGTCGCCATGCTACATTAGTGCGACTGCCAAAAAATAATAATAGTTATTATTACCGCATTGTCGATGGTGATGGTAAAGGTAAAGCAAGCGCCAACGGTCTGATGATTAATGGTCGCAAAATCCCAGCCCATGATTTAAAAAATGAAGATGAGATAGTTTTTGGCCCGAAAGTACGTGCCATTTACTACTTATTAAAGAATACTCAACGCTCAGGACAAACAGACGCTAGTGAATATGACATTACCCTTATCAATCCGGGTATGACTGAGGATGTAGAAGAACTGTAAACTTCTGACTTGATGAGCATTACTCGCCCAAATTATGATACGGTGGGCGCTGCCCACCCTACAAATACTTAAATTTTGGCAAGGCTAAAATTGGTTTTTAGCATTACCAATTACCAACTCCACAGATATCAATTTTTAATTTTGAGGCGCGATGTTAGCCAGCCAGACTTTCGAGAAGATGCCAATGACGACTACCTTCAATCGACTGCTTAACAAGTTCAAATACTTGCCGACAGTGATTATCCAAGTAGAGGGGTAATTCTTCATTTTTAATCACAATACTCATCCGGCTTTCTGTCTCAGTAGCCGTTGATTTATCAATCAGTACTTCCACTTTCACCAATTTAGGAAAAGGAACAGTCCCAGGAATCTCACGGGCCAAAATGTAATCAGGTGTGTGGTATTGAATTTCTAAATCACAGTCCTGTAACAAGTCTAGAAGCAATGGCTGGAGATAGTCGAAACGGATAGAAATCACAAATGAACACGTATAGCGAGCCATAATAGCCCCAAGCCCCTTACAACACTCCGTCCATCCTATAATATCGAAGTAGCAAAACGGCAAGTAATTATAGATTCCTTAAACAAAAATGCTGATTTTAGTGGGAGGTGAATTCCGTTGGAATGCTTGACTACAAAGGGATAGGGATTTTGGTAACAGGTAATGGGTGATTGGTAATTTGACTCTTATCCATTACCTACTGCTAAAGTAGCTTTGGCAATAACTGTATGTTTTTATACGGATAACAAGGCGCATCAAGGGCGGAGTTTAGAAGAAAAGGTGTTTCAGAATTTTTTTCGGATATAAACTGCACCAATAGTCATGGCTACAATCTGCATCCAGTAGGCTAGGCTTGGTTGATTGACTCCCACCGGGGGAATGTTTAAACTACCAATGCCATAAAATAACTGTTGAATATACCACCATAATGAATAGAAAGAAGCAGGTAATTCAATGGGAATATAAATAAGAATTAACGGTAAAATTGTGTCTATTTTGACCTGAGAAAATTTAATTATATAAGCCCCCAAAACTGCGGCGATCGCTCCATTTGCACCAACAAGTGGTACAGTCAAATTTGGTTCAACTATAATTTGCGCTAACCCTGTGATAATACCAGCAACCAGATAAAATCCTAAATAGCGCCTATGTCCTAAAATATTCTCTACTGCTTTACCAAACACCCATAAAAATAACATATTCCCCAATATTTGGCTAAAACTGCCGTGGATAAATATGGCGAACAACAAAGAGAATAAACGCCCAAACACAACTACCAAAGCCGCAGGATTTATCAGTACATTATTAAGTGTTGTGCTAATCTGGGATGGGACTAAACCCCAAGTGTTAATGAAAGAACTTAATTCACCACTCAGTTCTAGTTTGATTTCCCAGAGGAAGATAAAAATATTAATACCAATCAACCAATAATTAATAATCGGTCGTTCACGAAAATGTAAGTTATCACTAATAGGAATCATTAAATTTGTTAGTAAGGGCAGGTTTATAAAGATCATCGTCTGAGAGTGCGGATATTTGTAAACCCGCCCGTACAGTGGTCAGTAGTCATTAGTTATTACCCCCTGCTTCTTCTCCCCGCACCTTAAAGAATCTGTGGCAAGATTGGAATCAGACACAATGCACTCAAGTAGGTAAACTGGATGCTGGGAAACACACTTGTTGGAAGATACCAAATTATTAGCCACTTGGGAGGAGGGGGATTTGGTGAAACTTTTGTGGCTTGTGATACTCATCTACCAGGATTACCTAAGTGTGTAGTGAAAAAACTCCAACCCCAAGCAAACGATTCGGCTACGTTGGAAATAGCCAGGCGATTATTTGATACAGAGGCGCAAGTTTTATATAAGTTGGGAAGTTGCGATCGCATTCCTCAACTTTTGGCTTATTTTGAGGAGAATGCAGAGTTCTATCTGGTACAGGAATTTATCCCTGGTCACGACCTGAGTAAAGAGTTAACGCCAGGAAAAGTCTTTACTCAAGATGAGGTGACAATACTATTACAAGAGATTCTGACCATCTTGGAATTTGTCCATCAGCAAAATGTGATTCACCGTGATATTAATCCGCGCAATTTACTCAGGCGACAGGATGGTAAGTTAATTCTCATCGACTTTGGGGCAGTGAAGCAAATCACAACCCAAATAGTGACCCCCAGTGGTGAAAATAAATCTACTGTGATTATTGGTACACCAGGTTACATACCCGGAGAACAAGCCCAAGGTAATCCCAAATTTAGTAGTGATATCTATGCTGTGGGGATAGTTGCAATTCAAGCACTGACGGGATTATTACCCCATCAACTAGAACATGATGCTGATACTCATGAAATTATCTGGCAAAATCATGCTCAAGTCTCGTCAGAGTTTGCCAGATTTATAGACAAAATGGTGTGTTATGATTTCCGCCAACGCTATGGTTCAGCGACGACTGCATTACAAGCACTCACAGAATTAACACAACCAACGTCTGGGACAATCGCCATAACTCCCACTTTACCACCTGCCAAATTTAGATTTAATCACGCTAAAAAAAATATATTCATCAAATTATTATTAGCAATTTTATTAATTAGTGCGACTGGTACAGCTTCAGTATTTGTTGTCAATAGTATTAATAGTAATAATGCTACAGAATTGGCTAAACAAGGTAATACTTTTTTTGAATTGCAACGATACAAAGATGCTTTATCTGCTTATAAAAAAGCGGTTGATATTAGACCAGATTATGCTCCTGCTTGGTATGGCAAAGGAAAAACTTTATTTCGACTCAAGCAATATCAAGACGCATTGACAGCTTATGATAAAGCCATTCAAATCCAACCAGATTATGTAGAAGCTTGGAGTGGTAGGGGTTTTAGTTTGCAAAGTTTACAGCGTTATGCAGAAGCGATCGCCTCTTTTGATAAAGCTTTACAACTCAATGAAAATTATCCAGAAGTCTGGAATGCTAGAGGGGAAGCTTTTAGTAATTTAAAACAGTATGATCAAGCAATTAAATCTTATGATAAAGCTATTGAATTTAACTCAGATGCTTACGAGAGTTTTTATAATAAGGGATTAGCTTTGCAAAGCCTCAAAGAATATAATGAAGCCATAAACGCTTATAATAAAGCCATCGAAGTTAAATCAGATTATGAGAGAGCATGGTATAATTTGGGAAACTCTCTAGTGAATTTAAATCGCTACGAAGATGCTTTTAATGCTTATGATAAAGCAGTACAATATAAAACAGATTATGCTATAGCTTGGTTATCTAGAGGTAACGTCTTGATTATTTTACGACGCTATCCAGAAGCGATTGAGTCTTTTAATCAAGTTATAAAATTTAATCCTAATAATTATCAAGCATGGTATGGCAGAGGTTGGTCACAGCATCAAAACCAACGCTATGCAGAGGCGATAGAATCCTATAAGAAAGCGGCAACAATTAAGCCCAGTAATTATCAGGTTTGGTATAGTTTAGGCAATTCTCAGTATATTTTACAGCAATATCAAGAGGCGATCGCATCCTATAATAGGGCGGTGCGTTACCGACCAAAGCATATTGAAAGTTGGTACAGTCGGGGTAATGCCTTATTTAGTTTAAAACAATACAAAGAGGCGATCGCATCCTATGAACAAGCAATTAAACATAAACCAGATTATAACCAAGCAATTAACGCCCGTGACGAAGCCCAGCGTCAACTCCAAGCTGCAACACCAAAACCTGTAGTTATCCCAGTCATGCCTACTCCTGAATTTACTAATCCTCCGCAAGACAATTAACTTATTCTCACAGATAATAAGTAATGGGTAATTGGTAAAATAAATTATAAAATTTTATCTGCAATGGGATAGAGTATTAAACCACATCAAAAACAATTTAAAGACAATATACTTATTAGTTATTACCGTTTTGTTTGAGTTGCACGGGTATTTAACTTATCCATTGGCTGGGTGTATATTCTTACTAAATGAATTAACTACATTGTAAATAATAAATACGGATAAAATTGTTATTTAGAAATCTGCCAAAATGGCAACTTAAAGAATAATTGCTAAGTTATCTTTAACGAGCATCAATAAGATTGAAACTTTTGTTATCACTGTTTATTGAGTATTTTAAAAGTATTATCTCTTATATCTAAAGTCTGACTAAGAAAGTGTGTGACTAGCACATCAAGATCACATACTGAGAATATTTTCCTTCATCATAAAGTTCATATACCTTTAAACCCATCATGCTCACAGCTATTTGTACTTTATTTGAAGGTGATTACCACTACGGTGTGGGAAACCTGGTAAATTCTCTCTATCATCACGGTTTTCGTGGTGTAATTTGGGCGGGATATCGGGGTAATTTACCACCTTGGACTGCATCTGTTAAAAACGATGAAAACTATCAGGAATTTACTGTTGCCCAAGATTGTGTAATTCGTTTTATTAAGTTAGATACTTACAAGTGTTTTACAAACTATAAACCAGATTTTATGCTGCAACTCTGGGAAAATTACTGCCCAGAAATTGAAGCAATATTTTATTTTGACCCTGATATTGTCAACAAAAGGCGCTGGGCTTTTTACGAAGAGTGGGTTGGTAGAGGCATTACTTTATGTGAAGATGCTTATGATTATATGCCTGCCAATGATCCTAATCGCATTGCTTGGCAGGAACTAGCAGAGCGCCACGGTTATCGTTCTCTTCGGCAATTAGATAGATATTACAATGCAGGTTTTATTGGAGTAAAACAAACTCAAAAAGAAATACTAGTATTGTGGAAAAATTTGCTAGAAACTTTTGAATCTGCTGGATATTTTGACCTCCATAATTTTCATCTTTATTCGGAGCAATATCCCTATTTTTTAACTGATCAATGTGTTTTGAATTTAGCAGTAACATTGTCTAATGAACCATTGAGTACTGTTAGCCGCTTGGGTATGGATTTCGGCAATGCCAGTACTTATCTGATGTCCCACGCATCAGGGGCAGCAATCAAGCCGTGGCGCAAAAAATTGCTTTTAAAAGCTTTGGGTGGCGTTCCTCCAAGCTTGACTGATAAAGCCTATTGGCAACATACTCAATCACCAATTCAACTTTATCCGAGACGGTCATACTTGACGAAAAGAATTGAGCTACGCTGCGCGTCTGCTATTGGGCGCTTTATCAGACGTTCTTAGTTTAATTAGTCATTGCTGATTACTCAACGGTCAACGGTCAAAAGTCAAAAGTCAACAGTCAACAGTCAACAGTCAACAGTCAACAGTCACTAATTCTTCCTCCAGTCTCCTAACTCCTGTTATCAATTTGCGCGCGTTGTAAACTGCCGGAAAAGTCTACGTAAACGCTTTTCCATTCTGTGAACACATCTAAAGCGGTGGTGCCGGCTTCCCGGTGTCCGTTACCGGTTTGTTTGACACCACCAAAAGGTAAGTGTACTTCTGCGCCAATGGTGGGGCCGTTGATGTAGGTGATACCGGCTTCAATGTCGCGCATGGCAGCAAAGGCGCGATTGATGTCACGGGTGTAGACTGAGGAGGAAAGACCATATTTGGTATCGTTAAGGATAGCGATCGCCTCTTCAAAGGTGCTAACCTCAATCAATGCCACTACAGGCCCAAATATCTCTTCACGAGCAACGCGCATCTGTGGGGTGACGTTATCTAAAATCGTGGGTTGAAAAAAGTAGCCCTGTTGTAATTTTCCCTCGGTGGCAATTTCCCCACCGATTAAAATCTTGGCTCCTTCTTCACGGGCAATATTCATATATTCATGTACCCGTTGCAACTGTCGGTTATTAATTATCGGCCCAATATCTGTCTCAGGTTCATTACCAGCACCCAAACGTAATTGGCTGGCACGTTCACGCAACATGGTTGTAAATTTTTCTTTGATGTCACGATGTAAAATTAAGCGACTGGTAGCTGTACATCGTTGCCCTGTCGTGCCGAAGGCTCCCCACAATGCCCCATCAAGGGCAAGTTCTAAATCTGCATCTTCCATCACCACTTGAGCATTTTTCCCGCCCATCTCCAAACAGACGCGCTTGTGAGTGCGTCCACAAGTTTCGCCAACATACGCACCAGTGGCGGAAGAACCAGTAAATGAAACTAAATCAATTTTTGGATGTTCGACTAAAGCTTTCCCCGCTTCCTCACCCACTCCATGCACCAAGTTAATTACGCCCGGTGGTAAACCTGCGGCGGCGAAAATCTCGATTAATTTTGTGGCACAGGCGGGGGTGTCTTCCGCAGGTTTGAGAATCACCGTATTGCCACAAACCAAAGCTGGCATTGCTTTCCAGCAAGGAATAGCCACAGGGAAGTTCCAGGGAGTAATTAAAGCACAGACTCCAATGGGCATTCGCACAGTCATGGCGAACTTGTTGGGCATTTCCGATGGTGTGGTTTGCCCAAACAACCGCCGTCCTTCACCAGCACTATAAAAGGCGCAGTCAACGCCTTCCTGCACATCGCCCCTAGCTTCAGTTAAGGGTTTACCCATTTCCCTACTAATGAGCTGGGCTAGTTCTTCTTTATGCTGGAGTAATAATTCGCCGACACGAAAGATATATTCGGCTCTGGCTGGGGCTGGGACTTTGCGCCAACTGCCATAGGCTTGACGGGCGGCGGCGACGGCTCTATCTACATCGTCAGGTTGGGAACGGGGGAAAGTGGCAACAATTTCGCTCTTGTTAGCAGGGTTGTGACTGTTGAGGGTGGTTTCTGTGGCGGCGTTTAACCATTGACCATTGATGTAATTTTGGCAGTTTAGGGGAGTTTTCATTTGGGGGATAGGGGGATATAGGGGTGTAGGGGTTTAGGGGTGTGGGGGATTAGGGGTTTAGGGGTAAAACTCTTACACCCTTAAACAGTTAAATAAGTTTTAAATAAGTTTGGCTTGACTTCTAGGTTATCGTCTAGTTTACGGAATGGACAGGAGACATCAAGACAACCAATCACAGGCAAATTACACAACCAAACATGAAAATATTTTTCCCTTACACCCTTACACCCCCACACCCCTAAACCCTTACACCCTCACACCCCTATACCCCCACACCACTATCAAGGCGCTAATGCCAAAACTCCCACTGGCGAACCTGAGCCACCGCGTAATCTAAGGATTGCGATCGCCAGATTACTACCTTTTGCTGGTAGTTGATGCAAATTTGTCAAATTTTCTAACACAATACCTTGTTGCGCCAATACTAAGCGGTTGGTAGCAAAACTGGTGTCTTGTCCAGGGTCTACCCCATGAGTATCGATTCCTACGCCTGCAATCTGTCGCTCCTCCAAGAGGAATTGGGTTGCATCGCTACCAAAACCCGGAAAGTGCATGATTCCTGCGGCATCTTGGTTGAGAAAAGCGTTTTTATCAGACCATTTATTCTGCCAGCCAGTGTGTAGTAATACTACATTACCAATAGGAATTTCACCGTGTTCTGCTTCCCAGGCGAAGATATCATCAATTGTGAGTTTATAATCGGCGTTGACTGCTGCGGCTGCCTGTATATCTATGACTACAGCAGGGACAATGAGCGACTGAGCCGGGTATTGGTCAATTCCTATACCTGCTTGATAAAAACTATTAGGAGCATTGATATGAGTGGCGCTGTGTTCCCCTATCGAGAAGCCCCGTAGATAATAGCCATCATCAGGGAGTTGGGCAACGGTGGTAAATTCAATGGGAGGGTCGCCAGGCCATTGGGGAATACCTGGGTCAATTATATGACTTAAGTGAATCACGCGGGAGTATGCGATCGTTTTTAAGCTTGACACTCTAATCACCCACTGCAAAAATGTCTCACCATCAGAACCTACCACTTATTTTGCTAGACTCTATCGCCCAGGAGTTTGGCATGACGGCAGCTCTTCTAAAACCTGTGGATGGGCTATCAGATAATTATTCAGCAAGTTGCAACCAGAGTGTAATAAGTTATCGAAATATAAATCCCAGAAAATGATGGTTTTATCACCACCTGCGGTAGCTAACTGTTTACCATCGGGGCTGTAGATGATGCTTCTCACCCAATCACTATGACCAGTGAGAGTTTTTAGGACTTGACCACTGTTGACATCCCAAATTTTAATTGTGTTGTCACGACTGGCGGAAGCTAATTGTTGTCCGTCGGGGCTGTAAGCGACGCTTCTCACCCAATTGCTATGACCAGAGAGAGTTTTTAAGGGTGTACCTCTGCTTACATCCCAAATTTTGATGTTATCACTGGCGGCAGCTAACTGTTTACCATCGGGACTGTAGACAACGCTTTTGACTGAATTCTGATGACCAGAGAGAGTTTTCAGGAGTTTACCATTGTTGACATCCCAAATTTTGATGGTTTTGTCGTCGCTGGCGGAAGCTAATTGCTTTCCATCAGGGCTGTAGGTGACACTCCTCACCCAACTGCTATGACCGAAGAGAGTTTTTAGAAGTTGACCACTGTTGACATCCCAAATTTTGATTGTTGTGTCACCACTAGCGGAAGCTAATTGTTGTCCATCGGGGCTGTAGGCGACACTAATCACCCTATCTTGATGACCAAGGAGAGTTTTTAAGGGTTGACCAGTACTGACATCCCAAATTTTGATGGTTTTGTCGCTACTAGCGGAAGCTAATTGTTTTCCATCGGGGCTGTAGGTGATGCTTCTGACCCAATCACTATGACCAGAAAGAGTTTTGAGGGTTTGACCAGTGCTAATATCCCAAATTTTGATGATGTTGTCACCACTACCGGAGGCTAATTGTTTTTCCCTGGGACTGTAGGCGATGCTGATAACAGAATCATTATGACCATAGAGTATTTTTAAGGGTTTACCGATGCTGATATCCCAGATTTTGATGGTCTTGTCACCACTGGCGGATGCTAATTGTTTGCCATCGGGACTGTAGGCAATACTATAGACTGAATTGCTGTGACCGGAGAGGGTTTTCAGGAGTTGACCACTGCCGACATCCCAAATTTTGATGGTCTTATCACCACTGACAGAAACTAACTGTTGTCCATTGGGACTGTAGGCGATGCTATAAACAGGCTGGTCATGACTAGAGAGAGTTTTCAGGAGTTGACCATTGCTGATGTCCCAAATTTTGATGGTCTTGTCGCTACTGGCGGAGGCTAAATGTTTGCCGTCGGGGCTGTAAGCAATACTAATTACCCCATCACTATGACCAGAAAGAGTTTTCAGGAGTTGACCACTGTTGATGTCCCAAATTTTAACTGTCTTGTCTCGACTAGCGGAAGCCAATTGTTTTCCATCAGGACTGTAGGTAACGCTTCTTACTGCATGATTATGGCCAGAGAGAGTTTTTAGGCTTTTACCAATGTTAATATCCCAAATTTTAACTGTCTTATCATCACTGGCAGAAGCTAATTGTTGTCCATCGGGACTATAGGCGATGCTGATGACGGAATCACGATGACCAAAGAGGGTTTTCAGGCTTTTACCACTGCTGATATCCCAAATTTTAATTGTCTTATCACCACTACCAGAAGCTAATTGTTGCCCATCGGGACTATGGGCGATGCTGATGACGGAATCATTATGACCGGAGAGGGTTTTTAGGAGTTGACCATTGTTAATATCCCAAATTTTAACTGTCTTATCACCGCTACCAGAGGCTAACTGTCGTTTTTGTGGGGCAAAGGCGACACTACTCACCCAATTTTCATGACCTGCCAAAGTATTCACCTCTGTGGCACGATTTTCTTTATATTCATTGGGCTGTAAGTAGATAGCTCGCTGTAAAGTTGCCGCAGTTTGTATTGTGGCAGAACTTTTTTCTCTCTCCCACGGTGTACCCTTGAGTTTGTTAGCTGCTTTTAGTGCTTCTATCAAAGCATCAGGATATTGTTTAGAGACAAAAAAAGCTTCTGAAGAATTATTCAAGGCGTTAATTTCGTTAATTCCGGCGCTAATTTCGGCGTTTTGTGTCTGTTTTTTGGCTTCATTTGCTAACTGCACTGCTAAAGCGGTTAAAACAACAATACCTATACCCACAGCCACTGAACTAAACAAAGCACGTTGTAGAAAGCGGTAAAGTTTGGCTTCACTTAGTTTTCTTTGCTCTCTTTCTTTGTCCAGTTCCGCTATCACCTGTTTTAATTTTTGTTGTTGTTGCTGGCGGATAAAGGCGGCTAAATAGTCATGCACCAATTGATAACGGTCAGTGGGTTTTTCTGGGAGCAAAACAACTAAGCCAGATTTGACGAAAATATCTAAAACTAAATCGAATTGCTGGAGAGTTAAGATTTGCTCATTTCTCACAGGCTGTTGTGAAGATTTTGGCGTAATTTTGCCCTGTTTTTGCCGTGGTATTGGGGAAATTTGTGCAGATTCCACATCATAAGCAGAAAAATATTGCTGAAAATCCCGTTCTAATTCCCCCCGTGTCTTTAGGGGACGAGTTCCTCTTTCATCGGTCAGAGAATACAGCAGAAACTCCGCCAATTGCTGATTTTCTTCGCCGCAGTCATGGATAACCTCATTTAAATAATGCTGCACTAAGTCTTGTTTGGTGCCGAAACGCCGATATTTTTCTAAGGTGGTGATATTCTCGGTTTGTAATTGCGCTCCCACAATTTGCAACTCAATGGGGCGAACTTCACCCAATTCTCCTGCTAAATCTTCTACCAGTGCATCTATTAAGTCAGGTTCTAAGTTAAAGCTAGTATTTGCAGTTAGACGCTGGATAATTGACTTTGTATCATTGGGGGAGAAGTTTCCCAACTTGTAAAGCACGTTATTACTAAGAATGTCATTACCAATAATCTGAAATTCCGGCAAATCATTACATTCCAGTAAATAATGGATGTAATCTACCCGCAGCGATAAAATAACTTTCACTGAAAGAACGTGCAGACATTCCCCCAGAAACTCAAAAAACTGCTTTCGTTGTCCTAGTTCGGGGTAAACGAAGAAAAATTCCTCAAATTGGTCAAACACTAACACTGTGCGGAGGTTGCGTTGTTCATTTTCACGCAACTGGGCGATGAGGAACGAGGAGACAATAGGTTCTGAACTCGAACGTTGGGTTTCTCCTTCTCCTTTTCCCCCATCCTTTATCAAAATGCGCGCCAACTCTTGCAGCCAGTTGGTGTAAACACGCATAACGACGACTAAATTATCTTGCACACCAATGGCTTTTTTCTTTAAAGCGGGAACTAAACCTGCATTAATGAGGGAACTTTTACCCACACCCGATTGCCCATGAATGACTATCAATTTATAATCAGGGCGACCGACGCGTTCTATTAAACGTTCTACATCTAATTGACGACCAGATGCAGCAATTTCTAAGGCAATATTATCTTGTAGAGAAGTTGTAGGTAAGGTTTCTAAATGTGTTTGCTTACGTGCTTCTAATCTTCCTGCGCCAATAAAAGCCCGCAAGCCAAATTGTTGTTCAATGGAAAGTAATTGCTGTTTAATTTCATAGGCTGCAAGATATTTTTTTTGAGTGAAATAAACATTATGTAAATAACTGAGAATATGCAGATAAAGCCTGACATCTTCTTGAGGATTTAACTTATTTATAGCATCTTCTAAGTTAGCGATCGCCTGGGGAATTTGCCCTAAATTATATTGAGAGCAACCCTGAATAAATCTATATAAGCTTAATTCTGGTGCTGAGAGTGGATTATCTGATTTATCGGCTGATATAAAATCTAATGCTTGGTTAATTAATTGATTTGCCTGTCGCCAATTTTTTTCGGCTAAAGCCACATCTGCTAAACAAGCATAATTCCTAGCAATTTCTCTATTATTATTATCTGCTTGATGAATGATTAAAGCTTTTTGAGATAGCTTTTCCAACTGTTCCCAATCGTTAAGATTACGTAAGATTATAGCTAACTTATAAAGAGATTTAGCAATTAAATCTGCGCGTTGAATCTGGTTAATAAAATCGATATATGCTTGAGTATAACGCCTCGTATTATGCCAAGATATATGATTAATATCTTGATATTTATAACTTTGAATATAATAACAAAAAGCAATCTCTAAAAGAATAAATTCTTGAGGTTTAATTAAATCAAGCTTTTGCCATAAATCACCAGCCCGATGATAATATAACAACGCATCTGTAACTTTATTGATATTCTTGTTAATCAAGCCCAGCAATGATAATAAATTAGCCGCTAATTCTATATTATCTATCTGTCCATCTATAAACAAATCTCTTTGGGCTGCTAATAACTCAGTTTCTAGCTTGAGTGATTCATGAAAAGTCAGTTTAGTCTGATCACTCAAATATTGATGAGCCGTTTCAAGAATAAAATCAGTTAATTGTTGTCGGTCAATAGGGAAATTTTTCGTAACTGCCCAACTTTCTAAATCAGGTGCAACTTGAATTAATTGTTTATAGATTTCATCATCAATCCACAACACCAAAGGGAAATGAAAATGCTGGCGGAACTCCTCGCGCACTTGATTGGCTGAACTTAACATCACTGCTAAATCCTGCACTTTTTCCAACCCGATAACCATCACACAACCAAGAATCTCTGCGCCAAATTCATCCCGAATGGCAGTATAGAGGGTTTTATCAGATTGCTGGACTTCCAAGACGCAAATTTCCGCTTGGCAAATTTCTTGTAATCTTTTGATTAAGCGATCGCGCAAGCTGGCATAATTACACCGTGCCAAAATCAACTTAAACTGCCCTACAGAAGCATCAATCGCCCAAGCTAATTGTTGCAGAGAGCGATCGTTATTCACTAAATCATTTGTCATTTGTTATTTGTTGTTGGTCAATAGTCAATAGTTAATAGTTCATAGTTATTCTTCTTTACTCCCCCTGCTCCCCCTGCTCGCCTGCCCCCTGCTCCCCCTGCTCCCTCATCCCCCCATCTCCTTTGCGCCAATCAAAATGGGATTGACATCAAACCAAGACTCGCCGCCATCTCGATATTCAAAGACAAAACGACTACGGATGAGTTTTTGGTAGCCGTGGTCATCGCTAACTTTTTTCTTCTGTTGGACATGGCGTAATAATTGCCATTCTTCTTCGGAAATTGGCAAAATCATTTCGTTGCGACGGGAACGAATAACTTGTTCTAAAGTATTGCGGGTGAGGGGAAGCGCCATTTCTTCCATAATCCAGCTATTCAGGAGCCGCAGCAAGTCACGCACATGACCACCACTCAAGATACATAAACGCTTTAAGGTGTCAGCACTATCAAAAATCTCAGAAATTTTGTCTAGGCGTTGTTCTGGTTGCAAGTCAGGAAAGGCTCTGGCTAATACCATCTGTTGCATCAGCTCCATTCCTTGCTCATGCACCCTACCATCAGGCCAATGTAAGGGAACCATAGGTAATACTTTGGGGTCTTCGGGAAAGCGCTGAGTCAGCATTCCGTAATCGTTGGAAAACTTGAGAGACAGGGGCATGGTGTAGACTAGATGACAATTTAACTTGGTGAGATATTCACCTTGGTCTACAAATAAATATTCCTGCTGGGGTCGTCCCCAAGACTTAGGACGGTTATCTATGCGGTCGAGGTTATCGACAATGACAACTAGACCATTTTTACCTTGTTGTTTGAGTTTAGCGATCGCCGGCTGCAATAATTCTTGATTAATCGCTTCCAACAGCTTGATTTTTTGCGGTGCGAGATATTGATTGATTTTCTCTCGTAGTGTGGGGTCACTTTTAATTTTGGTGGTGATTTCACCAATACCTACAGATAGAGATAACTTTTCTTGCTCTACACTGACACCGACATCACCCACTACGGGAACTTTGGTTTTAATCCCCGTCACCTCAGAGTTTAAAACCTTCCATGCACCTAGTAGCAAATCATTAAATTTGTGAGTCTCCCCCAGAGTGATTTTATCCAAACTTTGGCTCACACGCCGAGCGATCGCCAACAACACATCGGCTATATCAACATCGGTCATTTCTAAGTCATCACTAGACTCAAAATAAACTACATGAAAGCCTAACTTTTCTAATTCTGCTTGTAAGCGGATGAGTTCCGTCGATTTACCACAACCAATATGTCCTGTAAATAAAGTGCAGGTAGGTTCATCTGGCTTAAAAAAAGTAATCTTTTGTTTGAGCTTACCGATAATATCGCCGCCACGCACCGAAGAAAAGTCAATGTAGTATTTTTTATCTGTGTCCTGATTGAGAAATAGAGTCCGACTAGGGTCTGTAGCCTGAAAAAATCCCCGTAAATCTATAGCCATAAGTTTAGTAATCTAGTTCTCTTGGCAACCCTGTATAACAGTGATTACCAAGATAAGAGTACTAATAGGAATTCGTAATTCGTAGTAATCCGTAAAATTAGCGCAAAAAGCTAAAACCTTGATTTACGGGAAAAACCAAGGTTAGGGTATGGGTGTTAAATTTTGGTAGGTGCGTTATGGTTTCATGTTTAAGCTACTAACCCAGAACGTAAAGCACGTACAGCCGCTTGGGTACGGTCATCAGCGCAAAGTTTATTCAGGATGTTGCGGACGTGGGTTTTAACTGTACCAACAGTAATATAAAGTTTTTCCGCAATTTGACCATTACTACAGCCAGCAACAATCAACTCTAGAATTTCTAATTCCCGTTGTGTAAGGGGGTAAGTTTCTAATACTTGTTCATATTCCGAAGGTAGAGCCTCAATTTTGACGGTTTTGGGCTTATCAGATGATTGACTTTCTCCGGGGATGCCTTGGCGCATCTTCTGTAATACTACATTAGCGATCGCTGGATCAATCCATGAGTTGCCGCCAAAAGTCGCTTGAATTGCTTCTGTCAGCCTACTAATGCTGGTTTCTTTCATGTAGTAAGAGTCTGCCCCAGCTGCAAAAGCCGCCAGTACTGCATCTTCGGTATGATCCATTGTCAGAATGAGAATCTTGGTGTGGGTTTGCCCACTCTCAGCTTGATAACGCCTAAACTTGCGAGTGAGTTCAATGCCATCCATGTCCGGCAAGCCAATATCTACCACCGCTACATCCGGCTTCGCCGTTTCCAAAAGTTTCAGTCCTTGAGTAGCATTAGCCGCTTCACCAATTACTTTGATGCCAGTGTTGGCCTGTAATGCAGCTCTTAGCCCCATTCTGGTTAGGTCATGATCTTCAATTAAAATAATGCTGATTTCATTCATCGTTACACTCACTCTTGTCTAATTGCCTCTTGCAAACTAAGTTGTTTTTTCAATCACTTCTTTTATTTTCCCAAACCAAAGATAGATGATATCTTGATGGGTCTGCATCCACCGATAGAAATAATAAATCTATTTTTTTTGGGTTTAGATAGAGATAAAAATCTGGCTAGAGATATATCGCTATTTTACAAGAAAATATAGAATACTGTGACAACCTATTGATTTTGACACAGGGAAAATAATTTCTGGTGAGTAATACTTTAAATTTAATTTCAGCTTATGACAAAGTATTGTCAACAATATAAAAATTAGGTAGAAAATATTAATATATGGATAATTTGGATCAGGAATATAAATACAAAGTCTGATTACTCAGATCCCCGACTTCTTCAAAAAGTCGGGGATCTTGTTTAGAATTTTTATGAAGGTTAATCAATAGCACTCAATAAGCTAACAATTACTCACTTTTACTAACTTTCTTTGACAGACCCCGAATAAACTCACGCAGTACATCGGTTTTAGTCCTTGACACTTGCTCACAGTATGACTCTAGTAAGTCCAGTTCTTTCTGCGGAATCCTTATTGTTAGCTTTCTTTCGTCTTTCATTGTCTGCTAATATGCTGTACAATGTATGCTACTAGGATTTAAGACAGAACTCAAGCTCAATAATAAGCAGCGCACTCAGTTGTCAAGGCACTGTGGCGTTGCAAGACACGCTTGGAACTGGGGACTGTCTTTAACTAAGCAGATACTTGACCACAACAAAATCAACCCAGAAGAGAAAATTAAATTTCCTTCAGCAATTGACCTGCATAAGTGGTTGGTAGCGATGGTAAAGCCTGAGCATCCCTGGTATTTTTATGTGTCAAAGTGCGCACCTCAATATGCCTTGCGTGACTTGCGAACAGCGTGGGATAGGTGTTTCAAGAAAGTGTCGGGTGTTCCTAAGTTTAAAAAGAAAGGGAAATTTGACTCATTCGAGTTGGATGGAACCATTAAAATTCGTGGAACACGCAAAATCCAACTTCCCCGACTAGGTGCATTAAAAACCTATGAAGATTTGCCCCAGGTTCAACCCAAGTCAGTCACCATCAGCCGTACTGCTGACCGTTGGTACATTTCCTTTCGGATTGAGGTAGAGCCAAGGGACACGCCCAAAACAATTGATGTTGTAGGCGTTGACCTTGGCGTTAAATCCCTCGCCACACTTTCCACTGGTGAAGTGCTTGAAGGTGCAAAATCCTACCGCAAACTAGAGGCGAAACTATCTAGACTCCAGTGGTTGAATCGTCACAAGCAACGCGGTTCAGCCAACTGGAGAAAAGCGCAAATCAAAATTGCAAAGCTGCATCAACGCATAGCCAACATCCGCAAAGACACATTACACAAACTTACTACCTATCTAGCCAAGAACCACGGCGTGATAGTGATTGAGGATTTAAACGTGTCTGGGATGATGGCGAACAGGAAGTTAGCTAAGGCAATAGCTGATATGGGCTTCTATGAGTTCCGTCGTCAGCTAGAGTACAAAACTCAGCTTTACGGTAGTGAGCTAGTAGTTGTAGACAGGTTCTACCCCAGTAGTAAAACCTGCTCCAATTGCGGAACAAAGAAAGAATCTCTATTACTATCAGAACGTGTTTTCAAATGCGAAAACTGCGGTTTTGAGTGTGATAGAGACTTGAACGCCGCAATTAATTTGAGCCACTGCGTTGCTTTGGTTCCCAAAGTTGTAGCAAGTGGCGTGTCTAAGGCGGTGAGTCACGCCGTGCCAGCTTGTGGAGTGGATAACGCCGACGTTGCCACAGTGAAGCAAGAAGATTTCAGTTTGTTAGCAAACGTTAGTAAATTATGAACGGATGTTTGTATGATAACTACAAGCAATCAAACAACTCCAGAGAGCGATCGCCACTCTGAAAATATAGCAAAAATGGCCCCTGTTGGCATATTTCATGCAGACTTAGCGGGTAATTGTCTTTATGTCAACGAGCGTTGGTGTGAAATGTCTGGTCTTTCTCCAAAACAATCATTGGGTCGAGGTTGGCAGGTAGCTATTCATCCAGATGATTTGAAACTATTACAGGCGCAAGCCCGGTTTATTTTGTCACAGCAGAAGTCATATAAAGCTGAGTTGCGCTTGCAAGACCCTCAAGGCAAAATTACTTGGGTATTATCAGAAGCAGTAGCAGAAATTGACGAAAATGTTCGCATAGTCGGTTATATCGGCACAGTAGTCGATATTAGTGAACGTCACCAGATAGAAGAAGCATTGCGTGAAAGTGAAGAACGATTCGCAATGATGGCGAATAATGCACCTGTGATGATTTGGATGTCAGGATTAGACAAACTCTGCAATTTTTTTAATCAAGGCTGGCTAGACTTCACAGGACGCACAATGACAGAAGAATTAGGTAATGGTTGGGTAGAAAGCGTGCATCCAGAAGACCGAGAATGTTGTATTCACACATATACTGCGGCCTTCGACCATCGAGAAATTTTCATGATGGAATATCGCCTCAAACGTTTTGATGGTCAATATCGCTGGATTTTCGATACGGGTACACCCAGATTTAATTCAGATGGTAGTTTCGCTGGTTATATAGGTTCCTGTGTTGATATTAACCCCCGCAAGCAAGTAGAAATTACCCTCCAACAACGAACCAAACAACTGACCCGCTTAAATACTATCCTGGCGAAAACCACCACGTTGTTGCAACAACGCAATCAAGAATTAGACCAGTTTGCTTATGTTGCATCCCATGATTTAAAAGCACCTTTACGGGCGATCGCTAGTTTATCAGAATGGTTAGAAGAAGACCTCGCCGACCAACTTCCCGAAGAAAATCAACATCAGATGCAGTTGTTACGGGGTCGGGTGCGGCGCATGGAAGCCTTAATTGATGGTCTACTGGAATATTCGCGTATTGGCCGCGTCCACACAGAATTAACACAGGTCAATGTGGACTCATTACTCAGGGAAGTAATCGACTCGTTGCAACCACCAGCAAGCTTTCACATCGAAATCCAGCCAAAAATGCCTACTTTAGTCACAAAGAGAGTTCCCTTACAACAGGTGTTCGCTAACTTAATCGAAAATGCCATTGAACACCACACACGAATCGATGGTAGGGTGAAAATTTCGGTGCGAGATTTAGGGAAATACTACGAATTTAGTGTGGAAGATGATGGCCCTGGCATACCTGTAGAATATCAGGATAAAGTTTTTGTAATTTTTCAAACTCTTGAACCGCGCGATCGCAAAGAAAATACGGGGATTGGTTTGGCGATCGTCAAAAAAATTGTCGAAACGGAAGGGGGTTCCATTAATTTGAAGTCTGTCTTTGGGACTGGAAGCACATTTTGTTTTACTTGGCCTAAACGTTCTCTTGAGTAAAATAGCTCAAGCTTATGGTACACAATGATTTTCTCCAACTCTCACTAATGGGTGAGGACGTGCGTTCAGTCGCTCTTTTACAATTGGGTTGAAGCTTAACTCAAGTATTTTATATTACTTAGTAAAAGCTTAGTCTGCGAAAGCACTCAGCATTTGTGTAGTAAGCTAATGCGCGCCTAAATTGCACAACTACTAATCAGGGCTGTTAACTGTTGACCGTTAACAGTCAACGGCCAACAGCCCTCACTATGGATTATCCAACTTAAAGGCAGAACAGCTTACTAATTACTAATTCATGAATAATTATTCACGAATTAGCGATCCTCCTATAAAAAGCATAGTTTCTATACAAAAAATGCAGGAAAGAGTGATTAACATACTATTAGTGGAGGATGATGAAGTTGATGTTATGAATGTCAAACGAGCATTCCAAAAAGTTAATATCACTAATCCTATTTACTTAGCAGATAATGGCTTAGAGGCTTTAAAAATTTTGCGTGGTGATCATGCTCAAACGCCAAAGTTTACCAATGAGCGTCGTCTAATTCTGCTAGACTTAAATATGCCTAAAATGGGTGGTATTGAATTCTTGCAAAAATTAAGAGCCGACCCCCAACTACGACTAACTCCCGTAGTTGTGATGACGACATCAAACCAGGATAAAGACCGTGTAGAAGCTTACAACTTAAACGTTGCTGGTTATATCCTCAAGCCTGTAACATTCTCTAATTTTGTAGAAATAATAGCAGCACTCAATAAATATTGGGTATTCTGTGAAATGCCTTAGTCGGTCTGACTATAGTAGTTTTAACTTATATGAATTATCTCCTATTAGGTTGTTCTAAACAAAATGAGAAACACTGATTTTTATGTTTGATATTGAGAATCAGACCTGCTCAATTCAAATATGAAAACTAACAAAGACTATATTCAAGAAAATCAAATTTTTAATTGAACAATTTAAAATCAGAAATGTTTGAAATCAACCTGTATTTGGCAGCAAATATAAAAACCGATGGAAGAGACGCTAAAGATTTTGGTTGTAGACGATGATGAAGTAGACCGTATGGCAGTCCGCCGTGCCTTGGTTAAAGCTGGGGTACGCATGGAAATGTCAGAGGTAGGTGACGGGAATACGGCGCTCTCCGTCTTAAGCAATACCTCTTTTGATTGTGCCTTTATCGACTATCGTTTACCCGACCAAGATGGTTTAAACTTAATCGAAACAATTCGTAGCTTAAATATCAAAATTCCTTTAGTAGTTTTGACTTCTCAAGGTGATGAACAAATTGCCGTGGAGTTAATGAAAGCCGGTGCAACAGATTACCTATCTAAATTTAGAATTTCATCGGAAACCTTAGCTCAAGTTTTACGCAATGCGATACGGCTTTATCGTGCGGAAATGCAGACTGCTATCGCCTACCAACAACTGAGAGAAAGTCATGAGCAACTGGTACGCAAAAATCAAGAATTAGAACGACAACGGCAACAAATCCAAATTCAAAACTTAAGGTTACTCGAAGCATCGCGGCTGAAATCTCAATTTCTCGCTACCATGTCCCATGAATTGAGGACACCAATGAACGCGATTATTGGTTTTTCCCAGATACTATTACGCCCTAAATTTGGCAATCTCACAGGTCAGCAAGCCGACATGGTAGAACGTATTCTGAATAATGGCAAACATTTACTGATGCTATTAAACGAAGTTTTAGACTTCTCCAAATTAGAAGAAGGAAGATTAGAACTGAAGCCAGAATTATTTGATTTAACGAAAGTTATTAACGCCGTAGTTATGGAAATGCGTTCTCTAGCTGAGGCAAAAAAGTTATCTTTGCTAGTGCAGATTGATTTACAAAATCCTTTGCTAGTGAATGATCCAGTAAGAATTAAACAAATTTTGATAAATTTATTATCTAATGCCATTAAGTTTACAGACTCTGGTAGTATTTGGATTAACGTTAAAGACTTACCAGGAAGTTGGATAGAAATCACAGTAAAAGATACAGGTATTGGCATAGCATCTAAAGATTTTAAATATATTTTTGAGGCTTTTAGACAAGTTGATCAAAGCATTACTCGCAAGTATCCAGGCACAGGTTTGGGATTAGCAATTATCAACTCATTAGTGCAAATGATGAGTGGTAAAATTTTCTTAGAAAGTGAATTGGGAGTAGGTTCAATTTTTACAATTACATTGCCAAGACAATTGCCCTTATCAAACTCATCCCTATCTTCATCATCTGTGCAAGATGCTAGGGAAATGATACAGCCAGATCACAAAGTACACCACCCTAAGGCTAAATCCAACCCAAACGCCAGAAAATATCATAATCTTAAGTTATAAATTTATATATATAACAAATTTATTATCATGTCTGTTGTGGAAAATCATAAAATCGATCGAATTTTGGCTGTTGACGACACTAAAGATAATCTGATTTTAGTGCAAACAATTTTAGAAAGCGAAGGCTATGAAATTGATTTAGCCAGTGATGGCATTTCAGCTTTGCAAAAAGTAGAACAGTCTCCACCGGATTTAATTTTATTAGATGTAATGATGCCGGGAATGGATGGTTATGAAGTGACGCGACGCATCCGCAATAACCCAGCCCTAAGTTATATACCAATATTGTTGATTACAGCTTTTCACGAATCGAGTGTTGTGGAAGGTTTGGACGTAGGCGCGGATGATTTCATTCGCAAACCATTTGATACAGATGAACTATTGGCTAGAGTGCGATCGCTCCTACGCCTCAAGCACAGTCTGGACGAACAAAAGAAAATGGCACGCCAAAGGGAAGACTTTGTGTCACGCCTGACCCACGATTTACGCACACCACTAGTAGCAGCCGATCGGATGTTGGACTTATTTCAACAAGAAGCTTTTTGCAAAATTTCGCCAGAAATGAAACAGGCGATCGCTGTCATGATTCGCAGCAACCAAAATTTGATGCAAATGGTTAATACCTTGCTTGAAGTTTATCGCTTTGAAGCCGGTAAGAAAACATTAAATTATGAAACCTGCAACTTAAAAGAAATCGCTCAGGAAGTAGTTAGCGAACTCACAACTCTAACTAATGAAAAAGGTATCACCTTAAAAATAGATAGTAGTCACATAGATAACTTAGGCGAAAAAGCAGGTATAGTCATGGGCGATACCCTCGAACTACGCCGAGTGTTATACAACTTAGTAGCAAATGCCATCAAGTTTACAGACACTGGCGGCATTGAAATTCGCTTTTTTGAACCCAATAGTCATTGGTTAACAATTGAAATCGAAGATACTGGTTATGGTATTGCGCCCGAAGACCAAGTAACCATTTTTGAGCGCTTTCGTCAGGGAAGAAATAAACGCTCAGGTAGTGGTTTAGGTCTGCATTTATCCAGTCGTATTGTTGAAGCGCACGAAGGTATGATTAGTTTGGTTTCTGAAGTAGGTAAAGGTAGTAAATTCACAGTCCAACTACCTAAAAATATTTGACGAGGAATTTCTCTGACTTCTGAAATTAAGTTATGGTCATTTAAAAAAAATGCAATAAATACTATAGTAGAAGGGTATGAAATCACCCCTCTACTATCATCTACTTGCAGACAGGATTATGGAATTTGGTGTATAGCTGTAGCCAGATAGATCAAGATATCAAGCTAAGATAAAATCCTGAAAATTAAAGGATTTATAATCTGTCAACAGTCAACAGTCAACAGTCAACAATCAACAGTCAACAGTCAACAGTCAACACAGCTATAATTAACAGGTTTATTCACGGCGACAATCGTAGCAATAGCGACAGAAGTATCTATTTCTTCTCTCACCTCTATCACCTCGCTCCCCTCGGAATTCTTCATCTCTACGGTCTTGACCTCCAGCCAGAAATTGTTGTTCTTCGACGGATAAATCTATGAGTAAATCCGTTGCAAAAGTTTGAGTTGACATGATCGTTAGCCTCACTTACGTTAATAGGTGAATAACACCTATGGTTTTATATAAGTAAGAATTTGCCGAGATTAAATTATACCCAAGCTAGAAATTAGAAAATTGAATTTCTAGCTTGAGATTGATGTAATAAGTAATGAGTAATACCAATTTTCTATGAAGTTGCACCCAATAAATGATGTAGAGACTTTGCACGCAAAGTCTCTACAGTTCAGAATAAAGCACTGTAATTATCCAATTACTTATTACTAAGAGGCTGGATTTGCCGCCAATCTTTAATATTCCACGTATCGGTATCCCAAGGAGTCAAGTCTACACCGACTAGTCTATTGCTCACACCATTAACATCAGCACGGGCAATCAAGGGAATTAGAGCAATATCTTTGAATAGCAAATCATTCATCTGAATAAATAGCTGCCGACGTTTTTCAGGATTTAATTCTGTGTTGGACTGTTGCCAGAGCTTGTCATATTCAGGATTACAATAACGTGAATAATTAGATTTTGACCAGTTATTCTTTTTTTGGGGAATTTCGCTACAAGTAAAGCCTTTCATATAAGCACCAGGGTCTACATTAGTATTACCTGTACTAAACATTTGTAAATCAGCTTGAAACCTTCCCAATGTGTCTGGGTTCGATGGGTCTCCAGAAAAGAAGATACTACCATCAATACTTTTTAGTTCCACCCCGACACCAATAGCGGTTAATCCTTGTTTAATAATTTCCTGAGTTTTCTGCCTCACTGGATTTACAGATGTCTGAAGCAAAACATTCATCTCTACACCATTTTTGTCTCGAATACCATTACCATTTGTATCTTTCCATCCAGCTTCTTCTAATAAATCAGTAGCTTTTTTGGGGCTAAATTCATATTTAGTATTAGGTGAGTTATAAATCTCTGGTGCTAATAAAATATTGGCGGCAGGACGACCACTAGAACCATATAATTGTTGATTTATTGTGTCCCGATCAATCGCATAGTTAAATGCTTGACGCACTTTAATATCTTGAAAAAAGGGATGAGGAAATTCAGTACTGGAACGTTCGCCGTCTTTTGTTTGTTTATCAGGGTCGGTATGATTGATGGTAATCCGTTCTAAAAAAGAACCAAAACTAATCTGTAATTTGCCTTTGCCTGCTGCTTCTAGTTGCTTGAGAATTGGGGCTTCTACTTGCAAGTTCCAAGCGTAGTCTACATCTCCAGTTTGTAGTACTGCTCTAGCGGCTGATGTTGCATCACCACCACCCTTGAGTTCTACTCGCTTAAAGAAAGGTTTATTAGCTTCACGGAACAGAGAATTAGCTTCATAGATAATGGTGTCACCTGGTTTAAATTCTGCGACTTTATGAGGGCCTGTACCTACAGGAATCAAATTACCTGGGGCTTCCCTGGCGTTACTACCGTTAAATTTCTCAAAAATGTGACGGGGAATAATCATTCCATTTAAGCCCACAAAAGGTAGTGACCAAGCTGGGTTAGGACTGTGGAAATTAATTTTGACAGTGTAATCATCGATGGCTTCGACGCTTTTCACGACTTCGTAATTAGCGGAAGTGGTAGCACCGACAGCCGGATTGGAGAGAAATTTGTAAGTAAATACCACATCCGCAGCCGTAAAAGGTTGACCATCAGACCATTTGACTCCTTGCTTGAGTTTCCAGGTAACTGATTTACCATCTTTGGCTATACCACCATTTTCTAGAGTAGGTTCCTCTGCGGCTAAAAACAGAACCAATTTACCGTCTTTATCGTGGCTGGCCAGGGGTTCATAGACGATACGGCTGGCTTCAAAGTCTTTAGATCCTTGGGCTAAGTGAGGATTGAGAATAGTTGGTGCTTGCCAATAGAGTAGACGTAAGTTTTCGCCTGCACTAGAGTTTGTTAGAGGTGTAGAAGTTGTAGGAGTTTCCGCCTGAGGAAAAGAACAACCAGCAAGGAAAAATATATTTAGTAACGACCAAGTAAAAATTTGACCCTGACGAAATTTATTCAAGATAACCATTTTGGATTTTCTCTAGCAGTATTAGTTATTGGCTGGATTGATTACAGCTGTGGTAACGGTAAATCATCAAACTTTAAATGTAATAAATGGTACTACTATTTTTGAATGTTGTTTTAAAATACTCAGAAATAGCGTTTTTTTATTTTGTCAGTTTTGGCATTTTGGCAACTGATGGAAAATCGCCTATGATAACTTGATGGGAATTGTGAGGATGGAAATGATTAACAGCCCAAGTACGGCATAGATCAACGTTCTTGTCGTTCACATCATTAATATTCCTTTCAATCTATTAAATTTTATTTTTCCTATTTTCCAGAGTCCAAGGTGTATTGCCACTTTCAAGCTACTTCGACGGGGTAAAACCCGTCTTTTTTTTGGTAATAAATGAAAAAAGCGGATTAAATTACCTTAAATGTAATTATTAATACTAATATCGGCTAAAATCAGGCTTTTTGGCGTTTAGCTACATCCTATAGGAAGATGCGATCGCCTCAAAATAACAGGTACATTATTTCGGGATGTTGTTATGCACTGGATTTATAGAAAGGTTTGGTGGTGAGCCAAACCTTTTTTTTGCACTGTGCGTCAGTTGTCACGAAGAGGAAAAGGAGCAGGGGGCAGGGAGATGAAGAGAATGTTTCCCCCTACCTCTTCCGGTTAAACAGTTTGGCTTCTATTTAAAAAAGCTTGAATTTGGTTGACAGCCTCTTCTAATTCTGTAATTAACTCCATGCTGCCTCTACGCTCTTGCTTGTTAGCCAGTTGTTCTAGCTTTTCAGCAGCTAAGTACATAGCTGTAGCTCCGAGATTGGTACTAGCGCCTTTAAGCTGATGGACTTGTTGAGCCATTTGTTGAAAGTCAGTGTTAGCGATCGCCTCTTTAGCTAACTCTAATCTAGTTCGGACATCCTCAACGAATATTTGCAACAAATGCAATTCAAATTCTGTATCGTTTTCGGAAAGTTGATGTAAGTGTTCCCAGTCAAGAGGAAGACTATGTCTATCAAACTCTACCGCCTGTCGTGCGTTTAGTATCAACTGGCACCAATATTCTAATGCTGTTGCCAATTGTTCTTTCATCACAGGCTTGCTCAAATAATCATTCATGCCGACATCTAGACACATTTGTTTGTCTTCTTTCATAGCATTAGCAGTCATCGCAATAATCACAGGGCGATGACCGCTAGCAAAGGAACTTTCTGCCCAACGATGAATTTCTTTCGTGGTTTCTAAACCATCAAGAATTGGCATCTGACAATCCATTAAAATCAAATCGTAGGGAATTTGTTTTATTAGTTGTAAAACCTCTTTACCATTAGCAGCAACATCAGCCGTATAACCAAGGCTTTGAAGTTGTTTAAGAGCCACTTTTTGGTTAACTAAATTATCCTCAGCCAGTAGGATTCTAGTTTTTTTGGAAACAGAACTTTGGGACTGGATAGCAGGAAAATTATGATTTTGGCTGTGATCTAAATTGTTATTTTCCAACTCTTGTCCCTTTACTTCCAATTTCTCTGCTGCCAATTGTGGCGGAGTTTTTAAAACACTCGTAATAGTGTCGAGCAACCGAGATGATTTTACGGGTTTGACCAAATAAGCAGCAAATCCAATCTTAATCGCCTGTTGCACTTCGTCACGTTGATTAGTAGAAGTAAGCATAATCAAAGGTATTGGCGGAATAGCAGAATTGGCCTTAATTTGTTTTCCCAAAGCCATCCCATCCATTTCCGGCATCTGCATATCGATTAAGATGACATCGTAGGGCTGGTTCTGCTGACAAGCTTCAATAATCATGCTTAGAGCAGCAACAGCTCTATCAGCTTGATCTACCTGCATTCCCCATCGACTAACTTGGTGATAGATAATTTTTCGATTAGTGGCGTGGTCATCCACCACCAGTAAACGACGATTGTTTAACAGTCCACAATCTTCTACAAAAGAAACAGGCTGGAGTTGTTTGGCGAAAGGAATTTCAAACCAAAATTTAGAACCTTTGCCTAACTGACTTTCTACGCCAATTTCTCCTCCCATTAACGTCACTAGTTGTTTGCATATTGCTAATCCCAAACCAGTACCACCATACTTACGTGTGGTGGAAGCATCTACTTGAGTAAAAGGGGTAAACAGTTTTTGTTGGTCTTCTAAAGTAATGCCCAGGCCACTATCTGTAACGGCAAAGTGGATGATAGCTGTAGTCGGAGTTTCCGATCGCAATTCTACTCGCATTACTACTTCCCCAAAACTAGTGAACTTGATAGCGTTGCCAATCAAGTTCATAAGAATTTGTCGCAAACGGCTAGCATCTCCTTGGAGTTGGATAGGAACGTGGCGATAGATTAAAGCAGCAATTTCTAATCCCTTACTATGAGCTTGGGGGGCTAATAAATCTAAAACTTCTTCCACACAGGTTGATAAATTAAAATTCAAATTTTCTAAAGCCATTTCCCCAGCCTCCAGTTTGGAGAGATCTAATATCTCGTTAATCAGAGTTAAAAGTGCATCGCCACTAATGCGAATAGTCTCCATAAAATCTCGCTGCTCTTGGTTGAGAAGAGTCTCTAGCATTAAACCAGTCATCCCCAATACAGCATTCATGGGTGTGCGGATTTCATGGCTCATATTCGCCAAAAAAACGCTTTTAGCATGAGAAGCTAATTCAGCCTGACTACGGGCAACTTCTAGTTCCTGTCGCTGTCGAGTTTCCACTTCTAAGAGTTGGGCTTGGGCTACAGCAATACCTACTTGGTCTGCTATTTGTCGTAAAAGATGGGTCTCAAAACTTGTCCATTGGCGGGAGTTAGCGCACTGATGGACAATTAGTAAACCACAGAGTTCATCTTTGACAAGGATAGGTATAACTAAATTCGCTTTAACTCCAAACTTTCTGAGTAATTCTAGATGACTTTGTTGAATCTCTGCCAAATCTAGGTTGGCGATCGCTTCTAGATGCCTCAGGCGATATTGTTGTAGACAATACTGTTGTTGATATTCTGTTTGCAAATAAAAATCAGTAATATTTTGTCCTTTAATTGCTGCCCAACCAGCAACGACTGCCTCAATAACCAGACTTCCAGAACCATCAGGCAGTAACTGATAAATTAAAACTCGATCAGTCTGGAGAATCTTTTGTACTTCTTTGACGGTGATTTGTAAGATTTCTTCGATTTGCAAAGATTGGCGAATTTTGAGGGTGATTTCTGTAAATAATTGCGATCGCAAGTTTTGCCGTTGCAGTTCCTCCTCTGCCTGTTTGCGATGGATAAACTGCCCTACTTGTTCGCCAATAGAATCCATGATTTTTGCCAAATCTGGGTCATGCGGCTGAACTTGATGACTAAAGCAGGTAATGACTCCCAGAATTTTTTGCCCACTCCGAATCGGAAAACCAAAAGCACCATGCAATCCTACTTGCGCTGCTAATTGGTTTCTCAGGAAGCTAGCATCATTGGCGATATCGGTTAGCCAAATTGGTTGACCACTAGCCCAAATCCGTCCTGGCAATCCAATCCCCGATGCAAACGTGATTGTCTGACTTTGGGTTTTAAACTCCTGTATTTCCAGAGATGGTTGATGCCACAGGTCGAAAAAACTCAAGAAATTCCCCTGCTGATTTACCATCCAAATTTCACAGACATTCCATCCCAAGGTTTCACATATGGCTTGCAAAATTTGGGGAGTAGCTTCGGTAATTGTTGTAGATTCTGCCAAGACACGGGTGATGGCATATTGAATTGTCAAATGCTTATCTGCACGTTTGCGCTCAGTAATATCAATGCCTGTACCAATAATGTATTCTACTGAGCCTTCATGGTTTTGCAGGATAGTTCTCGACCATGCAATTAAACGCCGATTACCATCTTTAGTTACCCAATAGTTTTCTGACTCCTGAACACTGGAGACTGTTGAATCCGTGGGTAACTTTGCAAAAGATGCTTTGCTTGGCTCTACGTCTTCAGGAAGCAAAAACAGATTCCAAAAATGCCTACCCCTGACCTCATCGAATGAGTAACCCGTTATCACCTCACAAGCTTGATTAAAGCGAACAATTCGCCCTTGGGAATCTAGGACGATGACTAAGGCACTGACTGTATCCAGTACTGCTGAAATAAAATTACGCTCTTCGTTGAGTATATTTTCCATCGACTGGCGGGCAATAACTTCACAATAAATTAGGTAGTAAACAACAGCGAGAATGATAAAACCGGAGACAGTAGCGATCGCCAAGATGACAGTAACTTTTTGCCCACTGGCTTTTACCGCTTGCAATTGCTGTTGAAGGCGCACCTTTTCCTCTTGCTCCATTTCACGCATCACTTTGCGGATGTCATCCATGAGAGTTTGCCCTTTATTGGATTGGATGACCTGTAATGCTGCCTGGAAGCCTCGATCCTGACGTAGTTTGACAGTTTGCTTCAGTTCGTTGATTTTGGCTGTAATCAGAGGTTTGAGTATGACAAGACGCTGTTGTTGAACTTGATTAACTGTGGCATTTCTCAGTTCCTCAAACTTCTGATCAATGTTTGCCAGGGCTATTTGATAAGGTTGCAGATAAAGGTCTTTTCCTGTCAAAATGTAACCGCGTTGTCCAGTTTCTGCATCCTTAATTTGAGACAGCAATTTTTCTAAGTTATTAATGCTTTCTTGGGTTATTTGGACTTGATTGCCATTATGAATTAATTCGATTTCAGCCTGATAGGAAGCCCAGCCAAGTAAGACTAAAATAACTGATGCTAACCCAAAGCCACTAGCAATCTTTTTGAAAAATAGACGACAGATGTTTTGTGCTTGTTTATTTTGATTATTTACCAGTGCTAAATTTGCTAAATTACGACGCAGTTCCAATTGCTTTATGACTTGGCGACCCAGAATTTGTAACGCCTCAATCTGTTCGGGACTTAAGTTTCTGGGTATGTAATCAATAACGCAAAGTGTTCCCAATGAATAGCCTTCAGGGTTAGTTAAAGGTACACCCGCATAAAATCGAATTTTAGGATCAGATATTACTAATGGATTTGTAGCAAAGCGTTCATCGGCTGTAGCATCAGTCACGATAAAGACTTCAGATTCTAAAATGGTATGAGTGCAAAATGCCTCATCTCTCGGTGTTTCTCGCCTCTCCAGTCCAACTTTTGCCTTGAACCATTGACGATTTTGGTCAATTAAGCTGATTAAAGCAATCGGAGTTCCACAAATATATGATGCTAAACGGGTGATATCATCAAATGCTGCTTCGGATGGAGTATCAAGAATTTTATATTCTAAAAGTGCTGCAATTCTCTGCACTTCGTTATCAGGTAATTGTGCTTTCATCTTTAATTACAGATGAGTTTGTGATAATAAAGAGGTTTAATAATATTTACGAATAAATAGACAGTAACGATTATCTGCTAGTTTTTCATACCTTAAATCATCGGCGATCGCTTCCATAATTTTTAAACCGCGACCGCGCTCTTGAATATTTTTTTCCAGTTCAGTCGTTTTTTTTAATCGCTGTTCTAAGTCAAAGGGTTCACCTTGAGACCATATACGTATTTCTATATAATCCTGTGTTCGTGAAACTTCTATCTCAATAGGTGTTTCTATTGGTAAATTTTTGTGTGAATGTTCAACAATATTAACAAATCCCTCCATTAGTAATGTTTGACATTGCCACCAGATTTGCTGATGAGAAATAACTGGTTGATTTATCTGCTCGAACCACGACAACACCTTAGCCGAGGCTGACAAGTCCGTAGTTAATTTTAAATAGATTTTATTATTCACTTCTTAGAGAAAACTAGACTTAAATTAAGCATACACAATGATCATTTTATTTAATTTGAGTATTTTCACTGTACATTATCAACTCGATTATAGTTAAGTTGAAATAAATATCTTACTTAATTGAAATTATATTTATTAGCCCATCACCTATGGTAAAAATTTTAGTTATTGATGATGATCCGGTTGTGCGGACGGTGCTAAAAAGAACGCTTGAGAATCAGGGCTACGAAACTACTGTCGTCAATAATGGGGAGGAAGGAATTATTCAAGCAAAACTCCTCCGTCCCGCATTGATTATTTGTGATTGGGTGATGTCTGGGTTAGATGGGTTGGAAGTATGTCGTCAAATTAAAGCAAATCCAGAGTTAGCAACTAGTTTTTTTATTTTGTTAACTGCTAAGGGAGCAGCACCAGGAGAGGAGAAAGACAGAGTTAAAGGACTAGATGCTGGAGCTGATGAGTTTATCTCTAAACCAATCGAAATGATTGAATTAAAAGCGCGGGTAAGAGCAGGACTCAGGTTATATCAACTCAATCAGGATTTACAAACCCAAAAGCAAACTTTAGAAATACTCAACCATGATTTACAAACCCAAAAACAAACTTTAGAAGCAGACTTAGCCGAAGCTGCTGATTATGTGCGATCGCTTTTACCCAAACCCCTGGAAGGAAAAGTAAATACAGAAGCTTTATTTATTCCTTCAACCCAGTTGGGGGGTGATTGCTTCGATTATTACTGGCTGGATGACGAGCATTTGGCAATTTATCTATTGGATGTATCAGGACATGGAATAGGTTCTGCTTTATTATCTGTCTCTATCTTGAATATTCTGCGATCGCAATCTTTACCTAAGACTAATTTCTACAAGCCTAGAGAAGTTTTAAAGGCGTTAAATCATGCTTTCCAGATGGCAAATCACGGTGATAAATACTTCACAATTTGGTATGGAGTTTATCACTGTATTCAACATCGACTTGTCTATGCTAGCGCCGGACATCCCCCGGCTGTAATTCTATCTGGTACACCTGAAACTGGTTTTCAAGTTAAACGACTCAATTCTCTAGATTTACCTATAGGATTTTTACCTGATGTGCAATTTGAGGATGCTGTCTGGGAAGTGAAAAAAGACAGCACTCTTTATATATTTAGTGATGGCGCTTATGAAATTAGAGAGCCAGATGGCAACATTTTAGGACTCGATGCTTTTATTGAAATACTAACTAACTCTAGCCAGGCAGAACCATGTAATATTCATTATGTATTAATGCAAATAATGACCTTAAATATTCAACAGATACTTGAAGATGATTTATCATTATTAAAAATTACTTTGACTTAATAGCATAATGTTGAATTATTTTAATTATGAAATAGCTCTTGTAGCAGTCAGTATTTGCCGTTTAAAGTCATCTTGATCGATAAAGGTTTGGAAAATTCTATCCATTTTAGTTAATTCAAATAACATCTTAACTTGGTCATTCATTGAGCAGATAAAAAGTTGGGAATTAATAGAGCGTAACATTTGCATTGCTGACACTAAAGAGCCTAATCCAGAACTATCCATAAAGGTGACCGCATTCATGTCTAGCAAAAAAATATTGTTACCATCAACAATCAATTCGCTAATTTCACGACGTAGTTGATTACCCCTAATTCCATCTAAAATTCCCGATAATTCAATGATTTGAAAGTTTGTATTCATAAGCCAGTTTTTTCTGTAAATAAATTGTTAAAGTACCATTACTGTACTATTTAATTTTTGAGTTAAATATAGGCATTGAACAGCATACTAATAATTATATTTTCATATGCAATCTCACGGTGTAACAATAATTGCATTGATTTATACATTCTGGCATTATTATATTGAAACGGCAAGGTAGTTAACTATGCAAAAGTAAAATTTAACAAAAATATTAAAATCATAATTATTGAACAAATTTAACTTTAACTATATATAGGACTCATACTTGATTTTTCAAATACACGTAGGGTGGGCATTCCCCACCATCTCATGGTTTTGGTGGGCATTACAGATACTGAGAATTTTATGCGCTAGCGCAGGCTACGCCAACAGAAATCAAATCGGATTCCTATATGAGGTTGCACATAATATAAAATCCGTTGATTTATCCGCGTTTCTCTGTCTTGAAAAGTTTCCTACGGAGGGAAACCCTCCTACAGAGCTTTTCGCTGCGTGCATCTGCGTTCAATTATTCTATGCAGCTTCATATTAATTAAGATAAACTCCCGACAATAAAAAAGTTCCCAATCTGTTAACAGTCAACAATCAACAGCAATCATGATGAATTGTGCAACTTAAAACTAGAGTAGCTTACCCATCTTTGAATGATCTTTTGGTAGTTGCCAAACGGATGCACGAATGATGCCTGATAAAAGTAGCAAGTTATAGACAGCCCAAGAACTATTGAGTAGGTTAACCCAAGGGTGATTGAGATGACCAATCACCAATCTATAAAGGCTCCATATTATTCCTATCATAGTCAGAAAAAAGAAGATTAATTGTGGCCAAATCATTTGCAGATAAATTCCTGACTGTCGTTGTTTAGGTGTAACTTGAAAGTTAATTTTTTGTCCAGTGAATACACTCCAAACAGCTTGAATAAATATGGGAAATAAAGCGATCGCATATTGTTCAGAACGCCAAATTTCACTAGCTGGAATGCCCCATATTGCCACAATAAAGGTTAGACGATTGATGATAAACGTGGGGAAGAAATGTAGAATAAAATCAATACCGTATGTTTTTACAGGAGCAATTTCTGTAAAAAAATAGATAATTGGGCAAGAAATAAAAATAAGTGTAGCAAAACCAGAAAAATAACTATACATAGTCTTAAAATATTGCAGACGTTGGCAAAACGTGAGTCCTTGTTTCCTGAGTGGGTTTTCTTGAACTAGTACTTGGATTGTTCCTTGCGCCCAACGTAGTCTTTGTTTCAAAGTAGAACTGAGGTCATCAGGTGCTAAACCTTCTGCCAAAAGTTCATGATGATAAACCGATTTCCAACCAGCACCATGTAGACGCATAGCGGTATTCATATCTTCTGTAATACTGTTGCTAGATAAGCCACCGACCAATTGAAATTCATCTAATCGTTTTTCATCTTTGGTAAAATCATCAGCAAAATATTGTAGTCCCACGTTAATTAAAGCCTCACGTCGCAAAATGGCATTAGTACCTGTATAAAATGCCGCATTCATCCCATCTTTACCCTGTTGTAGCGGCCCATAAAATAAACTGGCTCGATGCCCAAAGGGGTCGCCTGGGGGAAGATTATAAAAGTCCTGAGGTGTCTGTACAAAAGCAATGCGGTTCTGTTCGTATTTGCCATTAAACAGATTGTATGTGTAGAAATATGGCAAAATCCGTTTGAGAAATTGGGGTTTGGGAGTATGATCAGCGTCTAAAGTAAGAATAAATTCTCCCGAAGTTTCGCCAGAAAAAATTGCGTAATTGAGGTTTCCCGCTTTCGCATGGTGGGGTACACCCACAGGTTTGGGACGAGCAATATAACGCAATCTAGCAAGTTCGACCAATTCCAGTTCTTTTTGGCGAATGGCGGCTGTTAAAACTTGGCGTTCAGTTTTGAGTCGTTCAGTAACACTATGATGCTTGGGAGATAACCAACGAATAAACTGTTGCAAACTCTGCGCTAAAACTTCAGTTGTGGTTTTGTCCTGGCTAGGAACTGATGACGATTTTGACAACCATTCTTCAGCCACTTGAATATTAGGGGTGAAACTTTCTAGATTTTGCAGACGTTCTACCAAGTGTGAGCGTTCTGCATCAATGCGGTTGGCTTCTTGCTGTAGTAGTGGTGACTGTAAATCTGCAATACATAACCTTTCCGTCATGGCTCGCATAGTGGGGGAATTACCATCATCCAAAACATAAACATACAACTTAGTTGGCGGATAATCTATGGCTAAAGCGGCTTGGGCTGTTTGTTCGACTATCTCCGGCGGTTCGTTGTAACAGGTGATAAAGACATCTACAATTGGCCAATCCGTTGGCGGTAGAGATGGAGTCAACTGGTCAAGTGACTTAATCTGCCGGACTAAAGGTCGCCATAAGCCAATGACAAACATCACTCCGCCAATGTAGCTATAAATTTCTGCCAGCAACAACGGAATCGAGAGCCATAACGCATCAAAATTGATGGAGTTGGTAATGCGCCATTGCAAATACCACAGACCAAAAATTAAATTGATTTCTGCGAGGTAACGAAATAGCAGTGTTCTTTTTTTGAGGGTGGAACGACTGTTGCCAGAAAAAGTTGGAGAGTCATTAATAGATATAAAAGTCATTTTGACAATGGTAATAAAATTATCGTCGAAAACAAAACTCCCAATTCCTGCTACATCACTGGGAAGAATCGGACATCCAATAACTGCCATAACTATCAGAAATTAATCGGACTCTTGATTTAGCAATTCTTGGTAAGCCTCGGCCAGAGTCCCCTTGCGCCACAGCTTGCCACCAAGGTGATTGCATGGCAGTAGATGGACGAATTAAGGGTTGGCGGTTGGTGACTTTGTACAGTAAGGATTGTAAAATCATACTGTTGGTGCTGCTGGTGAAACCAACGGCTGTTTTACCGGTGGTTTCATAAAAGCCTTCGTAAAATCCTGCTAGTGGGTTATATAAGTCTGTGGTTCCTGCAAATAACTTTTGACTATATTGATTTTCTGGTAGTAGAGAATGATAGGCAAAAGCTACGGCTGTACTTACCATTCGCCCTTGGGGTACAGTTTGCCCGTCATCACCTAAAACTTGCCAAGGTTCACCCTTACCAGTAATTGTGCTGTGGACAGTGTAAGGCTTGCGGTCTATGAGAGTGGTAGCTGAGGCTGTGAGGGTGTCGGTGCGGCGGTAACGCTCTGCTTGTGCTTGAAAAATTGACTCAAAGAGCGATCGCATTTGTGGATCTAAGCCAAATTCTAGGGCGTAAAGTAAGAAAGGATTACTAACTGTATATTGGTTAACCTTGGAGTTAGTATCTGTGCGGCGGCGTTGGGTAGGAACCTTTACCCCTTCCACCAAGGTAGTTTGATATTCACCACCAACAGCCGAACCCTCTACCTCAAATCCCCATAGTTGAAAACCACGAGCAGCGTATTCTTCATAACCCAAGCGGGTTTCTAGATTGACGCGGGTAAGATATCTTCCTTCCTTACCTGGGGTAACTGTGGCGCTGGAAAGAACTTTATCCCGCACCACCCGCAAGTATGACCAATCTAAAACAATTTGATCAACTGCTTGAGTATATTCTGGGTGACAGCTTTTTAAGTTATACAGTGCTGCTAATAACCTACCTATATCTAAAGCTGACCAACCGTTACCCTGGGGAACCGGATTCCCACCATAATCAATCGGTTGGAGAACTCGCGTATCATAACCTCGATTCGGTAATTCTCCGGCAAATAAGGGTAGCTGGCCTAAGGCTGCTAATAAATGCCGGGTACGCTGGTCAAATTCCTTCGGGGAAATAATCTCCAGCGATCGCACCACATGAAGCGCCGCTAGATAATCTCCCAATCCCCAAAGAGTAGCGCCCTGAAAATCGCTGCGATCGTCGATTAACCCACTACGAGCATGATAATTGGCTTGAAAGTACCTCCATGCTGCTTCTGCATAGCGCCGTTCCACTACCGTTAGAGGTCGAGCGAGTTTCAAGGTAGAAGATGGGTCTGGATTACCCACTGGGGGAATGGGTGCGATCGTCACTTCCCCAACCTGAGGAGTATTTCCTGATATTGGAGGGCTAGAATTTGTTGGGGTTGTAGATGTTTGCGCCACCTTGGGAGTTTCTCCTGGTGGGGGAGTCGCAGCAGAGGAAGTATTGTTGTTTGCTGGTTTGCTTGGTTGACTAACAGCACTCGAACCAATTAAAGGACGATTTCCTCTGGCTTTGTAGTATAAAATCTCCAAAATTAGCCCATTGGTATTGCCAGTTAAAGCTTTATTCGGCTGCTTTGATTCCTCATAAATACCAGCGTAAAAACCACCGCCATCGGGACTGCGGAGATCCTTGACCGCATCGAAAATCTTTTGTGCATAAGCATTATTTGGGAAAAGATAGCGCCAACCAAAAGCCGCTTTGCTACTAACACTACGAAACTGGGGGTAAGGTTGATTTGTATCGGTGATAGTTGCCCAATTTTTACCGTTGGCATAAACGGTGTTGTAGAGAAAATAAGGTTCTTGGTCAATGTTGTCTTCCGTCACCGCAGTTAACTGACCTGTCGCATCGTAGCGCCGCTTCTGTACCTCCAAAACCCTAGCAGCAAAATCGCCTAACTCTCCCTGAAAACCAAATTCGATGCCTTCCAGGATATAAGACTCACTCACGACATAATTATTCGCATTGGTGCTTTGGAAATCGCGGGTATCAACGGGAATCTGTACACCATTAATTTCCACCATCTTATATGGTTCTAAAGCCAGAGCTTTGGGCGCGGCAAAACCCCAAAGTTGATAACCCCTAACTGCATATTCTTCATAGCCGAGTCGTCCCTCTTGTACCAGTAATGTGGTGTTATCTGGGAGGACTGTTGCGCCAAAAAGTTGTTCATCTTTGAGCGATCGCCCTACTTGCCACTTAGCTACAATCCCTTTGAGCCAATCATTATATTGAGGGTGACAAGTGCGAATTACATCAAAGGCCGCCAATATCCGACCGACATCTAAGGCAGACCAGCCAATACCCCGTTCAATGGGAGTATTAGTGTAATCTACCATCTGTCCAGTAGCTGCGTTGTAGACTTTATTCGGCAAAGCATCCTCAAACAACTTCAGATTTCCCAGACCCGTCAAAAACTTATTCAGGCGAGCGTCAAAGTCTGCTTGATCAGTGAGATTCAACCACCGCGCCGCATTCAACGCCATTAAGTAGTTCCCCATATCCCACAGCGTACCGGAAGGATAACCCCCTGTAGAATTAGTAAATCCTGTTGCTGGCTGATAGTTTTTCACAAAATATTGCCAAGCCGCACGAGCATAAGTTTGTTCCTCAGGGCTGAGAGGAGATGTAATACTGCTACAACTGGCGGAATTAGCAGCAAAATTAGAACTCTGTGCTAAGGTGCGTACTGGAACATAGAACAAAAACTGCAACAATGTCCCAACTAGGAACAATGCCATCCATTTCCACAGCTTTTGTTGGCGTTGCTTGTATAGCATATACGGAGAGTTAAAAATCAGTACATTGATAGCACTGCGGTAGAAATGAATTGAATCGCATTAGCGAATCACATGAAATTGCGGACTCATGACTTTAGATGTTAGGCGGAAATTTTTGCTATATCAGCGAGGAATACACTGAATCTCTTGTACTTAGGTACAAAATACAAGTTAATATACTGATATATTCTGGGTATAATGCTTTATTTACTTTTAGTTCACAGTAATCTTGACTTTGAAACTATTGCTCAGGTGCGATCGCTCCAACACCTCCGCTTTCAAGCTTAACTCCTGCCCAAACAATGAGGGGTTTACCCACTTGCTTATAGAGAAAACTTTCTAAAATTACGCCATTATTATTAGCTGTGAGCGCTTTATTTGGCTGACGTAAAGATTCATACAATCCGTTGTACCAGCCTTTATCAGATTTCAGTTGCTTGAAAACAGTGTTAGATAAAGCGCTTGTGTAATCAGTGTTGTAAAGCATATGCCAGCCGATCGCCGCTTTGGCACTGAGAAAACGTAAATTATTGTACTGTTGTCCGGTGTCTGTAATCGTTGCCCAAGGTTTACCGTTCACAAACAAGCTGTTGTAAACAAAGTAAGGCAGACGGTCTACATTGTCTTCTGTCAAAGCGGTTAACTCTTGTGTTGCTTGATAACGGGCTACTTGAGCGGCTAAAACTCTATCAGCATAAACTTTAGGCAAAGCCTGAAACCCAGTTTCTATGCCATCCAGAATATAGGGTTCGCTGAGAACATAGTTATTTGCGCCTGAGTTGTTAGCATCGCGGCGATCATAAGGAACACCTTGCCCGTAGAGATTGACAAAGGCGGTTTGCGAACGATAATCTAAGGCTTGCTTGACATCTAACCCCCATAGTTGCAAACCGCAGGCGGCGTAATTCTCATAGCCTAAGCGCCCTTCTTGGTGATATTGTTCTTGACCTTGAACAACGCTAGTGCCGTACATTTGCCCGTTTCTGGTGAGGCGCTTGACTTGCCAATGCTTCCAAACAGCTTGCACAGGCGATCGCATTTGGGGATACTTGGCTTCGACAATTTTTAGCCAGATAGCCATTCGTCCTAAATCAATTGCTGACCAGCCAATTTCTTCTCGTTGCTCTAATTTTCCATAATTAACAGGAAGGAGAGTTTTGGCATTGTAGACTTTGTTGGGCAGTTCACCTTTATATAAAGGTAGGGTTGCTAAAGTCTGCAACATTTTACTCATCTTTGCCTCAAATTCTGCCACTGGAATGAGATTTAGTTCTCTAGCACTCACCAAAGCAGCGATCGCCGCCGCCTGATCCCACATAGTGACAGAACTAAAGCCATCGGCGGAATTAACTAAGCCGGTTTCATCGTTCCAGTTGTGTTGAAAATATGACCAAGCTATCCGAGCGTTAGCCATATCTACCGCATCCAGTTTGCCAAGTTTCACCCCGATGTAAGGTGTTTTAGTTTTGGTTAATTCACTAGTAGGAACCTCTGTTCCTGGTAGAACTACAGATTTAGCATCAAGTTTTGCTACCTTTTGTGATTGTGTTTCCACATTAGCGGTAGGAGAAGTTTGAGGTGTTGATATTGCAGATATTGACGTATTTTGAGCCAGACGACTAGACAAAGAATTTAACCCAGCGATCGCTATCACTGCGGTAACCACCCCTCCAACAGCAGCTAGTATAGACAAGCCTGGAGGTGGGGGTTGAAAGTCGGAACTCATGCTGTATCAAGCCTTATTGTGTAATTTACTCAAAGCTTTAACAACGTTATCTTTCCCAATTCGCAAATTTAACTAACATTTAAAATCTCATCCTTAACTGTCCCGTCAAAGAACCTCCACTGTAATCACTTCCGCCTGTATCTTGATTTCGCACATTACTAAAGCCATAGCCAATATCAGCCTCTATTTTTGGCGATAACTTGACTGTACAACGACTTTGATAAGTGTTGGCGTTATCAGTTTCTCCATTAATTCGCTGTTGTCCCACATTGGCTGACAGCCGACACTGCAAGAAATTAGCAATATCGCCCTGCCAAGCAACTTCAGCGTTGTATGCGAGAAAATCTGGAGGAGAAAAATAGCCGCTAGTGCTTTCCAGATTGCGACTGTAACTCCAATTGAATAAGTTAGCCGCCAAAGAAAATTGTCCAAACTTGCGTTCTAGCCTGCTAAAAGACTGAATTTCAAAATTGCGATCGCTATAGTTACCCAAACGCAGCGATGAGAATAAACTAGTGTCACGATCAATTTGCCAATATAAATTAGGCCCAAACCGCCAAGCTGTAATTTGATTTTCTAAGGTTTGAACATTAGATTTATAAGGGCCTTGTTCTAAGTTAGCTGATATGATTAAACCCGATACTAATTGACCTGAAGAAGAAATTTGTGGTGGTATAATAGGAGCTTCCATCTGAGCATTGAAATTGATAGCTGTCGGTAATCGATTAAAGACATCAACTCCTACTGTTGTTTGTAGAGTTATTTCATCTACTTTTCCTTGCCATCCAATTTTCACGGGAATGTTAGTAACCGATTCCACATCCCGTTGTTCAAACAATTCTAAACCTGTTTTGAGAAATATTTTATTGCCGTTAGGCAATTTAAACTGAATTGTTGGTTCAACGAGTAAGTTACTTTGACCAAAGTTATTAGTATCATTCACGAAGTCTGTTTGAATACTTTCTAATACTGTCACTGGCTTAACCGATTCGGTGGGATTTGCAGGTGGAATCGGGTTAGGCTGTATTGTGGGTGGTATTGGTATAGCTGGAGGTAATCGTAATCCAGGATTGAAGTTTTCCGGGGCAGCAATTAAGATATGTTTTTTATCTAATTGATTTAAAAGTATATTGGGGTGGCGTTGATTATTCTGGATAGAGAATAAATCAACATTTTTATTATTAAAAGTGATATTTTCTAGCGATTTCGAGAATTTATCCCAATTACTGTGTATTGGAGCAGCTTGTGAATTTGCTGTTAATAATCCCCAAATACCGAAACTCCAGAATAAAATAAGCTGAATTTTTAGTCCTTGCGAAAAGGGTTTAGCATACTTGTATCGATATACAAAGTTATAATAGGCTCTAATTTTCATAATGAAATATCATACTTTGTAGTATTAGCAACAATCTCAGAATTATTTTTCTGCTGTTGCTCACTTTAACTTAATCGACACTATAGAAATTTCTTTCAATGTTTGGAAAAATTAAATAAATTTTAACTTCGTTTTCATACCAATTAAAAATTTAAAAATCCATACTTTACAAGGGTTTCTAGTTTCATAACCACCGTAAAATCGGAGATTAAGTATGATTTTCGTTTAGCACATACTACACAAAAATTCATCCAGTCAGATATACATATTTAAATTTTTGCAAGCATTACCCTAAATAATATAGTTTTAATTCCGAACAAAAATTATTTTTTAGATAGAATATATATATACAAAAATGCCCCAACAAGTTGAATATAATTTTGGACGGCTCGTTCATATTTATCAAATAAAAATTAGAATTCAGGAGCCTGAAATCAGCAAAAATTATGTGCAAATTACGGATGCAGCTAGCTTCTCCTCATCCTTAACCAAAACAAGAGGATTTAAGCGCACACTAACTAAGTTCGATTGCTGAAATTTATTTACCCTGATAGTTATCGCAGGCTGCTGAATCATATTTAAAGCGTTATCATTTTGGTTTTTTAAATAGGTCAATTCTTTAGTTACCCATTCTCTTTTGATAAATACAGACCTAGTTAATCTATTGAAATCACCCAACATCAAACATGAACAAAACACATAAGCAGACTGCTCTAATTACTGGTGCAGCTAGTGGTATTGGTTATGAATTAGTGTGTATTTTCGCTGAAAATGATTACAATCTCGTATTAGTAGATCGAGCAAAGGAAAAACTAGAAGAAATAGCGATTGAGTTTCAAGATAAATTCGGAATTTCTGTTAAGCCTATTGTCCGAGATTTATCTAAAACAACATCTCCTGAAGAAATTTTCCAAGAGGTAGAACAGGCAAATATTAAAGTTGATGTGCTAGTTAATAATGCTGGGTTTGGTACCTATGGATTATTTAATGACACTAACCTGACTGATGAACTAGAAATGCTACAGGTAAATTTGGTATGTACTACCCATTTAACTAAGTTATTTCTCAAAAATATGGTTCAGCAAGGTGAGGGCAAAATCTTAAATGTCTCTTCTGCTGCGGCTTTTCAACCAGGGCCTTTGATGGCCGTTTATTTTGCGACTAAAGCCTACGTATTATCTTTTTCTGAAGCACTCGCCAATGAATTAGACGGTACAGGTGTCACTGTGACAGTTCTTTGTCCCGGAACGACACAGTCTGCTTTCCATCAGAGAACGGGGATGGCAGATTCTAAGCTAGTTAAAGGTAAAAGGATGATGGATGCAGCAACTGTAGCCGATATTGGTTATCGTGGTTTGATGCAGGGCAAAACAATTGTTATTCCTGGTTTGATCAATAAAATAATGGCGAAAAGTATCAGATTTATCCCCAGGAAACTAGTAACTAAAATTGTCAGGAATATGCAGGAAAATAAATAATGATCTATTTAGTCAATAGTCATTAATAGTTAAGTGTTGAGTTGAAAATTATTGCTTCCAACCCAACACTTTCTAATTTTCCTGAGACATTGAATTAGCAAACGGAGTTAGTATACTTGAAACTGAGCTAAACCATAAGGAATCTCTCGGTTAAAGCCAATATGTCCACCAGCTAATTCATAATTAAAAGTACTTTTGGAGGGATAGGGATAACCAAATGCCAAATCTGTGAGGGCAATTTCTAAAGTGCTTCCTGGGGCTACTGGTTGAGCAAAGCTAATTCTCACTCGCTCTCCTTCTCTGGTAACGTTGGCATTGATGCTTTGACCAGATTGATCTGTGACTGTAATATTGTCACCAATGCTGATATTTTCTTGCGGTAAAACCGTCACGTAGGCTAAAGGTTGACTACCTGTGTAGAGACTGATGTAATTGGTGGTACGAGATGTACTTGTATGTTTAATTCGAGGTGCGCCAAAACTATCTTGAGTTATTGGTGTAGTTTGTGGAATTTGGGTTCCTGGGGTTTGAGTGTTGGGAATTTGAGTGTCAGGAATTTGGGTTCCTGGGGTTTGAGTTTCAGGTATTGGAGTTACGGGTGTTTGGGCTACAACAGGTAAACTAGTTGCAGCGATCGCCAAACCTAATGTTGATAACCAAAATAATTTTCTCATGATGAATGTCCTGTAACTAACGTAATTTATCAATCAAATCAAACTCACTTTAAAAAATATCAGCAGCCAATACGTCCCACTAATGGGATATTTAGTCGATTTTTCTCCAGTTTTTATTCCTATCTTTTGAAAGAATTACTACTATTCATTAGTTATAAAAAATCGGGCATTGATCAAAATTCAATGCCCGATTTATCACTCCAATTAATATTTTTTTGTGATAGAAATATTACAGCGACGCTCTCAGATGGGATGTCATCGTTTTTCTCTCACTACTGCAAAAGCCCAATCATATGCAGTAGGCCTTGACCCGTCACTAACTCGATGATTAGAGCAATAAAACCTAACATCGCAATCCGTCCATTCCATACTTCCGCACTAGTAGTCATACCCCATTCCCAACTTTCGGGAGGGTACATTTTTACCCGCTTTTTCATTTGGGCTGCTTGCGACAGCTTGAAGCTGGGTTTGTTGAGCGCATCAATTACTAAATTCGCCAAAGCTCTAATAAATACTGGATGGGTATTAGGTGCAGGGACGCGACGGAAATTGTGGATTCCGGCTTCTTCTGCTATTTCCCGATACTCAATATCAATTTCTTGTAGTGTCTCAATGTGTTCGGAGACGAAACTGATAGGTACAACAACTAAATCTTTGACACCTTGCGCGCCTAGTTCTTTGAGTGCATCTTCAGTATAGGGTTGCAGCCATTCAACTGGGCCGACGCGACTTTGGTAGGCTAAAGTGTGAGGATTTGGTCGATTGAGGGTTTGCATAATTAATGCAGTACATTCCTCAATCTCTTGCTGATAGGGGTCGCCTGCTTCTTCAACATAGCTTTTAGGTACACCATGAGCGCTGAAGAACACATGAACTTGATCAGGATCAGAAAATTGGTCTACTTCTTGGCGGATGAGTTCCGCCATCGCCTGTAAATAACCTGGTTCTTTATACCAAGAGGGAATGACGGTGTATTCCAGACGTTGTAGTTTGGGGTCTTCTTGCCAAAGTCTTTCTAGTAGACGGAAGCTAGAGCCACTAGTGCTGATGGAGAATTGGGGGTATAGTGGCAAAATCACCAAGTTATCAAGGTTATCTTGGGTCAAAAGAGCGATCGCTTCTTCCGTATATGGGTGCCAATAACGCATTCCCACATAAATATTCGCTTCTTGACCCAAATAATGCAACTGTTCCTTTAAAGCTTCTCCTTGGGCTTCCGTAATTCGCCGTAGTGGGGAGCCACCGCCAATTTGTTTATAGTTCTCTTGGGAGGTTTTAGTGCGTCGAGAAGCAATAAACCAAGCCAAGGGCTTCTGCAACCACCGGAATGGTAAGCGTATAATTTCCGGATCGGAGAATAGGTTAAACAAAAAAGGCCCTACATCCTCCAGCTTATCGGGACCACCGAGATTGAGTAATAATACGCCTACACGACCCATAGCAGTTATTTTCCCCCAACCTTTTCAGATTTTTTACTAATGTTAACAATATATCTTTATTAAATATAAAGCTTAACAGTTAGGAATAGTACAATGGCAACAATTTTCAGGGATTTAAGTTATCGCTATCAATGGCTGTACGATTCCATATCTCGCGTAGCTGCGCTGACTGTAGGTGGAGAAGCCAGATTTCGGGAATTAGCTTTGCAAGGATTAACCATTGAGGCAAATACTTCTGTGTTAGATGTTTGTTGTGGTAGTGGTCAAGCAACGCAATTATTAGTGAAATATTCACAAAACGTAACAGGATTAGATGCTTCTCCCTTATCTTTGCGACGGGCTAGACAAAATGTCCCAGAGGCTAATTATGTAGAAGCTTTTGCGGAGAAAATGCCATTTCCAGATAACCAGTTTGATGTAGTGCATACCAGTGCGGCTTTACATGAAATGGAACCGCAACAATTGCGAGAAATTATTCAAGAAATTTATCGCGTGCTGAAACCGGGAGGAGTGTTTACATTAGTAGATTTTCACACTCCTACTAATCCCATCTTCTGGCCTGGTTTAACAGTATTTTTACTGTTATTTGAGACAGAAACAGCTTGGCAGTTATTAAAAACAGATTTAGCTGGTTTACTCACTGAAATTGGTTTTGAAGTAGGTAAAACCACTTTATATGCGGGTGGCAGTTTACAGGTGATTCAAGCTAAGAAATCGATTTGATTTCTGTTGGCGTAGCCTGCGGTTGTGCAGAAAATTCTCAGTATCTGTAGGGTGGGCAATGCCCACCAAAACCATTAGTTGATGGGCATAGAGAATAGACATTATCACCACAATTGCTGTTTATACCAATTCTCTATGAAGTTGCGCCAAATAAATGATGTAGAGACGTTGTATGCAACTTCTCTAAAGTACTACTAAATTTGTGTGTACACCGTAGCTCTTTGGACAAGATTAAATTAAACCCATGACTGTGCGGTAATGAAGCTCGAATTGTTCCACTGTTTGAGATTGGCGATTAGTAGCCCATTCACTGAGGTGGAATAATTCTGCTCGCAATTTCTCAACGTCAATTGTACTTACTTGACCATTGTTGATGATTTGCTGACCATTTACCCAAGCACTATCAACAACATTTGTAGGACGACCTAAAACTAATAAACCAATGGGATCTGTACGCGGAACTAATGATAAGTTAGTGAGATCATACAGTATTAAATCGGCTTTTTTGCCAACGGTAATTGAACCGAGTTGATCCGCCAGATTTAGTCCCTTGGCCGCGCCTAAAGATGCCATTTCTACTGCTTGTCTGGGAGAAATCCAAGAGCGATAATCAAAGTCGGTGACGTTATGTAAAATAGACCCGATTTTAATAGCTTCTAATAAATCCTGTGAGTCGTTACTAGAAGCACCATCACAACCAAAAGTAACATTTACCCCGGCTTGGCGATATTTTAAAATTGGGGCAATTCCACTACCTAAACGTAAATTACTTAAAGGATTGTGGACGACTGTCGATTGGGTTTGTGCGAGGATATCGATATCAGCATCATTTAACCACACACAATGAGCTAAAGAAGTGCGATCGCCTAAATAACCAATGCGTTGCAGATGGGTAACAGCACTACAACCGTATTTCTCTTGGGCGAGTTTTTCTTGGGCTTTGGTTTCTAATAAGTGAGAGTGACGACAAAGATGATAGCGATCGCTTAATTCAATACAACCTGTGAATAAAGCATCAGTACACAACTGTATCCCCGTAGGAGCGACTAAAATACTCACACCTGCATCTGGACGATGAAACTGTCTCACAGCCTCTTCTACCAATTCTAAGGTGGCAGTAGTTGAACGGAAAAAAGGCTCATGGGTTTGGGTCGATTCCCCCGCAGGTAGCCCGGCGGAGAGGGATTGGTCTTGAATTAGGGGGGCGATAAAAGCCCGAATCCCGACTTCTTGATAAGCGCGGACTGCACTGGCGATAGTTTCTAACTCCTGACCAGGAATTAATACCAGATGATCTACTACACTGGTTCCCCCAGACAGTAAAGTTTCTACCGCCGTACCCAAGGCGCTGAGATAGACCTTCTCCGTATCCAAAGGCGCAAAATCATACAATTCCGCCAGCCATAACTCTAAAGGAAAAATAGAGATTAAGCCTCTTTGCCACATTTCTGATGAGTGGGTATGAGCATTGACAAAACCAGGTAGTAACAGTTTATGTTTACCGTCAATGGCAGTACCGACAACATCTAAATTCGGGGCAATAGCGGCGATTTTATCACCCACAACCTGAACATCGGCAGTGGTGTAACCGTCATCAGTAGCTAGTAGAACATTTTGGATAGTGAAACTCACAGATTTTAACCTTAATTAAGTAATTAAACGCTCAATATGATTTCAAGGTACAAAATAGTAATTATGTTGGGTGATGCAATTTTATGGATCAGTCTTTACGCACATTGGGAGTAGCGCCAAATGCTTGGATGGTGAATCAAGCGATCGCAGATATCACTCGTCCGCAAAAGACTCCACAACCCGTTATCTTATCAACAGAAACCAAAACTCTGCGTCTAGACTTGGCAAAAACAGCCATTATTGTCATAGATATGCAGAACGACTTCTGTCACCCAGATGGCTGGTTAGCCCATATCGGCGTAGACGTGACACCAGCTACTAAACCCATCGTACCTTTAAATAATTTACTGCCAGAATTGCGTGCTGTTGGTGTGCCTGTAATTTGGTTAAATTGGGGCAATCGTCCCGACTTACTGAACATTAGCGCCAATTTACTTCATGTTTACAATCCTACAGGGGAGGGGGTGGGGTTAGGCGATCGCTTACCCAAAAACGATGCTAGAGTACTGATGGCAGGTAGTTGGGCGGCAGCAGTCGTAGACGAACTCCAGCAATCACCACAAGATATTTGTGTGGATAAGTACCGCATGAGTGGCTTTTGGGACACACCTTTAGATAGTATTTTAAAAAACCTGGGAATTACAACAATATTGTTTGCTGGTGTTAACGCTGATCAATGTGTACTGACTACCCTATGTGATGCTAACTTCTTAGGATACGACTGCATTTTAGTCAAAGATTGTACTGCTACAACTTCCCCTGATTATTGTTGGTTAGCGACCTTATATAACGTTAAACAATGCTTTGGTTTTGTTAGTGATTCACAAGCAATTTTCACAGCCCTAAATCACCCTGAAGCCACAGGAAGGGATAAATAAATGCAAGCTACTCGTTGCGTAATTCCTGTTATTAAATCTCCCAAAGATTACCAAGTATATCGTATTAGCCCTCACGATACAAATCGGTTAGCAATTATTTTTGATTCCACCAACGCCAACACTTCCCTCACCTGCTGCGTAGAAATTTTTGAAGTCGGCGGACAAACACCACCTAATCGTCATCAATGGGCGGTAGAAATGTTTTTTGTCATTAAAGGGGAAGGCATAGCCATGTGTGACGGCAAAAAAGTTCCCATCAAAGCCGGAGATAGTTTATTAGTACCTCCCACCGGCACCCATTTAATCAAAAATACAGGCTCTAGTCGCCTGTACACATTAACAATTATGGTTCCTAACGAAGACTTTGCAGAACTAATTCGTAGTGGTACACCCTTAGAGTTAGATGCAGAAGATATGGCAGTACTTGGCAGATTAGATGCCTTGATGCCTTGTTGAACCAATTCGCAATAGCCTGCGGCATCTCTACGAGAGGCTTCCGCCAACGCGTAGCGTCTGTCTACGACACGCTCCGCGAACGTAGAGAAGGCTAACGCAATTCGCAATTCGCCGTTACGTGTTGTAAAGGGGATTTAGGATTAGTAGGGCGGGCAATGCCCACCAAAACAATGATTACTAATAATTTAGAGGTAAGTATTTTTTACTTTGCACTCAGCACTTGCTAATTTATAAAAATCTAATTTATAAAAATTTTATGCACCTACCAAAAGGCCCCCAAACTCCCGTTTTTGTCCAAGTACTGCGCTGGGTTTTTAGCCCCATGTCCTTTCTGGAAGACTGCGCTAAACGTTACGGAGACATTTTCTCGATAAAGTTAGCCAAAGATGTCCCACCGATAGTATTTCTCAGCAACCCCAAAGACATACAGCAAATTTTAACCAACGATAACAACCAACTAGACTCACCAGGTGATTGGAATGATTTATTTGAACCTTTATTAGGTAAACACTCTGTAATTACTCTTTCTGGTGCAGAACACCAACGCCAACGGCAATTATTAATGCCTCCTTTTCATGGCGAAAGAATGCGGGGTTACAGTCAGGTGATTACCGATGTCACAGAAAAAGTTATCGGCCAATACCAGATAGGTCAACCCTTTCAAATCCGTTCTGTGACCCAGGCTATTACCTTAAGGGTAATTATGCAGGCAGTATTTGGTTTATATGAAGGTTCCCGTGCTGAGACACTACAACATTTGTTGTCTGACCTTTTAGAAAAAAGCAGTTCCCCTTTTAGTGTGGCTTTGCTTTATTTCCCTGCCTTACGCCGGGATTTTGGCCCGATTAAATTTTGGGGTGAACAAGTACAAATACAACAGCAAGTTGACGAACTTATCTACGAAGAAATTCAAGAACGTCGAGAAAATCCCGACCCATCACGCACCGATATTCTTAGCTTACTCATGGATGCTAGGGATGCAGACGGTCAACCAATGACCGATGTCGAGTTACGCGATGAATTGATGACCCTGTTAGTAGCAGGTCATGAAACCACGGCTACAGCCTTAGCCTGGGCTATGTATTGGATTCATAAATTACCCGCAGTCAAAGCCAGATTACTGCAAGAATTAGATAGTTTAGGAGATAATCCAGACTCCACCACCATCTTCAAACTGCCCTATCTCAATGCTGTTTACTCTGAAACCCTGAGAATTTACCCAGTAGCAATGCTAACTTTCGCCAGGAGAGTCATCGAAACTATGGCATTGGGTGGTTATGAACTCCCACCAGGTACACCAGTTTTAGGTTCAATTTACTTGACCCACCAAAGGGAAGATTTATATCCAGAACCGAAAAAGTTTAAACCAGAAAGATTTTTAGAAAGGCAGTTTTCACCCTATGAGTATCTACCCTTCGGTGGTGGTACAAGGCGCTGTCTTGGTCTAGCTTTTGCCCAATGGGAGATGAAATTAGCACTTGCTAAAATCATGACTAGCTACGAATTAGAATTAGCTAATAGTGTGGAAGTCCGCCCAAAACGTCGTGGTTTAGTAACAGGCCCACACCGTCCTATCGAGATGGTGATTAAGAGTCAGCGTCAAATCACATCTCGGATTCTAGAAACAACTACTGTAAGCTAATTTGCACAATCTATCGTGAGGGCTGTTGACTGTTAACAGCCCTTATTAGTAATTATGCAATTCAGATGTGCATCAGCTTATAGCAATGTGAAAAAAGAATGCGATAGATATACTGTCAACAGTCAAGAGCTATATTTCTCAAGAATGGTCTAATTTTCATAAATCATTCTTAGGGCTTATTGAATATTAATGACTTGCCTGAAAAATGCTTTGATAGAAACTATTTGTTTTTTTGTATATACCATATTGTAGATCCGATATTGACCACTGAGAGTTTAAAGTTATTAGTGAGAGGAAACTAGGAAAATATGAGTTCATGCCAGATAAGCAGAATTTAGAAGAAAAGTTAATATCTCAGGTGGCTGAAAGAAGCATAACAAATCAGCTAGATACAGCCGAGCAAATTGACATTTATGTCCAGACTGATATTTTAAAAGTATTTCAAGGACAAGCCGATGGTGTAACAGTTAGCGGTCAAGGCTTAGTTACTAAGCAAAATATCCGTGTTCAAGAAATCCAAGTAAAAACGGATAGTATCGCTATCAATCCACTAAGTGCCATTTTTGGAGAAGTTCAACTAGATAAGCCTGTAAATTTAACTACTCGTGTCATTCTCACAGAAGCCGATATTAATTCTGCACTTACATCTGATTTTACTCGTAATTTCATGCAAGATTTCGAGTTAAATATAGATAGAGAAATTATTAGTTTTGAAATGCAAGATATGCAAATATTTTTGCCTAGTGATGGGCAGATGGGCTTTCGTGGTAATTTTATATTAAAGGAAAAGAATAATAGGCGATCGCTCGGTTTTACTGCTATGCTTCGTCCCCGGACTCATTCCCAACCTATAATATTAGAAAGCTTCCATTGTACACAAGGGGAAGGAGTTTCTTTAGAATTAATTACCTCATTGATGCAGAAAGCTAAAGAACTAGTAAATCTCCCTTATTTTGTTTGGGAAGGTATGAAGATTCGTATTAAAAATATGGAAATTCGCCAAAGTATATTAATAGTTTTATTAGAAGTGAATCTCGCTCAATTACCAGAATCAATTATGGAAAAATCTGATTAAAAATACCAGTAAGATTACCTGGAGTTTATTTACTAATAACTATCAAGGTTGTAATTTCGTTTTACCCTTTGTAATATTATCAAGCCACTCTAATTCAAAATAACAAATATGCAGGAATATGATGTTGTAATGATTGGTGCAGGACATAACGGGCTAGTTTGTGCCGCTTATTTGCTGAAAGCTGGCTATAGTGTCCTGCTACTGGAAAAGCGTTCTGTTCCGGGTGGTGCAGCTACAACAGAGGAGTGTTTGCCAAAAGAAGCACCAGGGTTTAAATTTAATTTGTGTGCCATTGATCACGAATTTATTCACTTGGGGCCAGTTGTTGAGGAATTAGAACTGGGTAAATACGGCTTAGAATATCTAGAGTGTGATCCAGTTGTTTTTTGTCCTCATCCCGATGGCAAGTATTTTTTAGCTCATAAATCTTTAGAAAAAACTTGTGCAGAAATCGCTCGGTACAGCGAACGTGATGCTAAAAAATACGCCGAGTTTACCGAATACTGGCAACGGGCAATAGGTGCAATGATTCCTATGTTTAACGCGCCACCAAAATCAATTATTGATATTGTTGGTAATTACGATATCACGAAATTCAAGGACTTATTTTCAGTCATCGGTTCTCCTAACAAAACGCTGGACTTCATTCGCAATATGTTAACCAGCGCAGAAGATATTCTCAATGAGTGGTTTGATTCGGAATTTCTCAAAGCACCCTTAGCAAGATTAGCATCAGAACTCGGCGCGCCTCCATCGCAAAAAACGATCGCTATTGGTGCAATCATGATGGCAATGCGTCACAATCCTGGGATGGCTAGACCTCGCGGTGGTACTGGCGCATTGGTCAAAGCCTTGGTGAACTTGGTCACAAGTAAAGGCGGTGTGATTCTCACAGACCAACACGTTGAAAAAGTTTTAATTGATGACGGTAAAGCCGTTGGTGTGCGGGTAAGTGGTGGTACAGAATATCGTGCTAAATATGGTGTCATTTCTAACATCGACGCGAAACGGTTGTTTTTGCAAATGACCGATAAAAGTGATGTAGATGCAGCCGACCCAGATTTATGGGAAAGGTTGGAACGGCGCATTGTTAACAACAATGAAACCATTCTCAAGATAGATTTGGCATTAGATGAACCTTTGCGTTTTCCTTTCCACGCCCATAAAGATGAATACTTGGTTGGGTCTATTTTAATTGCCGATTCTGTAGCTCATGTGGAACAAGCACATAGTAAATGTACATTGGGAGAAATTCCTGATTCTGACCCATCGATGTATGTAGTTATGCCTAGCTATCTCGACCCCACACTAGCACCTTCTGGCAAACATACAGTGTGGATTGAGTTTTTCGCCCCTTATCAAATCGCTGGTGCAGAAGGTACTGGTTTCAAAGGTACTGGTTGGACGGACGAATTGAAAAACCAAGTTGCAGACAAGGTTGTTGATAAATTGGCAACCTATGCACCAAATGTCAAAACAGCAACAATTGCCCGGCGTGTAGAAAGCCCGGCGGAATTGGGAGAAAGACTAGGTGCATACAAAGGAAATTATTACCACATTGATATGACCTTGGATCAAATGGTCTTTTTCCGTCCCTTGCCAGAAATAGCCAACTACAAAACCCCCATCGATAATTTATTTCTCACTGGTGCAGGTACTCATCCCGGTGGTTCGATTTCGGGAATGCCTGGACGCAACTGTGCGCGGGTATTTTTGCAGACTAAGCACCCCATTACTCAGACTCTCAAGGATGCGAGGGATTCGATTAAGTCAACGGTTGAGTCAGTGTTTGGGATTCATCAATAGTCTGTGGTCAACAGTTGACGGTTGACGGTTGACGGTTGACTACTGATGACAAACTTTAATCGTATTTAGCTATAATACCAACTAGTTATTAAACGCTTTTTGTGTCGGCAATTAAATCTCACTATGCCAAAAATAAAGCCATCCCAGGCTGATCCCTCTGTTCTTGTGGCGGTTGCTGACTATTTTAAGGTACTATCGGAGGCCAGTCGATTACAGATTTTGTCTTGTCTCAAGTCAGGGCCGATGAATGTCATGGAAATTGCGGAGGCGACTGGCTTAGGACAGGCAAATTTGTCTAAGCATTTGAAAGTGTTAACTCAAGCAGGTCTGGTATCTCGTCAGCCTAAGGGTACCAGCGCTTATTACGAGATTACTGATCCAATGATATTTGAACTTTGTGAGTTAGTATGCGATCGCATTAGTCAACGTTTACTACAGCAGGCTAAGAGTCTAAAAGCCCTTCAAGAGAAAACACCAATTTTTTAAAAATCACATAGTCATCTAAAAATAAAGCACCCTAAAATTAGGGTGCTATCTACTAAGCAGCATACCAGGAGAAACTAACTAGCGATCGCTGGAGCAGCCAAAGCAATTGGTTGAACTTCACCAGATGCTAAATCTAGCGGGAAGTTGTGAGCATTTCGCTCGTGCATCACTTCAATCCCTAAGTTGGCTCTGTTGAGCAGGTCTGCCCAAGTGTCAATTGTCCGTCCTTGGTGATCCAAAATTGAGTTATTGAAGTTGAACCCATTCAAGTTAAAGGACATGGTGCTGATACCCAAAGCCGCAAACCAGATGCCAATTACTGGCCAAGCTGCTAGAAAGAAATGCAAAGAACGGGAGTTGTTAAAGCTGGCATATTGGAAGATTAACCTACCAAAGTAACCATGTGCAGCTACGATATTGTAGGTTTCCTCTTCTTGACCAAACTTATAGCCAGTATTGGCTGATTCTACTTCTGAGGTTTCCCGCACTAATGTAGATGTCACCAAGGAACCGTGCATTGCCGAGAATAATGCCCCACCAAAGACTCCAGCCACACCAATCATGTGGAATGGGTGCATGAGAATATTATGTTCCGGTGAAAACACAATCATAAAGTTGAATGTGCCAGAAATACCCAGCATCATCCCATCGGAAAAACTGCCTTGCCCAATGGGATAAATCAACAGCACGGCTGTTGCAGCCGCAACGGGAGCAGAAAAAGCTACAGGAATCCACGGACGCATCCCTAAGCGATAACTTAGTTCCCATTGCCGACCCATATAAGCATAGATGGCAATCAGGAAATGCAGGACAATCATTTGGTAAGGGCCGCCATTGTAAAGCCATTCGTCTAAAGAAGCCGCTTCCCATATAGGGTATAGATGCAGGCCAATAGCGGCTGAAGTTGGCACTACAGTAGCAGTAATAATGTTATTACCGTAGAGCAAAGAACCTGATACTGGTTCACGAATGCCATCCACGTCAACTGGTGGCGCGGCAATAAACGCAAGGATAAAGACAATTGCCGCAGTTAAGGCTGTGGGAATCAACAATACTCCAAACCAACCAACATACATTCGATTTTCCGTACTGGTAATCCAGTTAGCGAATCTATGCCATAAATTAGCGCTACCACGCTGTTCTAAAAGTGTTGTCATTTGTTGTGATGATTGCGAATGTGATGGTGAAATATCAACTGACAAGGGTGTAACTTGTCGTACAATTATTATATAACTTTATAGTAATATAGTTGTCAATTAAAGTAAGTAAAATTTTTCGGCTGAGTACATAAATGTTATCCTCATAACAATTGACACCGAGATGTTAAAATTACTCTAAAGTTATTTAGTTAATGAATGAATAGTTCTGTAAAAACCCGTATCCTCCAGCCTTTACGGATTGGTAAACACATTGCCCGCCATCCCATCATTCAAGGGGCAATGGCCGTGCGGGTATCGGGAGCAAAATTAGCGGGAGCCGTTGCCAATGCTGGGGGTGTGGGCGTGATTGCTTCTTTGGGACTGGGTTTAGATTCGCCCTACTTTGACAAACGCAAAAAACGCAGCTTTTTTACAGCCAATCGCCTAGCTTTAATAGATGAACTAGCAGCAGCCCGCAGTATCAGCCCTGATGGGGTGATTGGAGTAAACATTCTGGTTGCTACCAAAGATTATTCTGTATTAGCCCAAACTGCTGCTGCCCAAGGAGCAGATATCATCATCACTGGTGCAGGATTACCCCTAACTTTACCAGAGTACACCGCCGCATATCCCGATGTGGCACTAGTGCCGAGTGTGGCGAACATGGAAGCGGCTCAGTTGATTTGTGAAACTTGGCAAAGTCGGTATCATCGTTTACCAGATGCGTTGATTGTGGAGAATTGCCAACAGGTAGGGGGACACTTTACCCAGTGTGAGCAAGTTAATGTTCCGGGATTTTCTTTTGAGTCGGTGATTCGTCAACTGCGGGATTATTGCCAAAATCATTTAGGTGCAAGCATACCATTGATTGTGAGTGGGGGAATTAGCGATCGCACCGATATTGATCGGATGATAGCAATAGGGGCTGATGGTGTGCAAATTGGTACGCGTTTTGTGACCACAGTAGAATGTGATGCCGACCAACGTTATAAAGATTATCATCTACAAGCCCAGCCAGAAGATATTGTGACTGTACCCAGTCCAGTGGGCAAACCCAGTCGTGCTTTACATAATTTGTTTACAGAACAGGTAATGAGTAATTCATCAAACTTAGAAAAGCGATGTATTGCCAACTGTTTAGAAACGTGCTTATGTAGAGATCAAGGGAAAACTTATTGCCTTTTGCAAGCACTTGCTCAAGCAGCCCGTGGCGATGTGGAAAATGGCCTAATTTTTTCGGGCGCGAATGCTGGTTATACCCAAGACATCATATCTGTCCCGGAACTGATGACAGAACTCACTCAAGCTCATACCATTGAAGTTTCATCTAGTGACAAATACTAGACAGGAGCATCTGCATCGGCCAAGAATCAGAAGAAAAGAAATTTAAAGAGTGGGTATCATACCCTTTAAATTTATTAATTATTGAATTTGAATTATTTATGAATGTGGGTGAAATTCTGAGACATTATGCTGCTGGCAAACGCAACTTTCAGCATATCAATCTGCAAGAAGTAGAATTAACAAATGCAAGCCTCACAGGTGCAGATTTGAGCTACGCCGATTTACGTCAGACGCGACTTGGTAAAAGCAACTTCAGCCATACCTGTTTACGAGAAGCAGACTTGAGCGAAGCCATTCTCTGGGGAATAGATTTGAGTGAATCCGATTTGTATCGCGCCATTCTCCGCGAAGCAGATTTAACAGGTGCAAAGTTAGTCAAGACTCGTTTGGAAGAAGCCAACTTAATTAAGGCTAGTTTGTGCGGAGCTAATTTGAATAGCGCTAATCTGTCTCGTTGCTTACTCTTTCAAGCAGATTTACGTCCCAGTTCCAACCAGCGCACAGATTTGGGCTACGTGATGTTAACTGGGGCAGATTTAAGCTACGCTGACTTGAGAGCCGCTTCTCTACATCACGCCAATTTAGACTGTGCAAAGCTGTGTCGAGCAAATTTTGGTCGGACAATTCAGTGGGGAAATCTGGCGGCGGATTTAAGCGGGGCTAGCTTGCAAGGTGCAGACTTGAGTTACGCAAATTTGGAAAGTGCCATTTTGCGAAAAGCAAATCTGCAAGGAGCAGACTTAACAGGGGCAATTCTCACAGATGCTGAACTACAGGGAGCTATTATGCCTGATGGTTCGATTCATGATTGAGATTTTACAGGATTCCTGGGAAATGGTGGTTTTATGAACGCAGAGGGACGCGGTAGACGCTTTTGCGGCTTGCCGCAGGCTGGTTAGCGCGGAGGTACGCAGGGTTTTTTTACGAACCGCTCGCTATTTTGCTGCTAACTAAAAACTTCTGCTTCCTCAAGAGCATTTACTTGGTCAAGAATCCCCCAAACTTCTTGTAACATTGGTTCTAAGCCGGTGCGAGTTACCGCAGAAATTAAGAAAACTGGGGCGTGAGAAAGATGATTTAATTGGGTGGCTAGTGCTTCTAAGTCTACAGTTTCCCTGTCAACTGCATCAATTTTATTCAGGGCTACAATCTGCATTCGCTCACTTAAACCCCGTCCGTAAGCTTGCAATTCCTGCTCAATTGTGTTGTAGTCTCTGATGATATCGTCACTGGTAGCATCAATTAAGTGCAGGAGTACTCGCGTCCTTTCAATGTGACGTAAAAAGTCATGTCCTAATCCCGCACCGTCGGCTGCACCTTCAATTAAGCCGGGGATATCGGCAAATACTGTTCCATCTCCTGTTGGTTTGCGTACTACACCCAAATTTGGAATTAGTGTTGTAAAGGGATAGTCAGCAATTTTCGGACGCGCTGCTGATAAAGATGAGATCAAAGTTGATTTACCTGCATTGGGTAAACCAATAATTCCTACTTCCGCCAATAATTTCAATTCTAAACGGAGTAGCTTTCTTTCCCCTGGTAATCCTGGGAGAGAATATTCTGGGGCGCGGTTACGGTTACTCAAGAAGTATTGATTTCCCAAACCACCTTTACCACCTGCTGCAATGATTAGCTGTTGGTTAGGTTTAGTTAAATCACCAAGTAAATCACCTGTTTCCGCATCATAAATTGTTGTTCCGCAGGGAACCTGGACGATTAAATCTTTGCCGGAAGCGCCTGTACAGTTATTGGGGCCGCCACGACCTCCATCATCCGCTTTAAATATATGCTTGTATCGGAAGTCTAACAGGGTTTGCAGATTTTCCACAGCAACGAAAATGACTGAACCACCCCGTCCACCATTTCCACCAGAAGGCCCGCCAGCAGGTACATATTTTTCACGCCGGAAGGCGACGATACCATCGCCACCTTTACCAGCTTCTACTTCGATTTGTGCTTGGTCGATAAATTGCATAATTAGTCAATTGTCAGTAGTCAGTTGTCAGTCGTCAATGCTTATTGGTTAGTCGTTCGTTGGAATGCTCTCCATTGATCATGATGTCTTCTTCACAACGTAACGCATCAGCAAAAGTTTATGTTTGTTTAGTTTATCTACTTAACAGGTTACGCCTAAGTAGTCACTCTTTGCCAGTGTTGAGTACCGACTTTTAAGTGGGGAGCAGGGAAGCGGGGGAGCAGGGGAGCAGGGGAGCAGGGGGAGCAGGGGGAGTAAGGGAAGCAAAGAAGAATAACTATGGAATATTGACAACTGACAACTGACAACTGACAACTAACTAAATATAAGGCGAAATGTCCTCTTTACATTCATCTGCCAAATAGGAGAGGGCGCGGAAACGTAAACCTACGAGTTGTTCATAGAGTGGGTTGATTTTACATAAGGGGGGAATATGAACAATTTTGCGTCCAAATAGGGTGACATCCCGTTCAAAGGGGCATTGAGGCGGAATCATTTTACACAAGAAACGGGCTACTCTGGGGTCTTGAATGTCTAACCCATCTAGCCAGTCACGGAGGGGGTCAAGTACTTCTAGCGGGGGGGCGTGAGGTGCTACTAGCCCAGAAGAATGTGTTGGTTCTTTGACTATTAAAGTTTGGCGTAGGGCTTCCAGTATGTCCTCTGGTTCTCCTAAGGCTTGACATAACTGGTGCAGTACTTGATCTTCGCTGGCAGAATAGGTACCATCTGCGATCGCTACCATAACAGCTGTACGCAAAAAGTTTTCTGCTGCTGGTGTATTCTTACCCAAAACCGTCGCTAATTCTTCTGGTGTGATTACTTCCAGTGAATCCCACTCGATACTAGGGGCTAATTGATCTTTGGTAATGCTGGCAATTGATGCTTTTTCTTGCTCATCAAAGTTACCATCAGCCCAAGCTATTGTCAGCAATCCACGCAACCAAGCGGCTATTTGTTCGCTACTGTAGGGAGAATGAACGACACTTGTCATAAACTCACGCTTCACCAATTCAATACTAAGTTAGCTTTCATGAGGCTAAACTGTTAAAGGGCTAACTTCCCAAGTCTTAAGCTTTGTTTTGCGATCGCCTTTAATTAGCAGCTTGATGTACTTCAAATGTAACATCTTCATAGACGTTAGCGATCGCACAACGCAAATCTACACTAGCTATATGTATCTCTTCTCCTTGTCCGTAGGGATAAAGTACCCATTGTCCTTCGGAGTTGCGGCGAAAACACTCTACACTTTGGCGATTTTGACTCACGAGTACATACTCTTGTAATGATTTGATTTGGCGGTAGTGAGCAAATTTCTCTCCTCTGTCAAAGGCTTCGGTGTTGGGAGATAAGACTTCGATAATTAAGCCAGGATAACGGAGAAAGTTATTAAATGTTCTATCTCGCTGGTCACAAGTAACGGTAACATCGGGATAGTAGTAGATATCGAGTAACTCGATATGGACTTTAGTTGCTGAGATGTAAGTCTGACATCCGCTTCCGCGCAAATGATTTTTCAGCATAGAAGCCATATTCAGAGAAATGACTACATGAGTATTACTCGCCCCCGCCGTTGCGTCAATCTCTTCCTGGCGATATGCAGGCCTGATGGAACTGCTGTCCTCTGCTTTGAGATATTCTTCGGAGGAAATATAGCTAGAACTGGGAGTTGCAACCATTTGTTAGCACCTTGTGTAATGTCTTGTATCTAGTTTATGAAGAACTCATAATTGAGGACGCTGCTCATCGCCCCGCCAAAGGTAACACAACTCGTTACCGAGGGCTGATTTTAGTCAACTTTCTAAATATATATTTTTACAAATCTAGCTATTGCTAGATGCTGTGATTCTCTTGGAAGTCTTAATCTACAACTGTTGCACCGTAGAAATAGACCTGTGGATGAGATATTAGAGCGATCGCACGAACTTAAACAAGCCTTAATGGATTTTGTTCTGGATGCGGAGGGTGACATAGCCCAAGCGTTAGAAACCTATGCAGCAGAAAGGTTACGCCGTGGTAGTGGGGATAATACACAGCAAGACTTAACAATTGACAGCTTTTTGATTGAGGGAAAAGTTGGTGATGAGTCGCCACTAGATTTATTTATCGCTAGTCAGGTAAACTTATCAGAGAGCGATCGCCATCTTCTCAACAGTTGGCATCGTAGTTTTATGGGTTTATTTGCTATTAGTCAAATTTTACCTGATGGCTTGGAATTGCTCAACTGGTTAACGAATAAATCTTATATCGTTAAGCCAAATAATTCCCAAATGTTACAAGCAATTGAACGATTAAAAATAGGCGAGATTTTACTAACTCGCATTGCTCCTGTTACCGATAATTATTGGACATTTTCTAGTCCATATATATTGTTAGGTAAATTGGGCAAACCAAAATTAGCTGTAGCTATTGGTAATTTTAAAGAAAACTATAAGAATCATCTTTACAGTGATGCGCCTGATGTCCTAGAAGCAGCCTGGAATTCTGTATATCAATATCATCAGGATTTTATTGACTTTTTTGGCAGTGATGAAATTACTCTACCCGGATATCAACTTAATAAAAAAATAGCTGATTTTCAAGAATTAATTACAGAGAAACGTTTGGCAGGTTTAGGAATTGATCAGACAAAATCCCTGAGTGAATTAGCAATAGAAGCTGGTGTTCAAGAAGAGGATATTCAAGCCGCCGTTAAAGAAACTGGTGCAGATGTCAAGATAGTTTCCCAGATATTAAATAATAAAAGTGGTAATACCAAAATGGTAATGCCAAAAGTTGATTTACCTGTGGAACTGAAAAAAGCGGAACAAGTAACAGCTATTTCTCATCCCCGTTGGGGACAAATGTTTTTACCAACATATAGTAAATTTCAATCTTTATTATCAGCAGAAGATTGGCAAAGTGTTGATGGGGCTGAGAAATTAGTTCGCTATTATCTGGAAAATAAAAGTATTAATGCGTTTATTTGGGATCGTTTAGCCGAACAGTATCCAAGTTCCTTAGAAAAAGTTTTACAAACTGTGTTACAACGCCCAGATTTCAACATTAGTAATGACTTGGATGCACTTTTACAAGAATTTAATAAACCTCTTGAACCAGACTTACCAGATATTGCTAGTGTGCCGATACACCTGCATGAATTATTTCAGGAAGCAGTTGCAGAAGTTCACAAATCTAAGCCCAAAGGCAAGATACCGAAAAAGGCAGAGAAAGGTTTCAAGTAAACATTTAAAACTAGTAAGATGCTATCTTGAAAGCAAAATCATTTTCTCAGATTTGAGGAAACCCTTATGACTACCACACTCTTAGAATCTAATTCTATCGAGTCATTGCTAGGGCATGAAGCAGAAGACTTGCTGACGTACAAAGCTAAAGTCTCTCAAGACTTATTACATCTACCAGGCTCTGATTTTATTGATCGAGTTTGGTTAAATAGCGATCGCAATCCTCAAGTCTTGCGAAATCTCCAACAGCTTTATTCTACAGGTCGTTTGGCACATACTGGCTATCTTTCAATTTTACCAGTAGACCAAGGTATTGAACACTCAGCCGGAGCATCTTTTGCACCCAATCCTATTTATTTTGACCCAGAAAATATCATCCGTTTAGCAATCGCTGGTGGTTGTAATGCTGTCGCTACAACTTTAGGTGTATTGGGTAGTGTTTCGCGTAAATATGCCCATAAAATTCCTTTCATTGCTAAACTTAACCATAATGAATTGTTAACCTTTCCCAATCAATTTGACCAGGTATTGTTTGCTGATGTAGAACAAGCTTGGAATTTGGGCGCTGTGGCTGTGGGTGCAACAATTTATTTTGGTTCCGAACAGTCCACCAGACAAATTCAAGAAATTAGCCGCGCCTTTAAACGCGCCCATGAACTAGGGATGGTGACAATTCTCTGGTGTTACTTGCGGAATAACGCTTTTAAACAAGACAAAGATTATCACCTGGCGGCTGACCTCACCGGACAAGCAAATCATCTAGGTGTAACAATTGAAGCCGATATTATTAAACAAAAGTTGCCCGAAAATAACAATGGCTATGGTGCAGTAGCCAAAGCCACAGGTCAGAGTTACGGCAAAACTAATGAAAAAATCTATACAGATTTAACCACTGACCACCCCATCGATTTAACGAGATACCAAGTACTCAATTGCTATTGTGGACGCGCAGGCTTGATTAATTCTGGGGGTGCATCCGGTAAAAATGACTTTGCAGAAGCAGTCCGCACCGCAGTTATTAATAAACGGGCTGGTGGTACAGGATTAATTTCTGGGAGAAAAGCTTTCCAGCGTCCTTTTGAGGAAGGTGTGAAGCTGTTCCACGCGATTCAGGACGTTTATTTGTCGCCAGAGGTGACGATAGCTTGAGTCAGCACTGATTAGTAATAGGACTTACGCACCGGGGTTGTCTGTTGAGACTGGGTATAGGGGTGTAGGGGTGTAGGGGTTTAGGGGTTTTAAATTGACAACCCTACACCCTTGTCCAAACTCTTGATATTTCGTTTTCATGCGTAAGTTCTAAGTCGGGGCTGTCCATAGTCAAGAGTCCAGAGTCAAAGGCCGGCTTGGACTGTGGACTTTTGACAATCTGAGTGCGAAATATACAATTTAAATGCGTAACAGCTTAGTTTTTTTGCAGTTCCATCAGCAGATATGTATAGAACTCGTAATAGGGTCGAACTGAGGCAACGTAAGCAGTACGTAGTTCTTCGTTAGCTATTTTGGCTCGTAAATCTTCAATTATTTTAATAGCTGATTGAATATGTGTTTGGGCTTGTTGTAGATTACCCCGACTGTGTTCTAAGGCAGCCATGTTAGAGAGAGTGACAATTTCCCCTTCTGTGTCCCCCACTGCACGGCGTATGGGTAAAGCTTGGTTATAGTATTTGAGCGCTGCTTCCTTGTCTCCGAATGAGTTGTAGATACCACCAATATTGTGCAGGATAGTGGCTTCTCTTCTGCTTTCACCCACTGCGCGGATTATGGGTAAAGCTTGATTGAGGTATTTTAATGCTGCTTCCTTGTCCCCTAATGCGCTGTAGAGAGTGCCAACATCGTTGAGGGTACGAGCTTCTATTTTTTTGTTCCCCACTGCACGGCCTATGGGTAAAGCTTGGTTGAGGTATTTGAGGGCGGCTTCCTTGTCTCCTAAATCAGAGTAGACTCTACCAATATTAATGAGGGTGCTGGCTTCCATTCCCTTGTCCCTCACAACACGGAGTATTGATAGAGCTTGGTTGAGGTATTTGAGTGCTGCTTCCTTGTCTCCCAATGAGTTGTAGATACCGCCAATGTAGGCGAGGGTGACGGCTTCTATTTTTTTGTCCCCGACTGCACGGCCTATGGGTAAAGCTTGATTGAGGTATTTAAGAGCTTCTTCTTTTTCTCCTAATGAGCCGTAGATTAAGCCAATATTGTTGAGGGTGGTGGCTTCTTGTCCTCTGTTCCCAACTGCACGGAGTATAGGTAAAGCTTGGTTGTAGTATTTGAGCGCTTCTGGCTTTTCTCCTAATGAACCGTAGACCAAGCCAATATTGTTGAGGGTACTAGCTTCTGAGAGTTTATCATCAACTTGTTGCCAAAGCTTGAGTGCTTCTTGGTATTTTGCGATCGCTTGTCGCAGTGATTCTCCTGTCCCTTGTTGTTCTAGCTGCATCCCCTCTTGAAAAACCCGTTTTGCAACAGCGCGAGCCGCATCTTGTTGAGTGGTTTCTGGCTGCTGTGCTATCTGTAGCCCTTGCTTTCTCAGTATCGCCCCTACAGCATCAGACGGTAAAACCGCACTCAGCAATAAAGTTAAACTGTAGCAGGTCAATTTTGGTAGAAACCACCAGCCAATCCCCTGATTATTTGCACTCCCCATGATTTGTCAGTCTCAATCACAATATATTGGCTTAGTAATTGCGCTAATCGTCCGCATCCTCAACCCAGACCAGTAATAAATTATTCCTCCTAACCCCTATATTCTACTTAGCGAATATTCACTTCTGGTAGTTGAATTTCCGACTGTATATTACCAACCTGAATAACTGAATTATGAGCAATCAAAGACTTAGCCTTTTGGATTTGTGGGCGTAGTTTTTGCGTGTACTTGTTGAGTTTAGCTTGTGCTTGGGCATAAACTGGAGTGCCTTCAGGAATTTTGCGGAGGTAGTTGACCGCATTATCAAAGTTACCCGCTAATGCTTGTTTGCGCGCTTGGTGCAAAAAGTAGGCGGCTCTAATTTGTTTTTTCTGGTTGTATTCAGCCAGTTTTTGTTGTACTAAAGCACCAGCAGAACTTTCTTGAGGAATTTGACGCAAATATTCTAATGCTGAAGAAAAATCTTTAGCTTTGGCTTTATCATAAGCTTTAGCTAATAAATTTTGTGTTTGGGCTTCGATATTGATATTGGCTTTCTCCACTACATCTTTAACTTTAGATTGCCAATATGAAATATTAGGAACTTCGCTTGCAGCCACAAAAACATCTGACCATCTACTCTCAAGTAATGCTTGTTCAGCTAGGGAATATTGTTTTGCTGCTGTTTGCCATTGCTGTTGCCATTCGTCGATAGTGGCTTGAGCATCTGGATATACATTACTATGAGAAGGTATGAGTTTAGCTAAGGCGATCGCTTGTTTTAAATCGCCGTCTTGATATTCTTTTGTCGCTTTATATAAAATTTCTGTCTCGGTGTTGGCTGGAGAAGTACTCAGCAATGAATAAGTTCCCAGTCCCATTAATAAGGTATTAACCGCTAGTCCTACCTTCATTCCTGTGATTAGCGGCGATGGTTCAGAATTAGGTTCCTGCCTATATTCTATCTGTTGTGTTTGCAAAAGTTGTGGCAAGGATGTTTCCCATTTCATTTGTTGGAGGATACGCAACACTTCCGCCGCAGACTGAAAGCGTTCTTGAAAATTGTAGCGAATCATTTGGCTGAGAATTGCCGCTAGATAGTCACTCACAGGCGTATCAGCAAAACGCCAAATAATTTCATTACTATCAGGATCTATTTTTAGTTGCAGTGGTTCCAACCCAGTTAAAGCCTGGATAGCAATCATGCCTAAAGCATAGATATCACTATTAATTTGAGTTTTACCAATAAATTGCTCTGGTGGTATATATCCCAAGGAAGTAGCCGGAACCTGATAGATAGATAATTGTTCATCTATACCAAAATTAACTGACTGGATAGAACCAAAGTCAATTAAAACTAATTTGCCATTAACAGCACGTCTGATTAAATTTTCTGGTTTAACATCGCAATGAATTACACCTTGCGAATGCACAAACTGTAAAATACTTAATGCGTCTTCTAAAAATGTAATAACTTCATCTTCGCGCCACAGAGAACCCCAATTTTGAGCAATTGGTAATTCCGCCGTTAAAGCGTGTCCGCCGACGTACTCTTGTACTAAGTAGAAACGCTCATTTTCTTCAAAACAAGCAATAAAGTTGGGAATCTGGGGGTGTTGTCCCAAGTGCTTGAGGGTTTCAGTTTCTGTCAGAAAACGTAATCTGATTGTATCTAGCTGACTAGAGTGGAAACTGTTGACCTTAAGTTGTTTAACAACACATTTAGGTTGATGCGGGTAATTGATATCTACAGCAATGTATGTTTGTCCAAATACCCCTGAACCCAGGTTTTGAACAATTTGGTAGCGTGCTTGCAGTACTTTACCGATCATGTGGTGGTTCATGAGCTGGTTACTGAGTTAGTCCTTATATAAGTATTCTCTTGACTGTCTGGTGTTTCCGGAAGAGCCTAAAGACAAATTACTATAAGCTCGACTTTATTACACTGCGTATGTCAGTTGTTAGTTGTCAGTTGTCAGTTGTTTTGAATCTGGTTTAATACACCATCTTAAGAGTGGGTGGTTTGTACATATCTTTGTACGGGCGGGTTCACTAATATTGTCATGGATCAACAATGATTGCTCATGAACCCGTCCTTACTACTGACCACTGACAAAAACTTTATCCTTTTATGGGTGGAGTTTTTATTTTGAATTTTGTAGCTTTAGTTTCCCGTAGGGTATTTTGAATTGATTCAAGAGGTGCTACAGTCGTGGATCGACAGGTTCACTTTCTAGAGCCAAAATTCCAAACACGCATTCATGTACATGACGTAAAGGAGCATGGGCAACAAATCGCTCTAATGCTTCCACACCCAAGGCGAACTCTCGCATGGCCAAAGAACGTTTCAGAGATAACCCTCGTTGGCGTAGACGTTGCAAGTTCTCTGGGGCTGAATATTCAGGGCCATAGATAATTCGCAGATATTCCTGTCCGCGACATTTCACCGCAGGCTGCACAATACCCCGACTACCTTTGACGATAAATTGCATGGGTTTGACAACCATACCTTCACCCCCGACTTGGGTAAGTTTTTCCCACCAATGTACCCCTTCAGCTTGGCTACTAGGGTCAGTTAAATCTATAACTTTGTAAGCGGTAGGAAGGAGTAAATCCGGGTCTGATTGGCAGATTTGGGTAATTTGTTCTATGTGCCAACGATGGTCTTTGTCGATATGCACCGCTTCCTCTGTAGCGAGGATATGAAAGGGGGCTAGTTTTAAGTCTCCAATATCGGTGACATCCCAGCAGTAGCGACGGTAAGCAGTGATGTACTGATTTGCCATCTCTGCTCGTTGTTGGTAGTGAGTGAGTTGGGTAGTAATATTGAGGCCGCGATCGCTTGCTTGTTGTAGTAATTCTACGGCATCATTGCAAGCTAGGCGTGATGCTACACCCACTGGTGCATATTGCCCTTTTATTAATCCTTGGGCTTTTGCTGACCAGGGCATGAGTTCACAGTCCAAACATACCCAATCTGTATTAAATGTTTCCCAAAATCTGCTGTCAGTCAGGGCAGCATTTACCCGCGCCAAAAGTTGCGTTTCTAATGTTGGCTCATCAAAAAATCTCCTACCTGTGCGGGTATAACAAATACCAATACCTTCATCCACTACACCAAACCGTTTCTCGGCCGTTGCTAAATCTCGGCAAACAACCACAATAGCCCGTGAACCCATATGCTTTTCTTCGCATATAACCTCCGTAATTCCTTGCTTTTGGTAGTAGACGAAGGCTTGGGATGGGTGTTCCAGGTATCCAGGCTCTGAGGAGGTTTCCACCGGGGACATGGTGGGAGGGAGGTAAATCAGCCATTGAGGATTAGCAGCAAAACGGCTCATAATTTCTAAAGCTGCGATCGCATTTTCTTCCCTAATGGTGATATTTGGTTGTAGCTTGGTATTGATGATGCGCTTACCTAATACATCCTCAATATTGAGAACATCATCAAATTCCTGCTGGGATGTCCGCGTCATACTGTTATCAACCAAAGGTTTCACGGGTTCACAGTAAACCCGCGCCGCAGGAACACTCACCAGTTCCTTTTCGGGATAACGCAGGGCTGTCAGTTTGCCACCAAACACACAACCTGTATCGATATCAATAGTATTATTTAGCCATTCCGCCTCAGGTATAGGCGTATGTCCATAGACTACCAGCGCCTCACCCCGATAATCTCCAGCCCAGTTATAACGGACTGGTAAACCAAACTCGTCAATCTCACCAGTACTTTCACCGTACAAGGCAAACTCCCGCACCGCACCAGAACCCCGTCCCTGCATTTCCTGTTTCATTCCTGCGTGCGCTACTACCAAGCGTCCGTCATCAAGTAAGTAGTGGCTGACGAGGGAATCGAGAAAATCTGTCAGTTCCTTGGTGAATGGTGTGCGGATTGCTTCTGGTAACGCTGCAATTTCATCTAGGGTTTGCTGTAACCCATGACTTGCTCTGACATTTTTACCTCGTAGTTTCCGCAAGAGCTTGTTTTCATGATTACCAGGAACACAGATGGCTGTACCTGCCGTCACCATGTTGCGTACCAGCTTGACTGTATCTAAAATACGTGTCCCCCTGTCTACCAAATCACCAAGGAAGACCGCTTTGCGTCCTTGGGGGTGGTAGTAGGTGGGAGCGTTCCAGACTGTATCTTCAATTCCTTTGCTTTTTTCATAGCCTAATTGCTGGAGTAAAGCTTCTAGCTCATCACAACAACCGTGGATATCCCCGATGATGTCAAAGGGGCCGTGTTCGTGTTTTTTGTTGTTCCATAGGGGTTGGAGTTCAATTTCAACGTTGGCGATTTCCTCTGGTGATTTGAGGGTATAGACGTAGCGGAAACCCTCTTTTTCTAAACCACGCAAAGAACGCCGTAACATTTGGGTGTGACGACGGACTACATGGGAACCGAATTGTCTGTCACTTCTTTGTTGATTACGTTCGTGGCATAATTCTTCTGGTAGGTCAAAAACTATGGCCACTGCAAAGCAATGATACTGCTTGGCCATTTGCAGTAAAGTCTTGCGGTCTTCTGGCTGGACGTTAGTTGCATCTATTACTGTTAATTTACCTGCGACTAGGCGTTTAGTAGTTATATAGTGGAGGACATCGAAAGCATCCCTGGAAGCAGACTGGCTATTTTCATCATTGGAAACTAACCCACGACAAAAATCAGAAGATATCACTTCAAACGGTTGAAAATGCTGACGTGCAAATGTCGATTTACCTGCACCAGAAGCGCCAATCAGGACAACTAAAGATAATTCAGGAATAGTAATTTTCATAGTTATTAATTATTAGTCAACAGTCAACAGTCAACAGTTCTCTCCCTGCTCCCCTTACCTATTAATAAAAACCGCCATTTGTGTAGGTGAACCAAATTCTGGGTCTTCTTCTCCTATATGTTGAAACTGGACTTTATAAGCAAAGCGTTCTGTGATTTTATTTGCCCAATTTTGGAATTGCGATCGCGTCCATTCAAAGCGATGATCTTTATGGCGCAGTTTCCCTGCCGGTAGATTGGCAAATTTGACGTTATATTCAATATTTGGTGTGGTTACTATCACTGTTTTCGGTTGAGAAAATTCAAATAAAACTCGCTCAAATGCACCCAAACGTGATAAATTAAGATGCTCCATCACCTCAATCACGGTCGCAGCATCATAACCATGAAAGCGTTTATCTTGATAAGTCAATGCGCCTTGAATTAATTGCAAACGTTCCCACTGGTTGCGGGGAAGACGCAAGCGGTCTAATCTTTCTTTGGCAATTTCTAGTGACCTGTAGGAAACATCTACACCTGTAATTTGCTCAAAAAAGCTATCTTTCAAAAGGATTTTTAATAAATTACCTTGTCCACATCCCAAATCGATAACGCGCCTAGCATTGCTTTGTTTTAAAGCAGCAACCACCCCATTCATACGCTTTTGGTTTAAGCTAATTGGCTTTTCTACCGCCGCTTCTTCCTCTGCGTGGGTTTCTTCCACACTATCAGGGTCGGGATTATCTTCCTCTGCTAACTGTGCTAAAGCAGTACGAGTTAAACGGTGCTGTCGTTTGAGGTAACGTCTGGTGATTTGTTCTCGCGCTGGATGTTGCGATAACCAACCCTCTCCATGACGCAGTAATTTTTCGATTTCTTCTTCGTTGACCCAATAGTGTTTCTCATCATCTAGTACCGGAATTAGGACGTAGAGATGGCTTAACAAATCACTCAAGGGTATGGTGTGCTGGAGTTCAACTGTAAAATATTTACTATTTCCCCAATCTGGGAATTTTTCATCTAAAACGTGACCTTGGGCGCTCACACTGTAACCCAAAGGCTCAAATAATTGTCGAAGAAAACCTTCACCACCACGACAGGGTAAAACCGATAGTTTCGCCACCAAAGGTAGAGGCGTTTGGGCTAATTCTGGCTTATCCTTACTACGTCCGCCTAAAGCTGTACTAAATACCTGTGCGATCGCTACACTCATAAAAGATGATGCCACATAAGGGCGATCGCTCACATATTGTTCCAATGTTGCACCTTTCCCCCGCACCAACTTCACCGGGTCAACATCCAACAACAGCGCCGCCGTGCATTTTTGTTCATTCGCTTCTGGATAAAAAACGTGCGCCTGTCCAAATGACAGGGAAAACGACTGACAACGGTCTGGGTGCTTATGGAGTAAATAGCCTAACTCCGTCGCTGGGGAATGGGTGATGGTGATGGTGAGCAGCATTCACTTATTTAAGTGTTAGTTATTAGTTAATAAATACTGCTCCAAGGTAGGCGATTACTGAAAATTCGTAAACGGCTGGGCTTGTGTACATCCATGAACGAACAGCACATCGCCTAACTAACATTAGCTAAAACTGTGGTAACATTCCAATCTGCTGTAATAAAGTAGCAAGATTGTAATAGTCTTTATTAGTTTTGATTTTTCCGTTTTCTAGATTAATAAATGTCACGCCCCGCACCTCAATTATTTGATGGGATGCTGGTACATTATGAAATGCTTCCTTATGAGTCCCTTGCATGACCCACTCTAACGCGCCATTGGTTTCTGATGCAAAACAAGACTGTACATTCATTTTTAAATCAGGTAATGCTGTGCGAGTAGCGCTAAAAAAGTCTCTGAGTTGTTCTTTACCTTTACTCACCATACTAAACGCCACATCTTCGTAGTAGCAGTCCTCAGCAAAAAGCGAGAGAAACGATTCTACATTTCCTGAAGACCATAAATTTGCCCATTGCAAAAGTAGCTCTGTATTTGCGTTACTCACTTATTTATCTTCTCCATACTGTAGCGTATGGAAATAGATTAATAGCTCAACAAATAAATGTCAATACGCTGCCGTATGGAAAAAAAACAAGAAAACATCAAGCTGGAACGACAGGACTGGATTAATGCTGGTTTAAAAGTTTTGGCGGAGGGGGGAATTGAAGCCGTCAGAGTAGAACCACTTGCAAAGTTGATCAAGGTAACAAAAGGTAGCTTTTACTGGCACTTCAAGAACCGAGATGATTTATTGGAAGCAATTTTACAGGAATGGGTGAAAGGTGAAACCAATAGTTTAATTGAGCGAGTCGAAACAATAGGTGGGGACGCAACTACTAAATTGCTACATTTATTTGAATTCGCAATTCAAATTGACGGTCGATTAGAAAATGCAATTCGCGCATGGGCTACAAAAGCTGCAAATGTTGCCGATATCATGTTGCAAGTAGATCAAAGTCGGCTAAATTACACACAAAATTTATTCTTGCAAGTTGGCTTTACACCTTTAGAGGCGAAAGTCCGCGCTCAAATGGCTTATTACTCACTGGTTGGTGAATTTACGGTGGGAACAAGACCGAATCAGGCTGAACGTCTAGCAGAGGTCATATTTGAACACGCTATCCTTACTAGACGAGATTAATCATGCCATATTAAGGCGATCGCCTCTTTTTAACTACACCACTGAACAATAAAAATCTAGTGTAATACCAATTCAAAATTCAAAATCAAGACAGGACAAGCGTTTGGGGCTGTATATCTATCGCATTCTTTTTTCAAATTGGTATAATTTAACCTTTATTAGACATCACTCCAAAACAAAAAAGCGTCTCCTGAAAAGGGGACGCTTTTTTATTGAATTAAGACTTGAGAATTAACCGTTGATAGCAGGAGCGCTGATAGCAACAGGAGCAACTTCACCAGCAGCCAAGTCTAGGGGGAAGTTGTGAGCGTTACGCTCGTGCATTACTTCCATACCCAAGTTAGCGCGGTTGATGATGTCAGCCCAGGTATTGATTACACGACCTTGTGAGTCGATGATGG
>NZ_JACJQL010000034.1 GCF_014696625.1 Nostoc parmelioides FACHB-3921
TTCGGCACATCTGTACGCCCTCTAGCGCCACCAAAAGCAGAACCTTTCCACACACGCCCAGTTACTAATTGAAAGGGACGAGTACTAATTTCTTGTCCTGCACCAGCGACACCAATAATGACACTCACACCCCAACCTTTGGTAGATGTACCCATATAATGATGAATCATCTGCCCGTTGATACTAAAACGACTAGTCCCATCGGGCATCAAACCTCGTCCTTGAGTACCACGAATGGCTTGACAGAGATTAGTCTTAAAACTCAGACAATAGGCACATTGGCGACATTCTGGGGTGTAGAGAGGAATCACATGATCCCCTGGTTTGACGCTGGTAACGCCAGCACCCACATCTACCACCACCCCTGCGCCTTCATGTCCTAAAATCGCGGGAAACAAACCTTCGGGATCATCTCCTGAAAGGGTGTAAGCATCCGTATGGCAAACACCACTGGGTTAATGGGATACATTTTTAGAAGATTTTACATAAATTCATGAAAAGGCATGATGTTCAGATACTCGGATTTTCAAATAAGTCGTACATCTTGTTTTTCTTGAATAATTGAGGATTAATTTAGCGTAGTTTGACAAGATGTCATTTGACATGGGTAGTAATTTTACTTATTCTCACGGTGTTTACTTTTTGGTGTAATTTACCGTCAACGGTGTGAGGAATGAGGGTGAAACAACATAGTTTATTTGCTTATCTATGGCTAACTTTTACCATATCAATTTTTGCTAACTTCCCCGCATATTCCGAAGAGATAGCGATTAAAGACATTCCCCAACTAAGTGAGATACAGCTTCCTCACACAAGCGTTAAAGAATTATTCGCACAGCAACAAAATCCAGTTATTCAAGTGACAGGGGTACGCCTCAATCAAACTCCTAACAGCCTAGAAATAATATTAGAAACTCCTGCATCTGATAAGTTGCAAGTTACCAATAAGAGTGAGGGAAATAATTTTATTGTCGATATTCCTAACGCGCAATTAAGTTTACCTAGTGGTAACTCATTTCGTCAAGAAAAACCATTTGCAGGAATTACAGAAGTAGTAGTCACCAATCAAGATGCAAATAGTATTCGGGTGACAATAACGGGTGAAACCGCTATACCAAAAGTTGAGTTAGATGACAGCGATACAGGTTTAATTTTCATCGTCACACCAGTTACATCACCTACTAGCGAAACACCAGCAAATGAACCTATTGAATTGACGGTGACAGGAGAACGCGATACCTATTCCGTACCCGATGCTGTCACCGCAACCAGGACAAATACGCCACTCCGAGATATTCCCCAATCAATTCAAGTTATCCCGCGTCAGGTAATTGAAGATAGAAATGTTGTGCGTCTTTCGGAATTAGCGGATAACGTTAGCGGTGTCCAACCAGAACGGGGATATGGGGGTGTGTCTTCCCAAGGTTATAGAATTAGAGGCTTTTTAACTAACTTTGAAACTCTCAGAAATGGATTTCCCGACTACGGTTATTTTAGTCCTCGTGATGTAGCGAATATCGAAAGAGTCGAGTTTCTCAAAGGGCCAGCAGCCGTACTTTATGGAGGTAGTCCCACACAATATGCAGGTGGAAGCGGGTTAGTAAATACGGTGACGAAAAAGCCACTAGAAACACCTTACTATAATGCTAGTTTGACCTACGGTAGTTATAACTTTATTCGTCCTACTTTAGATATTACAGGCCCTTTAACAGATGACAAATCAGTATTATATCGGCTGAATGTTGCTTACGAAAATGCTGATAGTTTCCGCGATTTTGTGAGAAACGATAGCTTCTTTATTTCTCCGGTGATAGAGTGGAAAGTCGGAGAAAAGACCAAAATAACTTTTGAATTTGAGCATCAAAAATATAATCTGGTATTTGACCAAGGAATACCCATTCAACCAGAATCTTTGAGGCTTCCGAGAAGTCGGTTTTTAGGAGAGCCAAATTTTGCTAATGGTAATTTTACTTTTAATTCGTTTACCTACACTCTTGATAGCGAATTTAGTAAAGATTGGTCATTTCGTCAAGGGTTTAATGTCCTGGGCGCAAAATTAGATGATGCCAAATACACATATTATGGTTCTTTAGAAGACGATAGGCGTACCCTAAATCGGTTTATTACTGCATCGGAAGAGGAACACGCAAATATAACTTTTCAAAACCAAATCTCTGGTAAATTCTCTACAGGCACAATTCGTCACAATGTTTTATTTGGTGTGGATTTAGCCTATAACTTATTTAATTATATATTTGCCCCAGATGAGGAATTATCAATAGATATTTTTAACCCTCAATATGGTGGAACTCCTATTTCAACTGGTGGTGAACCATTTGGACGGAGAATTGTTTCTCAAAATGTGGGTGTGTTTGCCCAAAACTTGGTTGAATTAACGCCAAACTTCAAAGTTTTGTTGGGTGGACGCTTCGATTTTAACGAATACAGTCGGGAAGATAGAGTTACGAATGACTTATTAGATGAACAATCTAATACTAGATTTTCTCCCAGAGTTGGACTTGTATATCAACCTACAAAAAATACCTCCTTGTACTTTAATTGGACAACCGGATTTTCGCCGCAATTTCAAGCACGTGGCCGCACAAATGAGCAATTTGAACCTCAAAATACTGAACAATTTGAAGTAGGAGTTAAGCAGAATTTTCTCAATGATAAGCTTTCGGCGACCTTAGCATTTTTCCAAGTGACTAAGCAAAATGTTTTAACACCAGATCCAGTAGACTCTAGATTTAGTGTGCAAACAGGAGAACAGGAAAGTAAGGGGATTGAGTTTGATATTGCTGGGGAGATTTTACCAGGATGGAAAGTAATTGCTAACTATGCCTATATTGATGGTACGGTGACAAAAGATAATAGAATTCCTGTGGGAGATAGATTAGTTGGTGTACCGGAACATAGTTTGGGATTGTGGACGACTTACGAATTTCAAACAGGAAGTCTCCAGGGTTTAGGGTTGGGGGTAGGTTTGTATTATGTTGGAGAACAGGAGGTAATCTTACCCAATACTTTTACAGTTCCTAGTTATGTCCGCGCTGATGCTTCCGTTTTTTATCGGCGGAATAACTTCAGATATGCTCTTAATTTTAAGAATATTTCTAATGTGAAATATTATGACTTAGACAGTTATAATATTGACCCAGCTGCACCATTTACTCTGTTTGGAACGATATCGGTTGAGTTTTAATTAATAAGTTGTATTCACCAAAATTTTTTACTCATGGGAATGCAAAGACATTTTTCGATTGTCCTGGTTTCGCTGCTATTGGGTTCAGTTTGTGGTTGTGAGGGAAAGGTTGTATCACCTAATGTCACAACATCTATAGGCACAGAATATACACCTGTAACTATCAAAAATTGTGGCTTGAATATTACTTATAAACAACCTCCCAAACGAGCTGTAACCATGACTCAATCTGCAACTGAAGTGATGCTGGCTCTGGGGTTAGAAAAATACATGGTGGGTACAGCTTATTTAGATAATCCGATTTTACCAGAGTATGAACAAGCATATAGAAAAATTCCCGTATTGGCGGCAAAGTATCCGTCGCGGGAAGTTTTTTTAGGTGTTGAACCTGATTTTGTGTTTACTACTGAAGATAGTGCATTTGATAATCAAACCCTTGGCGCACGGACAGAGTTATTAAAGTTAGGAATTAATTCTTATTTATTACCCATTGAATGTGAAAAACCTGAACTCAGACCAGATAGGGTGACGATGGATAATCTCTATCAGGAAATATTAGATATTGGGCGAATATTTGGGGTGGAAGAAAGAGCGCAAACGCTGATTAAAGAATTGCGATCGCAATTACAAATCACCCAAGCCAAGCTAGGTAAAATCACTACTAAAAAGCGGATATTCTGGTATGATTCCGAAAATCCTCCACTGACTGTCTCTAACTGGGGAATGCCCAATCATATTATTGACTTGGCGGGTGGGGAAAACATTTTTAAAGATATTCAAAAAAAACAAGCTTGGGTAACAGTTAATTGGGAAGATGTAATTAACCGTCAACCTGATGTAATTGTGTTGATTGACGCTAGTTGGTCATCAGCCGAAGAAAAGCGACGGTTACTAAAATCTAATCCTGCTTATGCCAAACTCAAAGCTGTGCAGGAAGATAAATTTATTATCCTGGGTTTTAGTTATACAATGCCGGGAATTCGTAATATTGAGGGGGTGAGGAAGTTAGCAGAGGCTTTGTATCCAGAGAAGTTTAAACAGTAAGATTAAAGTGTGTCTTTGAGGAATAAATTCAATTAGTAAATCTAATTAGCTAACTATGGAGCAAATAACATTACCAGATGTTCTCACCCTTGAAGAAGCCTCAGCATACTTGCGTCTACCCATAGAAGTGGTTTTGCGTCAAGCCTCCCAAGGAAATATTCCTGGGCGCAAAATTGAGAATGACTGGAGATTTTTGAAGGTTGCAATTGATGACTGGTTACGTTCTCAAACTAGTCGTTCTGTTCTCCTAACTCAAGTCGGTATGCTGGCTGATGATGATTCTCTGGCACAATTGAGAACAACAATTTATCAACAGAGGGGACGAACTGAAGTTGATGCGGAGTCTGATGTTTGATGCTTTTGCTTTAGCAAATCGAGCTACGTTAGTAACACGAAATATTCGCCATTTTCAACAAATTCCTGGTATCCGAGTTGTGAATTGGGTTGACTGATAAAGTTCTTGTTTAACCAAAAGAATGAAACAAAGGAGATTTCAAAAAACACGCTATCAACTACTAATAATTAGCTTAATTATTATACTTATTATCTCCATCACGTTAGCTGTGATGATTGGCCCAGTACCAATTCCGCCTTTAAGAGTATGGCAAATAGCACTTGGACAATTATTCCCCAATTTAACAGGGGATTGGACACCTGCACAGGTGCAAATTGTGTGGTTAATTCGCTTCCCCCGTGTGCTGTTGGCTTTTTTTGTGGGTGCTGGACTGTCGGTGGTGGGTGTGACAATGCAGGCTTTGGTAAGAAATTCCCTGGCTGATCCTTATATCCTTGGCGTTTCCTCTGGTGCGTCGGTGGGGGCTGTTTTAGTCATTCTGTTTGGGGTTTTCGCTTCCCTGGGGATATATGCGGTATCTGTGGGGGCGTTTTTGGGGGCGATGTTGTCTTTTATTGTGGTTTTTTTGTTGGCGCAGCGTCAGGGAAGGATTTCTTCGACTCGGTTAATTTTAGCTGGTGTGGCGGTATCTTACTTATTCTCTGCTGTTACCAGTTTTTTGACGTTGAAAGCGGGAAGTGGTGATGCGGCGCGGCGAGTCTTATTTTGGTTATTGGGGGGACTGTCGGGGACAAAGTGGGCTGATTTGATTTTACCGATGGGATCTCTGGGAATAGGAATGGTGTACTTATTATTGCAGAGGCGATCGCTTAATGCTTTGCTCATCGGTGAAGAAACAGCCATGACTTTGGGAACAGATAGCTATCGCTTCCGTAAGCAGTTATTTTTGGTAACATCACTGTTAACTGGGGTGATGGTTGCAGTGAGTGGGGCGATTGGTTTTGTGGGTTTAATGATACCTCATAGCGTCCGGTTACTCGTCGGTTCAGATCATCGCCGTGTACTACCTATAAGCCTGTTAATGGGGGGAAATTTCCTGATTTGGGCGGATGTATTAGCACGCATGATTATTGCCCCAGAGGAATTACCTATCGGTATTATTACGGCACTCTTCGGTACTCCTTTTTTCATTTGGTTGATGCAGCTTTCTCCAAAAACATTAGGAGGGGGACGATGAGGCTGGTAGTTGAGAATTTGTCTTGTCGTATTGAGAAAACGCCGATTTTGCGGGATATTAATCTGGAAGTCGCATCCGGTGAGTTTGTCGGGTTAATTGGCCCTAATGGGAGTGGGAAATCTAGTTTATTGCGCTGTATTTACCGTGTTCTCAAGCCGGATACAGGGCGAATTACTCTCAATGGTCAAGATATTTGGTGTTTGAGTCCCCGTGAGATGGCGCAACAGACGGCGGTAGTTTTACAGGAGACACCAACGGAATTTGATTTTACGGTCGAGGAAATGGTGTGGATGGGTAGAAATCCCCATCAAGGAATGTTTGAGCGAGAAACAGAGAAAGACCGCGATATCGTCAGGGAAGCACTAGATCAGGTGGGAATGCTGGAGTTTTGTGAGCGTTCCTTTATTTCCCTTTCTGGTGGTGAGAAGCAGCGAGTATTGGTAGCACGAGCTTTAGCACAACAAGCACAGTTTTTGATTCTCGATGAGCCGACTAATCATTTAGATATTCGCTATCAGTTGGAACTTTTGGAGTTGGTGAAAGGGTTGGGTGTGACTACAATAGCAGCGTTACATGATTTGAATTTGGCTGCTAGTTATTGCGATCGCATTTATTTTGTCCATCATGGCACAATCAAAGCAGTAGGAACGCCTCACAATTTACTGCAACCTAGTTTAATTCGTGAGGTATTTGGTGTAGGTTCAACAGTGGAAATCGACCAAAGTAATGGTAAATTACACATCAGCTTCTTTTTAGATACGAAAATAGAGAGCAAGAGGAATTTTCTTACTTCTTGAATCTTGCTACTTTATCTATATTTTTTCATCGGGTAAGTCTGCTTGTCAATTGGGTTTGAGATGCGTTAACCCTAACAGTAGACATCGTTATAATATTCTCAAAATAAAGTAATTCCACGGAAGAATGCAAGTAAAAACTATTTTATGCTTTAGAAATAAAATTATTACTTTCACGTAACTATGCTCAAATACTCAAAATTGCTGTTAGCACTTATAGGGATTTTCTGCATATTTAATTACTCAGAAATACAATCTACCCAAGCTCAAGTAGCAGCAAAAGCCAAGCTAACTTACAAAGATGAATTTGATCGACATACCAGTTTTGTAGATGAAAACTGTGTGCGTCCAGAAAAGCGTAGATTCGAGGGTCTAGAATATGAACTGTGCCGGCTGGAAGATATTCCCACCAGAGTTAGTATAGAAGGGCCAGAGGGGGAAAATGGAGCAACGGCTTACTTCTATGGTGGCAAGCTATTTGCGTTTAGAGATACTGGTAGTGGTCAAGCCTGGATGTTTCAAGACGGAAAATTGATTGCGGAAGTGGAAGTGGGTGTTGTTGCCCCAGAATACAATAAAATCACAACTCAATTTAGTCCTAAAATCCGTCAGGAATATACTGATAGATCGATAGATTCCACTCGAAATATGCTGAAGGTTTTTGGCTTTAATTTTAATTTGTAAAAATAGTTTGTAAAAAGTTTTTAGTATTCATGAAATGCAACTAAATGGTCTCGTTTTTATCAATATTAAGTAATTATAATTGACAATCGATTAATTACGTAAATTTTTCCATGCAAAAACACAGTATTCCCTAATCTAGCTACCCAATGCTAGGAATACTCATTTTACATACCATCTCAAATATCAAAATTTTGGAGAAATGATGATACAAAAAACATATAGATTTATCCTACCAAGCTGCTTAGGAATTTCAACCATATTAGTGTTACTAAACATAGGTGTAAATCAAAAAGCGATCGCCAATACTTCCTCACAGAATATATCTCCGGTAATCGTTTCCCAGGTTCAAACAACTGCTGACCCGTTGGTAGAACTGGGAATTACAAGACAAGAACTCGAAAAAGCTCTTGCTGAATCCGATGAAGCGATTAAGCTCAATCCTAATGATGTAGATGCTTATTTAGATCGGGCAATGATTCGTCATTTCTCAAAAGACTACGCAGGTGCAATTTCTGATTACGAGCAAGCTATCAAACTCCGACCACGACCAAAGGATGTTTCTGTATATTCCAATAGTGGTAAAGCTCACGCTGAATTAGGCGACCACACGGGTGCGATCGCAAAATATAACACAGCCCTCACAATCGATCCAAATGGAGTTTTTAGTTTATTTATCTATAATGATAGGGGTCTTTCCTATCTGGCTTTAGGGGATACTAAAAGTGCGATCGCAGACTTTAATCAAGCAATTCAACTCGCTCCTGAATCCGCAGACTCCTACTATAATCGAGGTCTTGCTCAACGTCGTTTAGGTCAAAAGCAAGCCGCTATTGCCGATTTTCAAAAAGCAGCAAAATTCTATCAAGCAAATAACAAAACTGAGGAATATAAAAGGACTTTGAAGCAATTAGAAGAGCTTCAGTAAAGAACTAAGTAAAAAGCACAAAGTGAACGGTGTCGGTTTCTGTCCCGTCTAACTTTACAAGGAAGAAAAAATATCTCTAGAGCGATGGATGGGGCGATGGTTTGGGATTAGTATATGTGGCGATCGCGCCAATGGTATGACCAAGGAATTCACCGTTCCTTCATATCTGCGGACTGATGCAGCGTTATTTTACCGCAGCGATCGCTCAATTCTTCCACACACTACTTAATTGAACATGAGATCATATCTGCGTGCTACTACAACAGTAGCGCCGGAAAAGTAACATTTAAAACTATCGCAGCCCCAACAGGAGGCTACCAAGTTATTAACCCCTGATTATCCCTGTTTTGTGAACTTGGAAGCGATCGCCCCTCGCATCATAATCATAAAATTTTCATTACAGAACCAAAAAATGAAAATATCTTTTCCCTAACCTCTGATTGAATCACCGAACGACAAACGAGGTTTTCCGGCGTTTGTTTCCTGTTAATCAAACATATAAGACTTGCTGATTTTATTTGCGAGATATTGTAAAATCTCTCACTTTGAAACTTATCACGATCAGTTATTATATGAGCGTATGCCTTAGTTCAGTCGCAGGGCAGGTTTAGTTGGAGTGAATGCCAGCAACAATCATTGCTGCACTACAACATTTACCCTCTGCAACTAAAAAAGACTATGCAATATTTGCTAAAGACTTTTTTATAGCTGAACTAGCCGCTCTTTGTTAAGAATTACGTGATCCCACATGACTATCTACGTTGGAAATCTCTCATACCGCGCCACCGAAGCAGACTTAAAAGCCGTATTTGCAGACTACGGCGAGGTCAAAAGAGTTGTATTACCTACAGACCGTGAAACCGGTCGGATGCGTGGTTTTGCCTTTGTTGAAATGAATGAAGATGCTCAAGAAGATGCAGCCATCACCGAATTAGATGGCGCAGAATGGATGGGTCGTCAATTGAGAGTCAATAAAGCTAAACCGCGAGAAGATGACCGACGAGGTAGTTGGGGTAAAAAACAAGATTATTAATCAATAATAGCCCCCAATAACAGAATTTATGCTATTTGTCAAGACACATAAGGCTGATCAACTATGAGGTTTTTAAATTACATACTCACTTGTATGGTTTGTTGACAGTTAACTGTCAACTATTAACAGCCAATACTAAAAGATGTGCAAGCTAAAGCAAGGTCAGCTTATTCGCTAGAAATATCTCGCACAATGCAATAAAAATTCAATAATAAATCCGACTAGTGGCGATTTCCCCAAAAATTATTCTACTAGCCGGATTTTCTTTACCTTAAAGGCTCCGTATCTAATGCAGAAGGGTTATAAGAATGAACCTTTCAATTAAAAGTGATTGATGCCCACCCTACAAAAGTCGTCATCATATTGGTGCAAGATGTTAATAGTCGTACTTAAGATGCCAATCGCGTAGATAACACAAAATACTAAGTACACTTACTCAGCCCTATGCTTCTATCTGCCGCAACTCTCCCCAATATGGCAAGCTTAAACTCTCGATTTCTTTAGTTTATCTAAAATCACATCTAGGTTATCAAATTACCTTTCTAAGATAGAGGCAGCAACTATGTGTTGCCATGCAAACTTGATCCAACTAACAGCAGTCGCTAGGAAGTACATAACATGGCTAAAGCCTCAGAATCCTTAGATTTGTCTGTCAATGAGTCTACAGACAAAGCTCTAGACCGCGATTGTACAACCTTATCCCGTCACGTCCTCCAACAACTCCAAAGTTTTTCCGCAGATGCACAAGATTTAAGTGCGCTGATGAATCGGATTGCCTTAGCAGGTAAATTAGTAGCCCGTCGCCTTAGCCGCGCTGGTCTAATGGAAGGGGTTCTCGGATTTACTGGGGAGGTGAACGTACAAGGGGAATCCGTCAAAAAGATGGATGTCTATGCCAATGATGTTTTTATCTCCGTTTTTAAGCAAAGCGGCTTGGTTTGTCGTCTGGCATCTGAGGAAATGGATGAACCATATTACATTCCCGAAAATTGCCCCATAGGTCGTTACACCTTACTGTATGACCCAATAGACGGTTCTTCAAACACAGATACAAATCTCAGTTTGGGTTCCATTTTCTCTATCCGTCAACAGGAAGGTGATGATAGTGATGGCCAGGCTAAAGACCTCCTCACCAATGGACGCAAGCAAATTGCGGCAGGTTACATTTTATATGGGCCTAGCACAATGTTAGTTTATACAATGGGCAGGGGCGTTCACTCATTTACCCTTGATCCCAGCTTAGGAGAGTTCATCCTCAGCGAAGAAAATATCCGCATTCCCGACCACGGCGCAGTTTACAGCGTCAATGAAGGTAACTTCTGGCAATGGGAAGAATCAATGCGGGAATATATCCGCTATGTTCACCGTACAGAAGGCTACACAGCTCGTTACAGTGGCGCAATGGTGAGCGATATCCACAGAATTTTGGTACAAGGCGGTGTGTTTCTCTACCCAGGGACAATTCAAAACCCTGAAGGTAAATTACGGTTGTTGTATGAATCTGCTCCCCTAGCCTTTTTAATTCAACAAGCTGGCGGTCGGGCAACTACGGGATTAGTAGATATCTTAGATGTTGTACCGAAAAAACTACACCAACGTACACCTCTGATTATTGGCAGTAAAGAAGACGTAGCCAAGGTTGAATCGTTTATTCAGAATGGTCATTAAGAGCCAGGGAGTAGGGAGCAGAGGAATAAATTTTTGCTCATCACTCAGCACTCAGCACTTTCTCAGCTAAATGTGAGAGATTATCTCAGCTGGCCGATGTAATAAGTGATAGACAAAGCAAAAATGCAAAAGTAACCATCAATACTTTGGTGTGTTTTGTCGAAGTCACTTAAAACATCTTTTACGGGGTGAAACAAACTGTAGCTATGGCCACCAATCATTTATTGGAGATTAAAAATTACGGTCAAAGTATCTGGATGGATAACTTGAGCCGTGACATTATTCAATCGGGTGAACTCAAAAATCTCATTGAAAATCAAGGGATTTGTGGGATTACCTCTAATCCAGCGATTTTTGAAAAGGCGATCGCCAATAATGTCATTTATGATGCTGATATCGAAGCTGGTGTACGTGCGGGATTACCCACATACAAAATTTATGAATCCCTAATTTTTGCAGATATCCGTGATGCCTGTGATATCTTGCGCCCTGTATATGAAGCCTCGAATAAATTAGATGGTTATGTGAGTATCGAAGTCCCACCAACCATCGCCCATGATACACAAGCGACAATTAACGAAGCCCGCCGTTATTATCAAGAAATTGGGCGGGAAAATGTGATGATTAAAATCCCCGGTACTGAAGCCGGGTTACCAGCCGTAGAACAGGTAATAGCTGAGGGCATTAACGTTAACGTTACCCTGCTATTCTCTGTTGAAAGCTACATCAACACAATTTGGGCATATATTCGGGGTTTAGAAAAACGCCTAGCTGAGGGTAAGGACATCAGCCAAATTGCTTCTGTTGCTAGCTTCTTCCTCAGTCGCATTGATAGCAACATTGACGGGAAAATTGATGCCAAACTAGCCCGTGGCGTTGATGATATTAGTTTAGAAGCAAAACTGGTGGCTGTAAAAGGTAAAGTAGCGATCGCTAATGCCAAGATTGCTTATCAAGAATACAAAAAAATTATTGAGAGCGATAGATGGCAAGCTCTAGCAGCCAAAGGGGCAAAAGTGCAAAGATTATTATGGGCTAGCACCAGCACCAAAGACCCCAACTACAGCGATGTCATGTATGTCGATGAGTTAATTGGCCCCGATACCGTCAACACCTTACCACCAGCAACAATTACCGCTTGTGCCGACCATTGCGAAGTCGCTAACCGTGTAGAAACAGGAGTTGCAGAAGCTTACCAATTGATTGAAAGCCTCAAAGACCCAGACATTAACATCGATATCAATGCCGTGATGGACGAATTGTTAATCGAAGGTATTAACAAATTTGTCCAGCCCTTCCAGTCCCTTATGAACTCTTTAGAGGGCAAAGTCAAGCTATTGTCACCAGTATAGGGACTGGGGATTAGGAAGAGGCAGGGGGGCAGGGAGTAGGGAGCAGGGGAGAAAACATTTACCTGATCCCAATCCCCCATCCCCAGTACCAAATCCCCAGTACCCAATTCCCCAAACCTCCATCTAAAATCCCAAAACTGTTATGGTTAGTCTCCTAGAAAATCCCTTGCGCGTTGGTCTGCAACAACAAGGGATGCCTGAACCCCAAATTATAGTCATCTTTGGCGCTTCTGGTGATCTTACCTGGCGCAAACTCGTTCCCGCACTTTACAAATTGCGCCGGGAACGACGCATTCCCCCAGAAACTACCATTGTTGGTGTAGCCCGTCGGGAATGGAGCCACGAATACTTCCGCGAACAAATGCAAAAGGGCATGGAAGAGGCTCATAGCAGTGTCGAACTTGGAGAACTATGGCAAGATTTTTCTCAAGGTCTGTTCTACTGCCCTGGGGATATAGATAACCCGGAAAGTTATCAAAAACTCAAGAATTTGTTAAGCGAATTAGACGAGAAACGAGGTACACGGGGAAACCGGATGTTTTACCTCTCCGTCGCCCCTAACTTCTTCCCTGAAGCTATCAGACAATTAGGGGGAGCAGGAATGTTAGACGACCCATACAAACATCGTCTAGTAATTGAAAAACCATTTGGTCGAGATTTGGCATCAGCTCAAAGCCTCAATGCAGTAGTACAAAAATATTGCAAAGAAAACCAAGTCTATCGCATTGACCACTACTTGGGTAAAGAAACAGTTCAAAACTTGCTGGTATTTCGCTTCGCTAATGCCATTTTTGAACCCTTGTGGAATCGTCACTTTGTTGACCACGTACAAATTACCGTCGCAGAAACCGTAGGCGTGGAAGACCGGGCTGGTTATTACGAAAAAGCCGGCGCACTGCGGGATATGTTGCAGAACCACCTCATGCAGCTTTATTGCCTCACAGCAATGGAAGCACCAAACTCAATGGATGCTGATAGTATCCGTACAGAAAAAGTAAAAGTACTACAAGCTACACGCCTAGCTGATGTACACAACCTGTCACGTTCAGCCATACGCGGACAATACAGCGCTGGCTGGATGAAAGGTCAACAAGTTCCTGGGTATCGGACAGAACCAGGAGTTGACCCCAATTCCTCTACACCTACCTACGTAGGCATGAAGTTTTTAGTTGACAACTGGCGTTGGCAAGGTGTTCCTTTCTACCTGCGTACTGGCAAACGGATGCCGAAAAAAGTCAGTGAGATTTCTATCCACTTCCGCGATGTACCTTCGCGGATGTTTCAATCCGCCGCGCAACAGAGAAACGCCAACATTTTGGCCATGCGGATTCAGCCCAATGAAGGTATTTCCTTGCGTTTTGATGTGAAAATGCCAGGAGCCGAATTCCGCACCCGTTCCGTAGATATGGATTTCAGCTATGGTTCCTTTGGGATTGAAGCTACTTCCGACGCTTACGATCGCCTATTCTTAGATTGTATGATGGGCGACCAAACATTATTCACCAGAGCCGACGAAGTAGAAGCAGCTTGGCAGGTAGTCACCCCTGCCCTTTCTGTTTGGGATGCGCCCGCCGACCCCGCCACCATTCCCCAGTACGAAGCCGGAACCTGGGAACCAGCAGAAGCAGAATTTCTCATTAACCAAGATGGTCGTCGCTGGCGCAGACTTTAATTAGGATGACAACTGTTGACTGATGACAGTTCACGGTTGACAGTTAACTGTCAACTGACAACTAACAACTGACAACTAACCAAATTGACTATGACTTCCCAAGCTCCCACCATTTTCTCACTCCAAGCCCCGAAGGATATTTCGCTGAACGAAATCGAAGCGGAACTTAATCAAATTTGGCAAAGCTACGGCATCACCGGCGAAGATGGCGCATTACCTGCGGCTACTCGTGCTACTACATTTACTCTAGTAGTATATGAACCAGAAGAAACCCAATATCTGTTGGCTTCTTTAGGATTCTACAACGGCCCAATTGATGGCATCTTAGGCCCACAGACAGAAACAGCTCTACGACAAGTACAAATCAAGTACGCACTTCCAGAAACCGGCACAGCTACACCCGAAACCATAGCTAAACTGCGGGAAGAATTTGTCAAACGCCAAGGCAATTCTGCTAATGGTGAGAGTAATGGCAGTACCTCCTATAGTTACAGCAGCACCAGCCCCAGAATTGCTGATGAAATCGCCCTCCGTAATCCTTGCCGGATTATTGCCCTGTTTCCCATTGTGGGCGAAGATGAAGGGGTCAAGGCTCAAGTTTCTGCCTACTGCCCGATTCAAAAACAATCCTCCAGTACACTCATCTGCTGTGAATACATTACTCTCAGTGGTACACCTGCTGCCTTGGAAAGAATTGGCGGGATGATTCCAGCGTTGTTGATTGGTGGCTTGCCAAAATTCCTCTGGTGGAAGGCTACACCAGACCCCAACAACATCTTATTTAAACGCTTGGCAGCAGTTTGCAACAACGTGATTGTTGATTCTTGCAACTTCAACGAGCCAGAAAGCGATTTACTCAGTCTGCAAAAGTTGGTAGAGACAGGTGTACCTCTAGCTGATTTAAACTGGCGTAGGCTGGCTGCATGGCAAGAGTTGACAGCCGAAGCTTACGATTCTCCCAGCCGTCGCGCTGCCTTGGGAGACATTGACCGGGTGACAATTGATTACGAAAAAGGCAACCCAGCCCAAGCATTATTATTTTTGGGTTGGTTAGCCAGTCGCTTGCAATGGCAACCCATTTCCTATCAAAAGGATAGCGGAGACTATGACATCACGCGCATTCATTTTATCAACCAAGACCAAAAGCGAGTAGAAGCTGAATTGGCAGGGGTTCCAGTTGCGGATGTGGGTGATATTGTGGGTGATTTAATTGCCTTGCGCCTCAGTTCAACCAATCCCCAAGCGAATTGTGGTACAGTCATCTGCTCAGAAACCGGCGGTTGTATGCGGATGGAAACCCACGGTGGCGCTCAAGCAGCAGGTCTTTTTCAACAAGTGAGTTCCTTATCGGAACAAAAAGCAGAAGCTTTACTCAGTCAACAGGTACAACGCTGGGGACGTGAGTCACTGTTTGAAGAAAGTTTGGCCTTAATCGGGCAAGTATTTCAGTTAGGAATTAAGAATTAAGCCTAACGAAAAACAAGCAAGATTTACCCAAATTTCAACTAAAATTGCACCGATTAAGTAAACCCCGGTATTCAGAATAAACCGGGGTTTTAAGTTAACAACAAAGGCAGGAGGCAAGAGAACTGACCAATTACCAATTACCAATTACTAATTTAAAAATCATCGTCAGTATTTCTCATGAGTTTGGGGTCGGGAGCAAAAGCTAACCATAGAGGAAATTGTAGTAATGCCAGACTAATTTGCTCCTCAGAATCATCAATGAGAATCAAAGGTAACTGATTTGCTTTCACGAAACGGTCTGCTTTCTGCGCTAAAGCATCTGGGGCTTCAAACAATACAACACCTCTATCTGGGCCAAAATCTGGGCGACCGATACCGAGACAGTCTTGTAAACCGCGCCGCCATTCTCCTAGACGTTCTGGCGTATTAGCTAAAACTAGAGTACGGACGCGATCGCCATATAATTTATGTAATATCGAAATTGCTGCTGAAGCAATCAAAATATTCTGCAAGCGGCTACCCATTGTCCGCAAAGCACCTCGTCCCCCTTGGTTGAAAAACCAATTGGCGACTCGTTCGGCGTGGACTGGCTCAAAGGTGCGTCGCAGTTGCCAAGCTGGGCCGTAATAATCAGGTTTGTTACGATACTGGTCAATTAGGCGGCGAATTTGCTTGGTCGTGTCTTGAAACTGCTGTTGAGCAAACTGTGGTGTACCTGCTTGAGGTTCGGCGGGTTTAGTTTCTTTGACTGGTGCTTTTTCTCTTTCAACGACTGCTGGGACTAATTGCAATTGTTCGGCTGAAGCTGCCAAATCTTGTAAACTACCTGCCAAATAATCTTTAAAACCTTGTACCCGAATTGCCAAGTCTTGAGATGCACCTGCAAAAGTAGTTCGCATCTCATTACGAATGCGCTCTTGGCGGCGTTCTAGCTGTTCTACAGAAATTTGCAGTGCTTGTTTGCGCTGTTCTAGTTGTGCTAGCGACTCTTGCACAATTCTTCCCAATGCGGTTTGAGTTTCGCTGAGTTGTCCTTGCAGAGTTTTGTAAGCAGCTTGTAGATTAGCTATTTCTTCTGTGAGTGCAGCTTCAGTACGTTGCAGTTCTGCGATGCGTTGTTCTGCTTCTGTGTATAAGGGATTATTTGGTAATTCTGAACCCGATAATGTAGTTTCTGTTTCTAACTGCTGAACCAAATCATGGGTTGATTCCGCCGTTACATTGTCTGTAGAATTTGCCAATTCTTCATGAGAAGCTGATAACGGCTCGACCAAAGGAGTTTGCCCTTCGATATCCAGAACTGACTCCTCAGATGAGTTCTCAGGATTTTCCAGCTTAGGGTTTTCTTGTTGTATTTGCTCCAACCACTCATCAATCGGTTCTGGAGTTTGAGATTCGTCAGGGTTCATAAACTACAGTGCAATTCCTAAGATGCAAATAATATAGCTTTCAAAAATATACTGTTGAGTTGCCCGAAAATTTCTAAGTTCTCAGTTTAACTTGAAATTGGGACGGTTGACGGTTGACAGTTGACAGTTGACTGTACGAGTAAAAATTCTTACTTGCGCCCCTTGTCTACCCCCATTCCTCATCTCTCTAAATACGGGGAAAACGCTCTTCTAAGCAAGCTTTGAGGGTTTTAGGGTCAAATAAAATCGGTAAAAAGTGAATGCTGTTAATTTCTTTAAAGTAAAACAATATAGGAACTCTATCCCAAAAAATGCGCCAGTTTTGCCATTCTCGGAAGGGAAAGCGGCGAATTAGTTTCTCTCCTCTGTAGAGGTCAAAGTCAGTGGCGGTGAACTGCACACGCAAGCTGACTGTTTGGAATAAAAGAAATAAACCCAAAAAGGCAAACACAATTCCCACCCAAGGTTGTACAAACAGTAGGGGAATAGCTGTTATCACCAACACTATGGGGATATTGTAACTAGGTTTAAGTTCTACAGTTGCTGTGGAGTTAGGCGCAGTTGAACTGGTCACAGTTTCTCATCCTGGTTTAGTAAACACTTTTCTTATTTTAGGAGTTTAGTCAATAGTCAGTGGTCAGTTGTCAGTTGTCATGAGAAGAGACGTTGTGTTCAATGTCTGTACATTAATTTTTAATTTTTCCGACTATCCACTCCCTATCCTTATATCCCTGGCTGGAATGCACCACCAGTTCCTTGAAACATTACCCAGGATAAGAAAAAGTTACTAACGAAGATAATTAATAAGGCCGTAACAACAGCCGTTGTAGTTGATTGTCCTACTCCTTTAGCTCCACCTGTAGTTGTCAAACCCCAACTACAGCCAATAACGGCAATTAACACACCAAAGCAGCACGCCTTAATCATGGCGCTACAAATATCCCAGATTTCTAGTAAGTTACGGGCGGAATCTAAAAATACTGTGTCGGAGATTCCATACATATTTGTGGCGATGATTAATCCCCCTAACATTCCTGTGACTAAGGATAGGAGGGTTAAAATTGGCAGCATGAGGAAGCAAGCCAGCAGACGGGGTATAACTAAATAGTCAATTGGGTCAGTTTTTAACATCAACATGGCATCGATTTGTTCTGTTACCCGCATTGTGCCGATTTCTGCGGCAAAAGCAGAACCAACACGTCCTGCTAATATCACGGCTGTGAGTACTGGTGATAATTCCCGTGTCAATGCTACTGCTAACACTCCACCGACAAGATTACCTGCGCCAAAATTAATAAACTCCCGTGCTACCTGAATGGTAAACACTGCGCCGACAAAAACTGCTGTTAATAGGGCAATAAACAAAGAATCTGGCCCTACGGCTGCCATTTGTTCTCTGGTGTTGCGCCAGTGAATTTTCCCCCTCAAGAGGTGAACTATCGCTTGTCCACCCAGAAATATTGCCGCCAGCAATCGCTGACTCCATGTTCCTATGCTGGATTTGGATGTGGTCATTAGTTATTAGTCATTTCCATCATTGGAGACGTTACACTGCAACATCTGTACATAGTCCATAGTCAACAGTCAACAGTCAACAGTCAACATTTATTTTCCCTTGCTCATTCATCTTGTGGAAAATATTAACTTTGCTTAATGATTTTCTCAGGAAATATAGCTTTGCATGAACACGTTACACATTGCAATATCTTGATATTTTGCACTAAAAACTCTGTTTAATAAGGGTTTTTCAGCTTTTTTTCTTGTTTTACCGTCTTACGCACTTGTGTAACAAGTAACCACTTAATTTAATGAAAACTTAAGATTTTTGACAACTTGTCTGTTGGGAAGCGATCGCACGTATTGTAGAAGGAGGACACATAGTTGCTCGGCTATTGTTCACTTTAGTCTCGGAGTTTGTCTGAAATGACTATTTTTACCAATTTTCTCCGTTCTTTGGTGTTGACGATTATTTTTAGCTTTGTCGCTCCCTTATGTTTAATCGGCGGTGTGCTGCTCTTTCTATCTTTAGGTGGCTATGTTCCCTTTGTGGGAGGCTTAACTGCGGCGATCGCTAACGGAATCTTTAATTTCCTGATTATTTTCGGTAGTGGCTCTGCTCTACACGGGATTTTAGTTGTTGGACTGACCTGTAGTTTTGTTGGCGCGCTGTTCGATACTTATGTTTACTACCGATATCAAATTTTAAGGTTAGATTCCTAAGTCATCAAAACTCAATACTGATAGTTCCAAGGTTATGAAGGTAAATTTTACTATTACTTCCACACCTACTAAAAATATTTTAACTTTTATATTTAACAAATATTAATAATAAATTATAAATTTTCAATTAAACAATGGATAGCTGTTGAAGGTTGACGGTTGACAGAATTTAAATCCTTTTATTGTCAGGCTTTTATCTTATACCAATTTGAAAAAAGAATGCGACAGATACATAGTCCCAAATGCTTGTTTTGTCTTGATTCTTAATTTTGAATTTTGTTGGCGCAGCCTTCCCGAAGGGTATTTTGAATTTTGAATTGGTATTAGCTTGATGTCATTATCTACCTAGCTATGGCCATAACAAGCGAGATCAACTAAGTTTCTCCTGATAGAAGAAAATGTAAATCATCACAGGGCAGCATCTAATGATTTACAGCGCTTCTCGCTTGTGTTAAATACAGTTTGTAATATGGAATAGTCTACAGTTAGACTATTCTTTATAAACGAAAAATACTATATTAATTAATAATTATATGCTGACCAATTAGACTTACTAGATAATTCAATTTTGCTTGCCATATTTTAATTGGCATAAAAGTACAGAATTTAGTTGGGATTAATTAAGTATCAACTATGCAAGTATAATTTATAGGTTTTTCGACTGAAATTATTAGACCGAATTTGACTAAAATCTCAAACCTGTGGAATTAACAATAGCAAAAAAACAACCACACAAAACTTAAAAAATTCATTAAAATTCATAAGGGTCTCCTAGCGGCTTGTTTTTTTAAAGAGCAGAGTCAAGACATCTGACCACTAGACAATTTATATTTAGATCATTACGAGGTTTCTATTTGCTCATGGTTTGGCCTTTTAAGTCAAAGTTTCGTAAACAAATCGCTCGCATTGAAATCACAGGTGCGATCGCCAGTGGAACGCGCAAACGAGTGCTAGAAGCTTTAAAAACTGTTGAAGAAAAAAAGTTTCCTGCATTACTGCTACGCATTGACAGCCCTGGCGGTACAGTCGGAGACTCCCAAGAAATCTACAGCGCCTTAAAGCGGTTACGGGAAAAAATCAAAATTGTTGCTAGTTTTGGTAACATCTCTGCTTCTGGCGGTGTCTACATCGGGATGGGAGCAGAACATATCATGGCTAACCCTGGAACTATCACAGGTAGCATTGGTGTAATTCTGCGTGGAAACAACCTAGAACGCTTATTAGACAAAATTGGTGTATCTTTCAAGGTAATTAAATCTGGGCCTTACAAAGATATCTTGTCATTTGACCGCGAACTAACCGAACCAGAACAAGACATTTTGCAGGAGTTGATTGACACCAGTTACCAGCAGTTTGTCCAAACAGTAGCTGAAGGTAGGTCTTTAGCCGTAGAGAAAGTTAAAAGTTTTGCTGATGGACGGATTTTTACCGGGCAGCAAGCTTTAGAATTAGGAGTTGTAGACCGTTTGGGAACTGAAGAAGAAGCCCGTCGCTGGACAGCAGAATTAGTCGGTCTTGATCCTGAGAAGACACCTTGCTATACCCTAGAAGAACGAAAACCCTTATTAAGTAGAATTTTACCAGGGAGCCGTAAGGGTTACTCAAGGCTGGGTGCAAGTATAGATTGGCTAGAGTTTGAAATGTCTACCAGTGGTTTACCACTGTGGTTATATAGACCTTAAATTGTCGATAGTCAGTAGTCATTGGTCAGTGGCAAAAGTAAGAAGTGACAACTGACAACCAACAACTAACAACTTAACTAATCAAGGAGGACTTTGGCGTGGAGTGGCGATTGCGTGCAATTCGTGGAGCAACAACCGTTTCGGAAAATAGTGTGGAAGCAATTCGAGAGGCGGTGAGTGAACTGCTAGACGAACTGGAAGGGCGAAATCAACTCCAGCCACAAGATATGATTAGTGTGACATTCTCTGTTACGCGGGACTTAGATGCGATTTTTCCAGCAGCGATCGCTAGACCCCGTCCGGGTTGGGATAATGTAGCTATGTTAGATGTACAGCAGATGCACGTTGAAGGTAGTTTACAGCGCTGTATCCGTTTTTTAATCCACGCTTATCTACCTGCCTCTACTCCCATTAATCACATTTATTTGCGTGAAGCTAGAAAGTTACGCCCTGATTGGAGTTTTCCCCAAGCGCTACAAGCAGCACAACCAGTAGTAGAGTCAACATTTTAACTAGAAAACTCTTTGAGGTGATACTCGCAGCAGAGAAATTCCCACAAGGAGTAACCAGATTTCCCACAAGATAAAACCAATCGGTGTAACTTCTAAAACAGGTATTGTGGGAATCACTGTTTTCAATAATTCGCTTTGTCCTAAAACTAATAAAGGTAATGTCATCAGTCCGAACCAGGGAACCCAGGCTTTAAATAGCGGTGATTTTCTCATGGCTATGCCAATACCTAATGTCCAAAAAATTAACAGAGTTTGCCCTAAATACTCCCCAATGACGACACCCCCGTATTGATGCACCGTTTGATAAACGATGCTGATTGCTTCACGGGTTGTAGCACTAGTTGATTGATTAGTATAAATATTTGCCAGAACTGGAATCACAAATACCCAACGCATCAGCCCAACAGATTGCAGGACTCCTGATGTTACGCCGAGAATGGTTACCGTCATCAAATAAGGATTTTCTTCACCGATGAGGATTTTATGCAGGAGTGTACTTGCTGGGATAAATAACAATGCAGCCAATCCAAAGAAAAACCACGTAAGAATCAGCCCAGTTCCACCTGTCTGAAATTTGACTAGGACATAATCAACTGGTTCACGTAGGACATCATCATATTCAAAGTTCTGGATCAGTAGCAGGTAAGGGATATTCAACATAAAAACTAGAAAAATGAACAATCTACCTGTAGTTCTGACGAGTTTTAAGCGGTTGATCATAATGTTGTGATTAGATGATGAGGTAAGTGTCAATACGGTTATGCTTTGTAGTCATTGGTAGAAATACCCGACGTATTGACAATAAGGTAATTAGTAATATTTATGAATGACGATCGCTCTGACTCCAGTATTTGTTTAGCGATCGCTCGACCCCCCACCAATGACCAATCTGAACTAAGCTATTAATCAACAGTTTTTGGACAAACATCGGCGGGCCGACTAAAATTGTGTCTGCTTTTTTCAGCAACAATGCTAGTTGCAACAGATTGGTTGGCATTCCTTCACGGTCAACTTTGCCATCAATTGCCAAACCATACATACCTTGAATAAATTGCTCAAATCCACCTGCGGGGCGGTTCTCACTGGTAAACGTCACCCATACAGACGAACTATTGCGGAAACTGTGTTGTACCCCAGCCGGAATATGCACACTCTCGCCTGCTTTCAGTGTGCGCCAATTTCCTTTGCTACCAACCTCCATCTCTAAACAACCCTCTATAACGGTGAAGGTTTCACTCATATTGGTGTGGTAATGTAATGGGCTACCTTTAGCCCCAGGAGGCAAATCAAAGCGGATTTTGGCATATTTTCCGCCATTTTCTAGGCTAGACTGGATAACAGTCATGCGATCGCCTGTCACAGGATTGACAATTACTTCTAGTTGATTAGTTGTCAGATTCATCTCAACCTCCATTGAGTTACATTGCTACGCACCGGAATTGTGGTCTTGGCGCTGTTTGATTACACTCCTACAATAGGTTTTCTACACGAGCCTGAATTGACACATCCTGCCAAGAAGTTGACTAATCGCGCCGTTTTCTTAAATCAGCCAGAGGCATGAAAGAAGCAACTTTCTCTGTTTACATTACTCGTGGCATCATTCAATATGCTGCCAGTTGTGGAGTCAATGCAGATGAGTTATGCACAGCAGCAGGATTTGATTCATCGCTGTTACAAATGCCAGACCAACGGATTCCTGGGTCTTTGCATAGTGCTGTATGGCGACAGGCGGTCAAGCTAACAGGTGATGAAAATCTGGGCTTACATTTGGGTGAGGTATTTAATTTGGCAACATTTGGCATTGTTGGTTATGTATTAGTCAACTGCCAAACTTTTCAAGAAGTATTAGAAAAACTCTCGCGGTATACCCGTTTGTTTAGTCAAGGCGCGCATATTCATTTCTCTGTAGAACAGGGTATGGTGCTTTGTGATTGTGATATTGTTAATGACTTGCAAAATTATCTGTTAGAAGAACCACGCCACGCGATTGAAAGTACTTTTGCATCTTTACTCACAGCTACAAAAACTCTCATAGGTAAACCACTACACTTACATTCTGTCTGGTTTCAACACCCGCGCCCTGCTGATGGTTCTGAACATGAGCGCATCTTTCAAACTGGATTACACTTTTCGATGCCGACGAATCGCTTAATTTTTGATGCTAATTATCTCAATTTGTCGGTGTTGTCGGCTAATTCCAACTTACTTTCTGTGTTTGAACAACACGCCCAAGCAATGTTAGCTGAGATAAATCGAGCAGACAATTATACTCGGCAGGTGGTTTGGGAAATTATTCAGCAGTTGAAAGGAGAATTACCCACAATAGAAGCGATCGCTCACAGTCTCACCATCAGCGTCCGCCAGTTGCAGAGGGAGTTACAAGCTGAAAACACATCTTATCAAAAGTTGTTAGATCAGACACGCCAAGAATTAGCCATACGCCATTTACGCAATCCCCACACCCCTATTCATGACGTAGCATTCCTCTTAGGCTTTTCTGAACCTAGTGCTTTTCACCGCGCCTTTAAACGGTGGACAGGAGAAACGCCAAGAAATTATCGCGTGTCTCAAATGTCAGCATCTAGTAGTTCACCAACCCAAAATTGCTAGGCTAATGCAAGCAGGGGGAGCAGGGGAAGCAGAGGAGCAGGGGGAGAAGGAGATTTTTTTGCTCCTATTAATTAACCTTGCAAAGTTGACTTGCCAGACTACTAGTTAAATTCCTGGTCGGAGTATTTTCTCAGCCATTTGGGGAAACCATCGCTGGAGGAAAAACAGTAGTTTGGTCTTACCGATTCGCATTTCATAGCGATCGCGTGCGAAATCATGCCAAAATTCATTTACCAGTGCATCAGGGGAAATCTTCCCTTTACCCCGTCCTTCAGTCATTGGTGTATCAACCAAAGGCGCGATAATTTCAAATACTTTAATAGATGTGGCTTCAAGTTGCCAGCGCAAGGCTTTAGTAGCAATATGTATCCCGGCTTTACTACCACAGTAGACAGGCGCGCTTTCTTTGGGAACTAATCCTAAACCAGAGGAAACATTGATGATTGCGGCTTCGGGCTTGTTCAACAGATGGGGTAAAATCAGTTTAATCAATTGCAATGGCGCAATTAAATTAGTGCGTAATTCTGCCTCGATTAACTCTGGGGTAATTTCTGGATTCACAAATTCATAGTTGTATTGAATGCCCGCATTGTTGATCAGGATATTCACATTTGGGTAACGATCAACTAGCTCTTGCAAGGCATTTAAATCCTGTAAATCAGCAACTTCAGTGAGAATTTCCGGCCATAATGCCTTTACGCCAGCTAATTTTTCAGGATTCCGTCCAGTGATTATCACTGTATTTTGCGCTTGCAGAAATTTGTGTGCTAGTGCCAAACCAATTCCTGATGCACCTCCAGTGATTAAAACTGTGTTGCCTTGGGTGGCGATTTTAGGTTTTTTCTTGTAAGCCGGATGTAATAATTTTTTCACCATTGCTAGTTTAGTAAGTGCATTTCAGAACATCTTCTTTAGATGTAATCTGGAGTAATGGTGAAGTCATTAACTTATGTTAATCAGGAGGGAAATTTTTCCGAATTCGGCTAAGAGACACAGGTGAAATACCTAGATAAGAGGCAATGTGATACTGCCTGACTCTATGATCTAGATGAGGATATTCCGCCAGAAACTTTTGGTATCTGGTCGTGGCATCATCTAGGAGTAACTCTGCCTCGCGTTTTTCTTTTTTAAGATACAATGCTTCTAAAAATTTATGCTTAATTGTCTGCCAGCATGAATGCCCTGCACATAATTGGGTGAACTTATCATAGTCGGCAACTAATAATAATGAGTCTTCTAAAGCTTCAATAGAAAATTGAGCAGGCTGTTTCAAAATCAGCGCACTGTAGGCAGCAACAAAATGTTTTTCTGGGCAAAATGATTTTATAAATTCTGTACCTGATGAATTTACGTAGTAGAGACGTAAGATTCCGGAAATAACGAATCCAATTTGCCAAGGTATGTCACCCGCCTGAATGAAAAACTCTCCAGCAGTTAAAGGTAGTGGGTAAAAAGTTTGGTTTAACTTTTGAATTTCATCTGCTGGAATCTCTGCGAAGTTTTGCAGAACAGTATTGAGTTGAAGATAAGGGGGGGTGGACATACAAAGTGGCGATCGCGCTATGCCTCTAGATTATCACTTGAGATTTTTTCTTCTTGGTGATGATGAAATCTGATCCCTAAAAAGATGTCATACACAAACTCAAAGAAATCTTTTTTCTGCAATAATCCTGAAGTTTGATAACAGCCTTTTTCATCTAACAGTGGCTTCATTACATAATAAGCTGGCTGATAGTTATACCAGGGTATGGAAGGCCATAAATGATGAATTAGGTGGTAATTCTGCCCCATAATTAGGATGTTGAGTAGTTTTCCAGGGTAAACGCGGGCATTTTTCCAGCGATCGCGTTCTACAAAAGGACGATGGGGCAGATAATCAAAGAATAGTCCTAAAGCTATACCAACTATAAATGCGGGGATAAACCAAAAATTGAGAATGTAGCCCAGGAAATGGTATTGAACGGAAATGTAAACAATTGTAATGACGATTAAGCGACTGATAAACCACTCCAGCAGTTCATATTTGCGCCACAGCTTTCTTTGAAAGAAAAATACCTCATGGTACAAAAACCGCACGGCGATTAACCACAGTGGCCCACCTGTAGAGACGTAATGATCAGGATCATCTTTGGGATGGTTAACATGGGCGTGATGCTGCAAATGTACCCGCGTAAACACAGGAAAAGCAAAAGCCAATATCAAAGCGCTCCCATGACCTAACATGGCATTAATTATCCGATTGCGGTGGGCAGATTGATGACAAGCATCGTGAATAACTGTCCCTGCACAATGTAAAGCTAGGGTATTTGTGCTGAAGCATACCCAATGAGGCCATTGCCAAAGCCAATAACCAAAGTTCGACAAAATCAACATGACCACCGATGCCGAAAATAAAAGCATCGTGGGGTTAAAATCACCAGGAGGCGCTAAAAATTCCTTTGGTGGGATTTTTGGTAACTGCTTTGCCTCCAATGAGAGCATTTGTGTCTCCTTTGTGATCAAACATTACAAATATACGACAAATGTTAGAGGATAATAAACTTTTGTAATGTTTTGTATAGGGAGATTTATCAAAAACCTATGCTGATCAGCAGATGAATAGCGCTATGATTCCAGACAAGACCCAAGTATTTTGGGATTTACCCAGTAAAACAAGAAATCAATAGTTGAGGTAAGGGGTGCAGAAGAGTAGTTTACCAAAACCCTTACAGCCATTTTCCATAAAAATTTGCTGATCAATAGGGTGTGCTATCCGTATCACGAATAATTTTGATGTAAGAAACCTTCTCCACGGAAGGATGGAACCCAGATTAGTGTACGATATCTAGTCTATCTCACAGTTCCATAACATCTCCCATAGTTTGAGTCACGGATATAACAGTGACTGAAAACTAAATGCCCCTTAATTTACTATGACTCACTAGATAGCTCCCTAGAATCAGCCCCTATGCAATTAAGAGATTCTGTACGCCGGACAAAAATCGTCGCTACAATTGGCCCTGCCACTAGTAGCCCCGAAATGCTGAAAGCCATCATTGAAGCGGGTGCAACAACGCTGCGACTTAACTTTTCCCACGGTTCCCACGCCGACCATCAGCGTAGTATTCGCCTAATTCGGCAAACCGCTTTTGAACTAAATCAGCCAGTGGCAATTCTCCAAGATTTGCAAGGGCCAAAAATTCGCTTGGGAAAGTTTGAAAACGGGTCTATAGTTTTAGCTAAAGGCGATCGCTTCACTCTAACAAATCGCCCGGTTGTTGGTACGCAGGAAATTAGCTGTGTCACCTACGATTACTTGGCCGATGAAGTCCCTGTAGGCGCAAAAATCCTCCTGGATGATGGCCGTGTAGAAATGGTGGTGGAGGATATTAACCGCGACAAAGGGGATTTACATTGTCGGGTGACTGTAGCAGGTAAGTTATCTAATAACAAAGGTGTCAATTTTCCTGGCGTTTATCTCTCAATTAAAGCCATGACCGACAAGGATCGTGAGGATCTGATGTTTGGTTTAGACCAGGGCGTTGATTGGGTAGCTCTTTCCTTTGTCCGTAATCCCCAAGACATCATTGAAATTAAAGAACTAATTTCCAGTACTGGTAAACAAGTGCCAGTAGTTGCCAAAATAGAAAAGCATGAAGCGATCGAACAAATGGAAGCAGTTCTCGCTTTATGTGATGGTGTAATGGTGGCTAGAGGCGATTTAGGTGTAGAACTACCAGCAGAAGATGTTCCCGTACTACAAAAGCGCTTAATTGCCACAGCCAACCGCTTGGGTATTCCCATCATCACTGCTACTCAAATGTTAGATAGCATGGTGAGCAATCCCCGCCCCACCCGCGCGGAAGTGTCCGACGTAGCCAATGCCATTCTTGATGGTACAGATGCGGTGATGCTCTCCAATGAAACGGCTGTGGGTAGCTACCCAGTGGAAGCAGTAGCGACAATGGCGAGAATTGCCGAACGCATCGAGCAGGAAGAAGCTATGGCTAGTAAATTGCGCCAAATGCGAGATAACCGCCGTTCTATCCCCAACGCCATCAGCCAAGCTGTAGGTCAAATTGCTGAACAGTTGGGAGCAGCAGCAATTATGACTCTGACCCAAACAGGGGCGACTGCACGCAACGTTTCCAAGTTCCGCCCCCAAACACCAATCTTAGCGGTAACACCCCATGTCAACGTAGCTCGTCAGCTACAAATGGTATGGGGCGTAAAACCTTTGTTGGTATTAGAATTACCTTCCACTGGTCAAACATTCCAAGCCGCCATTAACGTCGCCCAAGAGCATAGTTTACTGTTTGAAGGCGATTTAGTCGTGATGACAGCTGGGACACTCCAAGGGGTATCTGGCTCAACGGACTTGATTAAAGTTGAAGTGGTGACAGCAGTTCTAGGTCAGGGAATTGGTCTAGGACAGGGTTTGGTAAGTGGGTGTGCTAGGGTTGCTCACACCGGGATGGATGTGGGGAACTTTAACGCCGGTGATATTCTGGTTGCACCCCGCACAGGCGCAGATTTTGTTGAGGCGATTCGCAAAGCCGGCGGGATTATTACAGAGGATGAAAGTTTAACTAGTCATGCGGCGGTGATTGGTTTACGTCTGGGTGTGCCAGTAATTGTAGGTGTGAAGAAAGCCACGCAAGTTATCCGTGATGGAGCAATTCTGACTCTAGATTTGCAACGAGGTTTAGTTTATTCCGGTGCTGTCGGAACTCCTTAATTAACTTAAACAAGGGTGTAGGGGTGTAGGGGTGTAAATGTAAATGTTTAAAACCCTCACATCCTTATACCAATTCTCTATGAAGTTGCGCCAAATAAATGATGTAGAGACGTTGCATGCAACGTCTCTACATCACTCAGATCCCCGACTTCTTTGATACGTTGGGGATCTTATTATTTAAAGCTCTCAACCATTTTAAGTAATGCTGTTTACAGCATTTTCATAGGCTAATGACTTATTAGTAAATTAAGCCTTTATGGAAGAGAATGCGGAGAGGATTTTGAATAAAAATGTCATCAGTCTTATTAGTTTTGTCGTTGCTATCATTTTCAGTGTTGGAGCTATAATTTTGATTCAATCACTGAATATACCTGCATTTATAACTCTCAGTGTTTCTGTATTAAGTAGTTGTTTTTTGATAATTTTTATTTTTATACATAATCTCATATCTCAATGGAAATAGTTTGGCACTTTTTTAGCCTTGCCACGCCACTACTTAATATTTACTAATAGCCAAAATTAGGAGTATTATTTGACTCTTGAATAATGACTTGCGATTGCTGATTATTGACGTTTGCACGTCCTCTAGCAATCTGTTGTTGGGAAAACATTTCTCGTAAGACCATTGCTGGGTCTACATAATTATTGGCGTATTTCAATCCCCAATGCAGGTGTGGCCCTGTGGTGCGTCCGGTCATCCCGACTCTACCTATTCTGGCTCCGGTGGGTATGGTTTGACCTTCCCAAATTTGAATCCCACCAGGGCGGTCAATCAAAAAGCGGCGACCATTTGCGGTGTCTACATAACCTTCCATGTGGCAATAAGTATGTTCCCATTGGCCTGATTTAATGACTATATGTGTACCACAGGCTGTGCGATCGCCTACTTTAATCACTGTACCTGCCCACCAATTGCGAATGTAACTACCTTGGGGCGCAGCAATATCTAAGCCACTATGAAATTCCCAACCATCTCCACCAGTCGCAGAACGGCGATAGCCAAAAGCAGATGTGTAAGCTTGAAAGTTTTCTACTGGGAAAGAAGCTGATAACCAACCACTGCTTCTGGCTCTTGTGTTTGATCTTGTCTCTCTTGCTATAACAACTTCCGCCTTAGGGAATAAAGCTATAAAGCTAAACATATTTAACCCTAATGCTAATAATGTGGCTCCAGAAAATGCTAATCTCTCTTGCCTATTAATCATTTTTATTCCTCAGACCACTCAATATGTTTGTATCTAATTCCTGTAAAGTTCTTGTAAATAAGTTGGAAAAAATAATCACAAAATTTAAATTAATCACATTGTCAAAATATGTTTTTTATGGTTACTAAGAATTGCTATTTACGTATGTACTTAAGTATTACTACTGCTTTAGTCAAACAGCTTACGATGTAAAGCTTTAACCTGTCAAATTTATCTTAAGCGCCACCACAAGAGAGGGTTATTAGCCATCGAATAACCAGATGATTGGGAAAAACATCTAAAAGTATAGAGAAAGATTATGGTTGTACTTACGTATGTACTTAATAAACCGAGAAGTTGTATCAAAATAAACAATTAATCCTGATGAGAATTTTCAACTCAGTATTTCGGAACAGGAGTTGATTCAGAGAATTCTGCCAACCGAATGACGACTCACATCAAAATATAGTTGCCAAGTATTCAAAATATTGTTAGCGTTTATGCTTAAAATTGCTGAATATGTCGATTGACATTAGCTTAAGTGTCGATCCGACCACTTGCAGGACTCCTCAAGCCATGCTGACTGAAATTTTACCTTTTCGTTTTGAGTTGAACACGATCGCGATCGCCGGCGCTAGTCTGTGGTCTTTGGCGTTATATCTAGGTTTTTCGCCGTTGAGTGAATGGGTCATCGAGCAACTTAACCGTTGGTTTAACTTTGCCGAGCGATCGCTGTACACTAGCCAAATAGAATTTGAAAAAACTCGCAAAGCCAGAGAAGCTCAAAACGCCTTTTATGCCTCACTTTTCAGCATTGTGCCATTTCTAGTAATTGGCACTTTATGCAATTGGGGGGTGGAAATCAGCTTAGGACGTAGTTGGGCTATTAGTACAGGTATACTGGCTTGTATGGGTTGTGGGATCTACGAACTAGGACGACGTGACGGACAATCTGATTAAGTTGTTAGTTGACAGTTGTGAGCCAGTGCGGTCTTGGGGGTTTCCCCCATGAGCAACTGGCGAACCCGAAGGGTCAGTGGTCAGTTGTCTCTCCTAATTCCCAATTTCTTCACTAACTATCTGTGCTAACTTCTGGGCTGCTCCGCTTTCACCACGAACATGGCGGAGTTTCCCTCGCATCTCTTCCAATTTCTCAGGATGATTTAGCAAATCTAAAACCATTTCCCCAACTTCTTGCGGCTGGAGTTTACCTACAAGTTCTGGGACTATTTCTTCCTGCGCCCAAATATTTGGCCATGCTAATAAACCTTTGCGTCTAAGAAATAGCCAGTTAATGATCTTGGCAAAGGTCGAACCCACACCTGGTAAATTCGCCAATAATCCTGGTAAACCGTCCCAAGAACGCATCGCATCAAGTTGTTGTGTAGGGAGCAAGACTATCATGGGTACACCCAAAGCCCCTAACTCAGCAGTGTTAGCGCCTACTGTGGTTAGGCAGATACTACATTGGGATAATAATTCATAAGCAGGATTTTCTTGCCATAACTCCACATTTAAGCCATTATCTGTTTTCAAAATGGAGCGCTGGTGATTGTTATCTGGGGAAATTAAGGAAGCGCCAGAAAAGCTAAAGGTTTCTACAAATGGGTTTTTTTGGAAATCGGCGAAACTAGCCAAAGTTTTTAAATCCAAAGTCGGGGCGACGGGAATCACAAACTTTGTTTGGGGCATTTTGCTGTGGATATACTCACCAATACTCAGCATTAATGGGATGCCTTGGGTTAATTTTGCTGCTTTTGACCCTGGTAAAATGCCTATGATTGGGGAGTGGGGAGTGGGGAGTGGGGAGTTGGGGAGTTGGGAGTTGGCTTCTAGCATTAAATCGCCAACAACTGTGAATTTATGGGCGTATTTAGGGGATGCTTTGGCTGCAACTAGGGGTTTCATGACTCCGAAACGGTCAATTAAGTTATGCCAACGGGCTTCCCATTCGGCGTAAACTACTGTGCGATAGTTCAGTTTTTTGCCGATGACTACAGGAAAAAACTGGTCACCTCCCAGGAAAATAACCACACCTTTGCTTCGCCAATCCCAATTGTCAACAGTTTTCCCCCAGAGCAAAAATTGCCAAAAATACTCTGCTGACTGTACTCTGTCTACTTCTGGGTAAGAAAGTGCGATCGCTGCTTCTTTGCCACTAGCATTAGGACATGGTGACAAAATCACAGAAATCCTGACCTGAAAACGGTCATCACCAAGTTTTTCACGTAAAGCTTTAACTACAGGACGTACCCAGGTTGTTACCTCACCAGGCCCATTGGAAAGAATAAGAATATCTACTGGATTCATAAGTTAATAGTTAAAATCGCACCAAACATCTCAAAATTTATCGATACTTATCCTTACTTTTTCACCAACTTTGGCAACAATTAAAACAAATTCAAAAATCTCTAGAAGCTGCTAACTAATTACTTAAAATGTCTCAAATTATAACGTTTTTGGTATGCGGCAATATAATCTACATTTCGTTGCTCTAGTCTTGTTAGCAATTTTATAGGAAATTCTTTAGGTGAATATATGGGGTTATACCAAGGTTGATTATTAAAGTAATCTTGTAAACCTGGATTATCAAAACGGCGACCATGACGAGCAAACACGGTATTACGCATAATATCTAGAGTGTAACCATTTTTACCATCTAAATCTGCATCGGTCACAGCCTGCTGGGAAAGCCACAAATAATTATTGTTATTGATGTTTACATCTATTGGTGCAGATGTGATGGAGGGAACGGGTGAAGGGTTAACCTGTTGTTGAAGAGATGGGACAATAGGTTGTGCAGTAACTGGCGGTTGGGTAACCTCAGGAGTTGCTTTACTTAGTGGTGTTTCTATGACTGAGTTGACTGGAGATGTGTTGTTGTTTTCGGCTACAGGTTGGGGTGTCCTGGTAAATGCTAGTCCGATAATTACTGATGCACCGATTAAGCCGCCTGCAATCAAACTACCAAAGAGGATACCTTTTTGATTATTACCTGTAACGTTTGCTTGGGGCGCTACGGGAACAGTCTGCTGTGGTGGCGCAGATACTACTGGAGGTGGTGCAAAATACGGTTGTGTAGGGGGAATGGGACTGCTGATACTTTGTAAATTATCTAACATGGCTCTAGCAGTGGCATAACGATCGCGTGGATGGTAGGCGATCGCTTTATCAAGTACACTAGCTAAAACCGGATTGATCTGACTGGCGTACTGTCGCCAAATCATTTCCCCAGTCTGGGAGTCTATCTCTAAGGTTTGTGGCTGTCTCCCAGTTAATAAATAAATGGCTGTGAGACCTAAACTATACAAATCGCTGGAATAAACTGGTCTTCCGGCCGCTTGTTCACTGGGCATATATCCGGGCGTACCAATGACAATGGAACTGGTAGGATTACCTTGGGAATTGACGACTGTTCCCATTGATTCCCGCACAGCACCAAAATCAATCAGTACAGGTTTACCGTCACGATGACGCAGAATAATGTTATCTGGTTTAATATCACGGTGGACGATGTGTTTACCGTGGACATATTCCAAAACAGGTAACAAATTTACTAAAAGTTCTTGAATCGCACTTTCCGTAAATAACCCTTGTTGTTGTAGTCTGGCTGTAAGTGTATCCCCTTCAACCCATTCCTGCACTAAATAAAATTGCCCATCGGCGGAAAAATAAGCATATAATGCCGGAATTTGTTCTGTTGCACCACCTAATTCCTCTAAAATTGCTGCTTCCCTTTGAAACCTTTCCTGTACTAGCTGGTAAATCTGAGGATTGTTTTGAATCGGTCGTAATTGTTTGACCACACACCGCCGCTTAGAAGGCATATAGGTATCTTCAGCCAGATAGGTTTCACCAAACCCTCCAGCACCCAATGTGCGGATAACTTGATAGCGATCGTTCAACAGCTGTATGGTCATAGCAGACTTCAGAGACTAGCTAGTCTAATATAGGCGTTGTCAGTCGTCATTTGTCCATAGTCAAAATTTATTTTCTCCTGCTTACCTAAGTTTCCAGGCAAGTTTCATTTCAAATCTAGTAAACCGTCTTCTTTTAACTTAGGATTAAAACGCAATTGAGTTTTTAACCCACGTAATTCTAAAGATGCTAAAATTTCCGTCTCTACTCGTCGAGCTACATTTTTAAGAATTTTCATTTGTGTGAGTTCATCATTAGTAGGTTTGTGATAATTCGTCTGTTCTTCGTCTGTCATGAATTTTTTCACATCTACAGGCTGCGTCCATATTTCTTTCTGTTCGCCATTTCCCACAGGTATAGTTCCGTTTTCGGCTATCCAAGCCTTTTCAATATTTTCTAAAACAGTCCGACTGGGACGTTCAATTGTTTGAACCTTCACCCAGTAGCAATGTTGTAGCTGACGGACTAAATGCTGTCTCAAACTTAAATAAACGTCACGAGAATATCCCACAAACTGCAATGTTTTTTCCTGGTCAAAAATTGCATATACTCCTATCTTTTCTTGATAATTTTCTGGTAGTTGCCCATTTTCATCAATATAGGGAATATATTCGAGATTGACTAAACTAGGAATATTAATTTCAGTTGTCATAAATTTGTGATGTTAATTTTTTTGAACCCCAGCATCATTCTACAGGGGTACTAGATCAACTTATCATGACCTGCGATCGCCTGGTACGGTGTCTCTTAAGAGGCAAGGAAGGGGAGAGGAAAAACATTATTAGCCAAACTTAAAACCTCCCATTCCCCTGAATAATGTGCTTGAGGGTAGTTAAAGTTTCTAGGCTGATAAACCCCCGGCGATGACCTTTTTGATTGGACATACCTAAAAACACAGAATCACCTCGTGAAGGGTTACGGGAGAAGCGCGGGGATGTGTTGATATAGGTGGCGGCGCTGTTAACTCCTAAGGCGAATTGGCGACTTTCTTGATAGGACTCAGTGGCGATAGAGTCAGCATGACCGCTACTGTATTGATTTATCCAGGCGATCGCTCCATCCAAACTATCTACCAGTTTAAATGCTACTGTCTTAGTTAAATAAGCGTTGCCCCATTCGTTATCTTTTGCTAGCTGCAACTGGGGAAAGGCTTCTACTAGTTCCCCGTCGCCTTTAATTTCAAACCCTTTCTCTTTGAGGCTATTCCACAAAACAGCTAAAGATGAAGGCATAGCTTGACGATGAATTAAGACTTTCTCGATAGCGTTGACGGGATCTGGTTCGCTTTCATGGCTATCGAGAATCATCCAACGTACCATGTCTAAGCTGCTATTTAACGACCAGTAGAGGTAACAGTTACCCATTGCTGACTTTAACACCGGGCAAGTCGCTTGGCGCATTACCTGCTGTACTAAGCTGGAACGTCCGTAGGGAATTACCAAGTTGATATATTGGTCTTGGGTGATTAAATCTCGCAGTGAACCGCCATGTTCTGTAGTGACAAGTTCTATACAGCCTGATGGTAGACCAACTTCTATGATCGCGTGTTGTAATGCTTCCACGATCGCCGCATTAGAATGACTAGCTTCTGTGCTACCCTTGAGGATAATACTGTTGCCAGTTTTAATACACAAACCTGCGGCGATCGCTCCTAAATCGGGAAACGCTTCATAAATAAATCCAATTACTCCCAAAGGCATTAACTGAGAATAACTCTGAGAATCTTCTGGCTGATAGTCGGCGTTTCTCACCCGACGCAATGGGTCTGATATTTCTCCCAACCTTTGCAGAATTTCTACTGTAATCTCTAACCTGGTGGGAGTTAATTTCAGCCAGTCTAAAATCAGTTCTGGCACTGCCATTTCTCGACTAGCTTCTAGATCCAAGGTATTGGCTTCTAAAATGTCGTCAAATGCGTTTTCTAGCGCCTGTGCCATTGCCAAAACAGCGCGACTACGATCTATTCCCTTGGTAGTACCTAACTTCAGGGACGCTTGAAAAGCGCGTTTGGCGCTTTTCATGGGTTCGGGACAATCATCTAAAGCTGCAACGGTCATTGAGTTATCGTCTGTAAGTAAGCCAGACCATGAGTGCTGGCAAAATAGCCAACAATACTGCCACCATTGCCCAAGCGATGATACTAGAACCATTGGCCAGTCGCAGTGCTAATGGTAGCCATATAATCACTAGCACGAAAATAATGCCCAATGCTATGGGTAAATAGCTTTCTCGCAATTTTGGGTGGACAACTTGCCAACTATTCCCCATCCAACGCCAAGCACGTTTGTAGGGATAGGTAGTGGAAAGCTGTTCTAATACATGGCCATTATCTTCTACAACAAAGATTTGCTGACAGCGATCGCAACCAAATGCTTCTGTCAGTGTAATCGGGACTAACCGCCCTCGGCGACGGCAAGGACACGGGTATTCCGTATTGAAATCGATTTTTTCGGGTTTTTTAGATTGCACAAGCGTTTTCAGCAATTTAAAATTCAAAATTTAAAATTAAGAACCCCATACATGACAAGTGATCAGGATTGTATGAGTGTGGGTATTAAAACCACGTTAACTTCTTGTTTAAAATTTCTGCATTTTCCTATCTAAAAATTACAAAATTAATGTATCGCTATTAATCAGACATTGATAGTGCAGGCATAGAGGGTACATTTTTAAGCTTACGTGGCGAACTACCTGAACACAATCCATTGAGCTTCTGCTTAACTGATGGGTTCTGCTTTTTACGGGGAAGCTGCGCGAACGGCGATCGCGCTATCCTTTCTTGGAAGATAGACGGGAGGACTCATCTTTCACATAAAGGGTTATCCTGTGAATAAACATCTCCCACTGCCTTTTTTAAGCTATGGGCGCAGAACTACCAGAGGCTATGGACAGAAAAATGTCTTCAGTTTCTCTGACTCTCCCTCGAAGTTTTCGGGCTAATTATGCACCTCATAACAGGTCTATCTACCCAGCTAGTAACTGGTGTAGTATAACCGCTACAAAAAAATGATTAGCTTATACACTAACGATTATAGCGGAGGCTAGACTGCGGCTTTTGATTTTTCAAGCTACTTTTATGCTTCCTTAAAAGCGGGTAACGCGATTCGAACGCGCGACATTCACCTTGGCAAGGTGACGCTCTACCACTGAGCTATACCCGCAAACTTCACTATATTCAAATATGCCAGATTAATTTTTATTTGTCAACCGTTTAAACTTATAAATTTTGCTAGCTGAGGACTGGAGACAAATCAATAGGACTTACGCACCAAGGTTGTCTGTTGAGACTGGGTGTAGGAGTTTGAAACATTTATACCCTATATCCTTGTCCAAACCCTTGATTTTTCGTTTTCATGCGTAAGTCCTGACTTTTTTACACTTCTTCAGATTCTGCGGTCAATTTACCGATGCTGGCATTGGGAAAAGCGGCTGGTAAGGATTGGGTTTGGGTGTAAGAGTCTGTAACGTTAGAACGCAATTGGCGCATGAGGCTAGCCATTTCTAGAGCATTCATGGCATAGTCCCAACCATGATTAGCTTTAATACCTGCTCTTTCTAAAGCTTGCTGCATAGTGTCTACTGTCAAAATCCCAAAAATTACAGGTACGCCTGTCTGGAAACTAGCAGCAGCAATGCCTTTGGATACTTCGGCGGAGACATAATCAAAATGGGGTGTTTGTCCGCGAATGACTGCGCCAAGGCAGATAATTGCATCATAACGATGGGTGAGCGCTAGTTGACGAGCAACAAGAGGTACTTCAAAACTTCCAGGAACCCAAACATAGTCTACTTGATTCCCGTGGGGATCGGGGTCTACACCGTGGCGTTTTAAGCAATCTTGACATCCTGCTAGTAGTTTTGTGGTTACAAGGTCATTGAATCGACCAATCACTACCGCTAAACGCAAAGGTTCTGTTTGAGTAAAAGTTCCCTCGAAAACTGCCATGACTCTACCTGGAATCTAATATACTTCTTGTCAATATACATTTCTTCTCTAAATATTGAAGAGCAGGAGAACACAATTTAGGTAGGGAAAACAAGAAAAAATGGCAAATTTTTCTTGGATTTTGTACCTGTATTGGTGGCTCTCCTGCCCCTGTAGTGTCGATATTATTTATTTTGGCTAAGACAATGTACTTGTCTAGACCACAAAAAAGTTTAACAATCCGACTAAAAGCACCAAAGCAATCCAAACCCCGGAACCAAGCCAAAGGAGCTTTTTAGATTCCACCCAGTTTTGCGGAGTGGCATAAGCAACAGGCACGCCCACAACTAGGACAAAAGACACCAACACAAGCGTTACCAAAGCAAATTGGAATATTATGGTCATTTTGACTTCTCCCAAGACAGCGACATACTAAAGAAAGTACTAAAAATAGAATATCGTAACTGGCGACACTGACAGTTTTTCCTTAATTGTAAGCTACCAGAAATTGGGTCACTATGGACTAGTAGTCTGCCAAGAGAACTTTGCAAGGTTAATAGCAGCAAAAAAAATCTCTTTCTCCCCCTGCTCCCTCTGCTTCCCCTGCTCCCCCTGCTTGCCCTAGCCCAGCAATTTTGGGTTGGTGAACTACTAGTGACCATAGTCAATACTTTCTGGGTGTAATGCTCTAGAAGGTGGAAAGGACGAAGGTTAACAGCAACGGACAAGGCAAAATACTAAGCTAAGAGGATTTACGGCGATTTTCCACCGAGGGATTCTTTACCTTATGCGATCGCATCGAGGCAGGCGGTTAAGCGATCGCGCCTTATTTGGGATCTTCCTGGAGCATAGCCTATCGACATTGCTGGAGAAATCGATACTTTAACTGGAGGCGAAGGCAGTGATACATTCGTCTTGGGACGTGGCGGTTTAAATTTTGTTGGTTTAGCTTATTTCCGGACTGGATGCCGGGATTTGGCTAACAACGAATCGCACTATGAATCGTGATGCGTAAAATCCCCATCATTGATGCGAGGGGTATAAGCCAATTGCGGGTTCTAACCCATTTTTACGGTTTGATTACAGTCTCATATTTTACCTGCTTTTCTGCCCCTTTCTTAAACCCCTATTCTCGAAAGTCCCCAGTCCCTAGTCCCCAGCTATACTAATGTTTCGTCTATATAAAAACTTGCCCCACAGTTTCTAAACTATGGGGCAAGGGCGAAGATTTTTGTTAACGTAATTAACTTCTCAATAGGGCGCTGCGAGTTTCTGGCCCAACTACACCATCTACACGTAAACCATTATTGGCTTGAAACTCACGCACTCGGCGGACTGTTACCGTACCATAATATCCAGTAGGTTCCACACCAAGCGCTCTCTGTACTTCGGAAACTGCTGAACCGCGAGAACCAAAGCTTAGTGTTACAGGGCCACCAGTTGGTGGTTGGTTTTGGTTCCCTCTAAACAGTGCGTTGCGGGTCTCTGGGCCAACGATACCATCTGCGCGTAAGCCATTATTGGCTTGAAACTCGCGCACACGCCGAGCTGTTACTGCACCATAATAACCTGTGGGTTCGACTCCGATCGCTCTCTGCACTGCGGAAACTGCTTGTCCACGAGAACCAAGGCGCAGTGTTACAGTTCCACCAACACCAGGGCCGGGTTGGGTTGGACGGCCGCCAGACATTCCACTCACCCATCTAGCTGCTACGTATCTGTTACCAGATAGGCGCGCAAAACCGTTGATGTTACCTGTGGAACTGATTTGAGTTCCGTTAGGGATACAGTCTACGACTCTAGCATTAATGCTAGGGGAGGTACGCACATTTAGACAACTGCCATTAGTACGCACGTATGCTGCCAAAGCACCATTAACTTGAGTTAAGGCCGTAAACAATACCATCAAACCAGCTACAGACAGCCAAGCGGAAGACTTGAGCAATTTCCCCCAGCTAAAATCAAACTTTGGTAGTTCATATTCGAGATATTCAGTCTGACCATTTGCCTCTTGGTTAGCAATGACCATAGAGGAATAAGCAATAAATTCCATTGGTGAACACCTTATGTCTAACAGCTAAAAAATGACAATAAATACCAGATTTTTGTACTTTATACTACTGATCATAAAGTCTTTTCCCTTTGTGTCTCAGCAAAAAGTAAGAAAATTTATAAAAACAGTTGTCGTCACGTTTTTCATCATTGATTAAATTTAAGGAAATATCAGCAAATACTCATCTTTTTACTCATAGTTAACCTAATTTTTTTATTTATTAGAAGTATAAAAACTATCGGTACGTATCTGACTACCATTACGCCAAATTTCCACTTGTTCCGGACTAACTACGTAAGAGAAACTACCATTATCTGCCTGATATCTATCTTTACCAATACTCCAAGCTGGTATTTTGACGGGCTGGGTTGGATTTTGTTTCAACTCACCAATATAAAACAATTGCCCATTTTCGTTGCAGACTCGGACTAGTATATTTGTTGTCTCACCTTCAAGCACTGTCAAACCACTGCATCTCGTATCAGTAACTACTGGTGCAAAGGCCACGGGAATGTTTTGCGCGGGTGAAACTGGCTGTTCTATGGGGATGGGTATGGAGGGAGTAAGGGAAGAATTATTTTCAGGTTTGGTTGGGTGATTTTCCGGTACTCGCCTGACTTGATTAACTTTAGCCGTATTACTAGCAACGGGTTGTGAGGGAATTTTGCTAGCGGTAGAAGATGCTAAAACAGTCATTGGGTTAACTGCTACTTTCCCGTTAGGATAATATTCAAAGTGTAAATGTGGTGCAGTGCTATTACCTGTAGACCCCATTTCCGCGATGATTTGTCCTTGTTTCACTTGTTGACCTTTGCTGACTAACAAACGGCGATTATGTCCGTAAACAGTGACGCTACCATTAGGATGTTTAATTTCAATAGCATTACCTAGCCCCCATTCATCCCATCCGACTTTAACCACTTTCCCAGTCGCTGCGGCGAAAATAGGTGTTCCCGATGGGGCTGCAATATCAATTCCTTCATGTTGATATTTGCGGAAGCCTTGGGAAATATATCCTTGGGTGGGCCAAATCAAGTTAGCACTAAGAGTTAGAATCGGAATGGCTATAGGTTTTTGTGGAATTTGCGAATTACCTGCTACTTGAGTTAAGGCACTAGTATTTGTACTGAGAACCGCTATTAAAGATGCTAAAGTAATACACAAGTAAGTACAGCAGCGAAGGATAGTACTTTTTTTGGCTAGTTTTAAAAGCATAAAAAATCTTTCGGATACATAATTGATATTCGCTATTTCATGCTCATGCTGTAATTATCAGGGAACTTTTTGGTCAAATTTATAACTTTAATAGATGTCTTACATAAAATAGACGGACGCTTTACTCTAAAAGTGTCACGGTCAGTTAAATAGAACAAAAAGACCTAAAAATAAGACTTATTTAATAGAGTACCCACAATTTAGAGGGAAAATTAAAAATAGATAGTGGGTAAAAGGGGTGTAAGGGTATAGGGGTGTAGGGGTATAAGGCAATACGCTTCAGTTCAGATATGGGAAAACATCACAAAACCTCGGTACTGCTGGGTTTTGTTGCTTGAATGTTACTCCACTCAAGGTAATATTTGGAGATGGCAGGTTAATTGAACACAAAGGCAAGATGTTGAGCCTAGCTCATCTTGCCATAGTCGGGAAATAAGAATTATTTGACCGAACAAAAAAAGGATACAAGCCCCTCTCTTGCGAAGTTCAGAGCGGAGGTTTCCTCCGCTCTGAACTTCGCGCTAAATTTATTTATGGCGAAAAAAAGAAGTGAAACAACATTAATTCAAGCACCCGGATTTATCCGTGGGGTCTTTAATTTTGAATTTTGTTGGCGCAGCCTTCCCGAAGGGTATTTTGAATTTTGAATTGGAGCAAAGCGACTTGACTTACGATTTAAACTTTTGTTCCATTTGCAGAAATTGGGGAACGCCGACAAGGGCTTGAAAATCTTGAAAGTTCACTATGTCAGTAAAATTAGCTGTGGTTCCCTGTTCTTTGATATGACTTAAGCAAGCTGTTAATGTTTGCGTTACTGCCAATAAACCAGTAAGGGGGAAAAACACGATTTTAAAGCCTAAATCTTGTAGTTCTGATGCGGATAGTGGAGGAGTTTTACCTCCTTCAACGATATTGGCTACTAGGGGTGTGTGGGGGAAAGCAGAAGCGATCGCTTTCAATTCTGCCACAGACTGGGGAGCTTCCACAAATAGTATATCTGCGCCTGCCTCAATGTAAGCATGACCACGGGCGATCGCTTCCTCTAAACCCAATGGGCCACGGGCATCGGTACGAGCAATAATGACTAAACCACTGTCACCCCGCGCTTCTACTGCTGCACGAATTTTGCCAGCGTGTTCAGATGTGGGTATAACTCGCTTCCCTTCAAAATGTCCGCACTTTTTCGGCCATTCTTGGTCTTCTAACAATACACCCGCCACACCCAACTGCACAGCATCCTTGATAGTCCGCATCACATTTAAAGCATTGCCATAGCCAGTATCTAAATCGGCAATGACGGGAACACTTACAGACTGAGCAATACGCCCCACACTATAAAGCACTTCCGTAGCTGTGAGAAAACCGTAATCTGGCAAACCCAAAGTAGATGCAGCAATACCAAAGCCACTGGTAGCCACCACATCAAAACCGATATTTTCAGCCAGTTTGGCACTCAAGCAATCGTAGATACCAGGAATTACAATAATTTCAGGATTTGCAAGTAACTGCCGCAGTTTGTGGCTAGAAGACATATAACAATACAAATTACGCAACAGTTTGAGGATACAACAAGGGAATAATTCGTAATTTGTAGTTCGTAATTCGTAATTAAAGAGGACTTCAGCAACGAGACTTTGTGTGTACGCCAGGTATAGCTGTTGATGGTTGACTGTTGACTGTTGACAGACTTGAAAGCTTTGTATTGTCAGGGTTTTATCTTTGCTTGATGTCCTAATCTATCTGGCTACGCCTATAAAAGCGATCGCATTCGCAAAAATACAGTCATTTCTGTTAAATGTTTTACATCAGTAGCAATTTAGAACAAGGGAGGAAGCAGGGGGCAGAGGAAAGAATCCAAGATTTTCCCTTGCCCGAATTCTTAACTTTTCCCCCTCCTTACTGCCTAACCTACATAGGGATTATCAATTCTGTCTACAGAGACGTTGCTAGACAATGGCAGACGACCTGGATTTAAGCGAGGTTCTGCTGCATAGCCTACAGGAACTAAGACAGCGATCGCTAAATCAGAATTATCCGCCGCACCAATTACTTCTTTTACTTGGTCTTCAATCCAGCCGTTCATAAAGCAGGTGGATAAGCCTAAACTTTCTGCTGCTAATACCAAATGGGTAGCGGCAATAATTGCATCCTTAATTGCATATTCCCGGCGCTTATCTCCCAGTCCTGCTTGAAATTGGGGAATAGCATTTTTAAAATAATTCACAGTCCCTTCATTCCAAGCCCCAGTGGCCAATGCTGTTTCAAAAACCGGGGTTAAGTCTCCTTCACCTACGCTAGAATCGGCGGCGAAAACAAAAGTTACAGGTGCTTCGATAATTTGTTTTTGGTTCCAAGAGGCGGCGGAAAGGGCTGCTTTTTGCGCCTCATCTTGCACCAAAATAATTCGCCAATCTTGAATGTTAAAGCTACTGGGTGCGGCTACAGTCAAGTCTACTAGCTGTTTCAGCAATTCTGGGGCAATGGGGTCTGTTTTAAAAGTTTTAATCGAGCGACGCTGAACAATAGCGCTTGGTACATCTAGAGGTTGAATCTGGGTAATCGTACTCACAATATTTCCCCTGTGTGTAATTTTATAACAATTAGGCTCTAGGCTCTTTAGGTGTAAAAGTTTGCCTGCCAGTAGATTACAAGAATTAATAGTTATTGGCTAGTAATGGGGATAGGTAATAGGAAATTGGTCAGTTGTCAGTTGTCAGTTGTCAATAGTTTTTCTCCCTGCCCAGTTCCCAATCCCTAATCCCCAGTCCCTAGTAGTCTGCCAAGAGAACTTTGCAAGGTTAATAGCAGCAAAAAAAATCTCTTTCTCCCCCTGCTCCCTCTGCTTCCCCTGCTCCCCCTGCTTGCCCTAGCCCAGCAATTTTGGGTTGGTGAACTACTAGTCCCCTGGACTTACCCTTCTTGAATATGCTGTGTTAAAGTCTTAGTCAATGTAGTCTTGGAAACAGCGCCTACTACTGTATCAACTTGCCTTCCTCCCTTAAACACCATCAGCGTAGGAATGCTACGAATACCATAATGGCTGGCAACGGTGGGGTTTTGATCTGTATTCAGTTTCACTACCTTGATTTGTCCTACGTATTCGCTAGCCACTTCATCCACAACCGGCGCTACCATCCGGCAAGGGCCGCACCAAGGGGCCCAAAAGTCCACTAGAACTGGAACGTTGCTATCCAGAACTTCTTGCTTGAATGTGGCTTCTGTGACATTTGTAATGGATGACATATTACTTGCCCTTAATTCGTTTATTCGATATTATCGAATAATAAAAATATAATTCATTTTCAGAGATAATGCAACTATGAGATTTCTGTATCATCCAGACCGAAAAGATATTTCTTTACCAGGAGTGTTGTATGCCTTAGGTGATCCAGCACGATTGGAGATTGTGCGGTTGTTAGCCAGCAAGGGGGAACAGTGTTGTGCTGAGTTTGATTTTGCGATCGCCAAATCCACCATGTCTAACCACTTCAAGATTTTGCGAGAATCGGGAGTAGTTTTGACCCGTAAAGAAGGGACACAGCACATCAATAGATTGCGGCGTGAAGACTTAGAGGCGTTGTTTCCTGGTTTACTGGATGCAGTATTGCGATCGGCTCAACCGTTGTTGACTTGTCAACCATCAGCAATTGTTAAATAATATCGAGCAGTTGTGGTTAAATTGAACATCAAGTATCATGCAACCTATTTACCCTATTAGCAGAGATGCTTGCACGGAGGATAAAAGAATGAGGGTTTGGCTTGCTTGTTTTGTGGTTTTGTTTGCCCTAGCAGAGTTATTTGATTGGGTGAAAGGATTTGCCCTACCATTACCCATTTACATACTTGGTGGGGCTTTCTTGGCTGTTGCTTCCAACTACGACAAGATTATTGGCTACTATTTCACTGATGTAACCATCAATGCTTCACTCGAAGAACCTCAATTGAATTTACCATCCCCAACTTCTAATTTGGTTGAAGAAGATGAAGGAGCGTAGTTAGTAGACTGGGGGAGATGAGAAATAGTAGTTGACCCATGATTAATAACTAATGACTATCGATCGCCTGTAGTCGGTAACTTGCTAAATTAAAGGAAGCTTTAGTTGGTCAGCTTGTAACAAAATTTTGGCTACTGCCCCAATCCCGTGATTATTGGAATATCAAACAAACTCCGCGCTGCTTTCATTAAGGATAAAAGTTACCGTGACACTGCTGTTCACAAGAACTGGTGGCAAATAATTTTAGTCACTAGTTTGGGAGTCACGGCTTTGGTGTGGGGAGTTAGGGAACTGAAATGGTTACAGTCTTGGGAATTAAAAGCTTATGATCAGATGTTGCGATCGCGTCCTGCTGAACCACTTGATCCCCGAATCTTACTAGTTACAATTACGGAAGAGGATTTAGCAAAAAAAGGTTGGATTTTAGCTGATGATACCATCAATCGACTCTTAACTAAACTCGCATCCTATCAACCCCGTGTAATTGCTCTCAATGTTTACCGACCAGAGCAGACAAATCTAGGGGCGGGACTGGAAAATCCTACCAATATTATCAGCGCCTGCTTATCAAGCAGTATGGGTAGGTCAGAAGTACCACCCCCGCCAAATTTCCCGCCGGAGAATATCGGCTATAACGATGTTATTTCTGATATTGAGGAAGACCAAGTTGTTCGCCGTGCTTTGGTGTTTTCTGAAGCCAATGATAGTAAATGTGCGACACAATTCTCAATCGCAGCTTTAGCCGCAATTACCTACCTAGAACAAACAGGTATTCACGTAGACTTTAAAAAACATCAATTTTATCTTGGTAAAACCGCCTTTCCCATCCTGACACCTAATTCTGGTAGTTACAAAGGTGTGGATGCTAAAGGTTATCAAATATTACTCAATTATCGTCATCCTAATCATTTAGCTCCAACATTCACCCTGACAGAAGTTTTAAACAACCAAGTTAACCCTAACTTAGTCAAAGACCGTTTGGTAATTATTGGCACGACTGCATCTAGTATTCATCCAGGTTTATACACACCCTATAGTGCAGCAAAAGGTCAACCAACCAGAACCCCATCAGTTTTGATACATACACAGATTACTAGTCAGCTACTCAGTACAGTATTAGATGGGCGACCTCTGATTTGGTACTGGCCTGACTGGGCTGAACTGGTTTGGCTGTGGGCTTGGTCATTAGTGGGTGGCCTTTTGGCGTGGTGGCTCAAGCATCCTTTACTAGTCGTCGTCGTTGTGGGTATAGCCTTAACGGGTTTGGTAGTAATTTGTGCTGGTTTGTTCCTAAAAGCTGGGTGGATACCCTTAATTCCACCAGCTTTAACTTTAGTTATGAGTGGGGTGAGTGTGATGACTTATAGAACTTACCGCACTCAGCAACAAACTAAGGTAATCATGTTGCAAGTGGAGAAACAACAGGAAGTAATTGAGCAGTTAAATATCCTTTTGAACGAAGCGACAGCAATAGCAGATACTACAGCGTTCCATGACCAACACTCTCACCATGATTCTGCTGTGATCACACCCAGAAAAAACGCTGATGATTTATTACTGGGTGGTCGTTATTCCATTTCCAGCGTGCTTGGTGCTGGTGGATTTGGTCGCACATATCTAGCACAAGATACTCAAAGACCAGGGAATCCTACTTGTGTGGTCAAAAAGTTAATGCCAGCACGCAAGGATACAAAGTTTTTGCAAGTGGCGCGGCGTTTGTTCATTACAGAAGCAGAAATTTTAGAATCCTTGGGTCAGCATCAGCAAATTCCGGCACTGCTGGCTTATTTTGAAGTGAATGAAGAATTTTATTTAGTAGAACAGTATATTGCTGGGCATACTTTGCATGAGGAATTACCACCTGTCACAGGTTTACAGAGCGAAGCTTTTGTCATAGAAATGCTCAAAGGAGTTTTAGAGGTTTTGGCATTTGTACACGAACATCGGGTAATTCATCGGGATGTGAAACCAACTAATATTATTAGGTCGGCGGAAGATAATCGTTTAGTATTAATTGATTTTGGTGCAGTCAAGTTGATGCAGCCGCCAACTGATCAAAAAACAGAATTAGCTACGGTAGCCATCGGCACCCGTGGCTATGCACCACCAGAACAATTTGCAGGACATCCCCGTTTGGCTAGTGATATTTACGCTGTGGGGATGATGGGGATTCAAGCACTCACGGGGATATTACCCCAAGAACTCCCACCAGATCCAGAGACGGGGAATGTGATGTGGCGGAGTCATGCCACAGTTAGCGAAGAACTAGCACTAATTTTAGATAAGATGGTGCGCTATCATTTTAGCGATCGCTACCAATCTGCTACGACTGTCTTACAAGATTTAAATCGCATTTCTAGCTTGATACAGACATCATCCATTTCCTAAAGTGTAGACTAGTCTAGGCAAGATCAATATGAATTTGGCATGACTCAGGGGCAAGAAACAGCGATCGCAGGTATATATGAAGTATGTATAGGCGTTCCCGATCCCATTTTTGCGATTCAATATTGGGAGCAATTTGGCTATCGGATTGGTCAAGTCGGTGAATTACCCCAAGCCGCCGCGTCTCAATTGTATGGGGTAAACTCTGGTTTGCGATCGATTCGCTTGTATCACCAAAATGCAGATCATGGTTTGATTCGGTTGATGGTTTGGCAAAACCCTACAAATCCAGGGTTGGGTTTATCATCCATGAAAATCAAGGGTAATCGCTGGGCTACTAGCTTAACTGCTGATATATTAACTGTCTTAAATCACGCAGAAGATGCAAAATCCTCTGGTTGGGCGGTAAGGTACAGTTACCCTTATTGGGAAGTCATTTATAACAAAGAGAGAAAAAGCCGTCCTTTTATTGATCAAGCTGTGGGAGTGAGAGAAATGTTACTCTTGCAACCCTTGACTCGTCAGGTATTGTTCCAACGATTTGGCTATACTCTACCCCATTATGGAGAAATTAACCAAGCCAGCACATTTAAGACTAGCCAGTTTACCCATATGGGTATTATTGTTCAAGATGACAGCAAGGAAAGCCTGAAATTTTATGAAGAGGTTTTGGGCTTGTTGCGTGTGCGTGATGATGTGGAAACTAGTTATGAATCTTCACCAGCCGGTCGGGATTTATTTGACCTGAAACCAGGGGAAAAGTTTATTGTCACTACCTTTGATGACCCCCGTTCTTCCCAGTCTGACTTGATGGCTGCACGTAGTGGGAGACTTTATGTTATTCGCTTCCCTGAAGCCATGAATTTAGAGTCACGCTTTGAAGCTTCCCAGCCTGGTAGCTTGGGGATGTCTCTTTACACTTACCGCGTACGAGGATTGGCAACATATAGCGATCGCATCAAGTCCAGTCCTGTACAAAAGTTTACTAGTATTATTGAAAATGAATTTCGAGAAAAAAGTTTCTCTTTCATTGCGCCAGATGGTTACTTTTGGAATTTGCTGGAGTAGAAGAAGCATAAAAAAAGCGGGCTAACCGCTATGATGTGGTTAACCCGTGCAGCTTTGGGAACGCGCAGAGAAATTGTTATTGCAATACCAACTTCACATTGGCGTTTTGTAAACCGCGCTGTTTTACTTCAGCCAAGGTTTTGTTAACAGCATATTTTTGGTTGATGGAGTTGATCAACTCGGTTTGGTTGTGCTTTTTAGCAACGCCCCACAGGTCAGCGATTAGGTCAAAAGAACCATCGCTGTTGCGAGACCAACCTAGATCATATTCGCCGTCCAAAACTGCAACGATGTCGGAGCGAACGCGCTGACCATTGTAACCACGAACATCAGCTTCAGTCTTTACGCTGATGCCCAGGTCGCGCAAGGAAGCTTTGAGGATTTCGGCATCGGTGATTTTGGTGCGGAGAGTGCTAAAGTGAGACATTTGGGTTTCCTCCAATGAGAAGATTGAGAAAAAAGGACAACGTTTGTTTTCAGGGAAGCCGCGCATAATGTGGGAGCGGCTTTTTTCTCGTAACTGCTAGCTTTTTTGGGCTAGCCTTTCCCCCTGGGTTAGCAGGGAAAGCTTTTAAAACTCCATGCGCTGGTATTCAGCGACGGAGGCTGCGGCGGGTCTTGCCCTCTGTCTAGCCCAGTCTCTTAGGGCTGTTACCTGTTCTTGCATCGTGCGAGACAGTGGCAATGTAGCTTTAAGCGCAGCAATAATATCTAATTGGGTGAACTCGCGGTCTTGGGCAAAGGCTTCGTACATTGCCGCAACTAACGCTTGTTCAATTTCTGCCCCGGAAAAGCCATCGGACATCTTGGCAAGTTGCTCCAAATCAAACCGGGTGATGTCTTCACGGCGTTTATTCAGGTGGATCTTGAATATATCACTCCTTTCTTCAGGTGTGGGCAGATCCACAAAGAAAATTTCATCAAAACGGCCTTTCCTCAAAAATTCCCCAGGTAAGCGTTCTACTCGGTTGGCTGTCGCCATAACGAACACTGGAGATTTTTTCTCCTGCATCCATGTGAGGAAAGAACCAAATATTCGGCTGGATGTACCGCCATCGGAATCACCAGAACCTGAACTACCAGCAAAGGATTTATCCAGTTCATCGATGAAGAGAATGGCTGGTGAGATAGATTCTGCTGTTTTCAGGGCATTACGCAGATTAGCTTCACTCCGCCCCACCATTGAGCCGTCGTAAACTCGCCCCATATCCAAACGCAACAGTGGTAAACCCCACAGGCGGGATGTTGTTTTGGCGATTAACGACTTACCGCAACCAGGAACCCCTAAAATTAACATCCCTTTTGGTTGGGGTAAGCCATACTCTCTAGCTCTTTCTGTGAACGCATTCGAGCGTTGTTTGAGCCATTTTTTTAATTCTTCTAAGCCACCTACAGCATCAATGGTTTCATCTTCTTCGATGTATTCTAAGATGCCATTACGCCGAATTAGTTGCTTTTTCTCAGATAGAACTATATCTACTTCTTCTTCGGTTAAACGCCCTGTAGTTACTTGGGCTTTGCGATATACTTTCTCAGCTTCATCTTTGGTTAAGCCCAAAGCTGCTCTGAGGAGCTTTTCCCTCGCTTCTGTGGTCAAGCGTCTGCCACGACTTTGGTCTAAATGGTGAGTTAAAACTTTGTTTAACTCAGACATATCTGGTAGTTGGAAATCTAAAACGACTACTTCTTTTTCCAGTTCTATGGGTACTTGCTGCATCGGCGACATCAAAATGATGTTCTTTTGCATACCCTTGAAGCTGGCGATCGCATCTCGTAATGACCTTGTAGTCGCGGGAGCATCAATAAATGGATGTAAATCTTTAAGAATAAATATACCAGGTTCTTTCTGCCGGATGATCCAGTCTATTGCTGCCTCTGGCGAGACAGTATTATGTTGACCGACATTCCGGGGTTGACCATACTCCACGATGCCATGAGTTACTGTCCAAACAAAAACTCGGCGTTGGGGCCTTAACACTTGGGCGATTGTGGAAATTGCCTGCTCTGCCCGCTCTTCCTCGGAGGTCACAAGGTAGATTAGTGGGTATTGAGCTTGAATGAGAATGTTGAGCTCTTCTTTCATAAATCGACCTTCTTGAGACCCTAGTACAGTAAAGACATCGTTTTGTTGGTGACAACAACAGAATTATGACTTCCTTATCTAATTCCTATCTAGCAAGGAACCAATTCTTCCTCACCCTTGGGATGGGTTTCTGCTTCAGTCATTTCATCAATGGGAAGATGGTCTTGACCAATTAGCCCTGGTTGGTTTCCTAAAGCCACCAGTTCCCCATCACGTAATACTAATGAACTTTCACAATTAGGACATGAATAAACTTTGTGAGTTCGTCCGTAAGCGGCAGCCTCTAATTCGTCAACTAAATCTGAGTTAGTTAGGTAGAAATCAAGGGCGCGTTCAGCAAGTTCAGACATTGGTTCGGAATCAATGGCCGAACGAATCTTCAGCTTTTTGTGCAGTTCTGGCGATAGATATAACGTAACCTTTTGCTTAGTTTGCATATAACTTTTCGATGGCCTTACCCGGGTATGTATATAACGGTATCGACTACCGTCTTGGTTGTCAAGACGGTAAAACGCTTTGACGGCTATTTTGTTACTTTTGTTTACATTTGATCTTGGTTTGTTACAAAGACCATGACTAATTTAAGTTATTTAAAAGACTAAACTATTAATTAGCTCCCAATTGAGACAAATGACTAAAGCTATCTTGAAAATCCTATATATACAAAGATTTCCAGTTTTAGAAAAATGTGGAATTATGTCTACATTAGTAGTAAAAACCTTGAGATTGATAAAGGCTTTTTATACCAAAACTACTTATGTTGGTACAGCGATCGCTTTGTTGTTGATTCTGTACGCTTGTTCTACCCCGGTTTTCAACGTCACAGATATCACATGGAAAACTTACAAAAATGCTCGCTATGGCTTTGAGTTTCCCTATCCCAGTAACTGGAATGCTTTAGCAACGCCAACAAACGCTGATGGTGTTGTTTTGGTGTCACCCAAGCGCAACTCAGTAGAAATTCGAGCCTGGGCGAGTAATCAACTAATAGAATCTCCAACCTCAGAGAAAGATAACTTTCAAACCAGTCAAGGTTTAACTGGAATATTAGGGATAGAAGCGAATGATTCTGTCAGTTCAATGACGCTAACACTGACGCAAAACCAAGTTAAGTATAGCTGGCAAGGACGAAGCCCCAGTCAAGAATTTCCAAATTACTATCCGCTATTTTATTACATAGCCCAGCAGTATCGGATTTCTCGGTAAAGGGGATTGGGGATTGGGGACTGGGGACTGGGGATTGGGGATTGGGGATAAGGGGTAATGGGGATTGGGTTTTCAGATAATTAAAGGCGGAAGCTCATAATTGTGCCAGTGACGCTGATACCATTCAGCGACTAAAGGACGGACGATAAATTTTGGTTGCTCATCGCCTGTCACATCAATACGCAAACAAGAATAGGGACGGTGCTTTTGGGAACCGTGACCATTGCGACCAACGAAGAGATGCGATCGCGCTATTAATTTACCATCTTCTATTAAATCTGCGCCTTCTTGACGCTGGCGACGCAGGCTGTAGCCACTCCCACCGCAGACAATCCAGTGTATATTCGCGTCACCGTGTCCGGTGTCGAAGGTTTGCAGATATTCTAAACAATGAGCGTGACCGTTCAATACTAAATTTACTAGGGGACGACCTTGATTAATATCACCTATCTCTTGCGCCACTGCATCCAATACGTCGCGTAGGCGGCTGCGAATCGCCAGAGTCTGTGATTGTAACCATTTGGTCGCCTCAGTGACATAAGGAGGATGATGGAAATAAATTACCCTTCCCCGTACTGCTGGATTATTCCACGATGCAATTAATCTCTGCTTAAGCCAGTCTAGTTGTTCGGTGTCAGTCTGTGCTGGTTGAGAATCAGTAGTTAATTGCTTGTCGATATCAACAATAATTTCCTCAATTTGAGACACATTTGAGTGCAGATCATCTAAACGTTCCGCTTCGCTGGGGTTATCTGGGTTCAATTTGGCGGAAGTTTCAATCATCTGCATCTTCTCGCGCTCTAACTCGTCCCGGCGCTTGGTTAAAGTTGCGCGATCGCTCTCGCCTTGTCTGGTTGCGGGTAAAGGCTCTGGATCGTTAAATGTATTAGAATCTAAGGCGAAAAAATCTATCCCACCATAGCGAAAAGTATAATAACGATTGGGAAGGCGAGTAAAGTTTCCTGGTTGATAAACCAAACAACGCCCTGTGTCGGTCTTGGCGGTGTAATGTTGATCTAAATGACGGGGTAAATCTCCTGGTAGTTGTAACCCTTTGAGATAATCGAGGAAGGCTTTGGCATAAGCTTCACCTGTACCCGAACCACGAAAACCAACATCAATATCTAAACGCGATCGCAATAAATAGCGAAGCGGCCAAGTAGAAACAGACAATAAACTTAATAAAACGGGCAACTCATAATAATCATGATTTCCCGGTACAGGTAGAATCGGTAACTTAAACACCATCTTGTCGTAAGCAATCTGTCGGGGATTCTCTCCCCCAACAATCAACTCACGATAGGGTTGGATAAAATTTGGTTTGTAGTATTCACTAGACCCCACCAGATAAATGACATCGCCAGTATGCAGGAGAAAATTACAGTCTTGATGATGGGGTAACATCAATTCCGCTACTTGGCGCTGGGGATTGTGTCCCCGATGTTTCCCGGAACCACTATCACCAACCACTAAAAAAGAGAATTCCCCATCTCCCCTTTTGCCATCCTCAATTTCTAACCGAGTTTGGTCAATATTCCGTGCCAATATTAACGGGTCTTGCCATCGTACCCGTTGCTGCATCTTGCAAATTTTTTTAGGTATTGCTGGATCAGAGACTAGTTTCAATAATATTTACTCCTTGTTGACTGATGACTGATGACTGTTGACTGTCAACGGCTATCATGAGACGTTTTTTATCGGAAAAAGTTAGGTTTAAAACCTCGCCCCTAGTGGGCGTACTCCTTTCCTGCGGAACGCTACGCGAACGGAGAAGCAAGCTACGCGGTAGCGTCTCGTCAGAGAAAAAATCCTTGTTTCCCAAGGTAGGTAGAAACCCCACTCACAAGGGGTGGCTGTCTTTAATTTTGAATTTTGTTGGCGCAAGCCTTGCCGTAGGCTATTTTGAATTTTGAATTGATTCATGGTTCTTCGGCTGGTTCTTTCAGTTCAATAGTCAAATTGGGTAATCCCTCTAGTTTCTCCACTAGCTCCTCTTCTGGTGCTGAAGGAACAAAAATTTTTAAGGCTGCTGGTAAACATTTAATATCAACTGGAGTCTTACCCACAACCTCACCATCAATTACTACCTTTTGTGGTGGGTCTGCTGTGATTTTAAACTGTTTGGCTCGTAGATAACCGATATCATCGCGCTCGGCGGCGTTTCCCGAAGAAGCAGACTGAAACAGATGATAAGTAGCAGCGATCGCCCCAGCTTTGCTATTAGGCGCTACGATTGTTAAATCTAGTAAGCCATCATCATAAATAATGCCAGCCGGCCCCTGAGCTAAAACAGAAGTAGGAGGCGCAGCATTGGCCACTGTCACCGCCGCCGCCGTGGTTTTGATGATTTTGTCTTCCGTTTCGATTTCTACATCAAAACTTTCCAACTCTCTCAACTCTTGAAAGCCAGCCATGATATACGCCATAATCCCAAAGCGTTTCTTTGATTCCCTGTCGGCTCTTTCCACAGTTTCCGCCTCAAAACCGATGCCTGTTAACAATATCATTGGCAGGTCATTACAATAAGCTACATCTACATTGCGAGTTGCTCCCTGCAAAATTGTCCGACAAGCGGCATCAATTGTATCAGGGATTCCCAACGCAACTGCAAAAGCATTGGCTGTACCCCGTGAAATAATTCCCAAGGGAATATCAGTCCCAGCCACAGCCACAGCCGCAGCAGATAATGTACCATCTCCCCCTGAGGCAATAATCGTCTCTACTCCCCGTTCTACGGCTTCCTGTGCCAGTTTATCTGCGCCGATTTCCTCTGTTGTCAGGTAAATATCTAGATCCATTTCTGGTTCTAGGATGGCTCGAATTGCTGCTAAATCAACTTCTGGATCACCCTGACCAGCAACTGGGTTAAAAATAAGACAAGCGGAACGATTCATATTAAATAGTAGATCAGTTGCGATGGCACTGCGCCCAGCGTCTATATTCGCTGAAGCTCCAACTTATTCCTAGCATTTTTGGGCAATTATCACTTCCCTCTTGTGGTAGGTTAGCGTTTCTTTGGAACCATCAATTAGTACAGTCAAAAGCCGCCGGAATATATTCTTGCAACTGAAATTTATATTCTCCCATTGAAGAACTAGTTACAGATTCCCGACTGATAGATAACTCAGGATGCTGTTTAGAAATTATCTGATAAGAAACAATCGCCACATCGAAGCGACAGATATACTCAGCTTTATCAGGATATTTGGCTAAAAATATTCTTGCTGTCCGCTCAATTTTTGTTTGCTTTTTCAGTGTAATTGCACCTCGTCCTCCATCATCCCAATTACCTGGACTACGAGTTTTAACTTCGACAAATGCTAGTATATACTCTTGATTATTTCTAGTATGTTGGGCGATGATATCAATTTCGCCCCAACGGCAGGAAAATTGACGATGTAAAATTATCCAACCCGTAGATTGCAACCATTGGGCTACAAAGTCTTCGCCTAAGTTAGCAATATTTAAATGTGACATAAAATAATGGCGTTGCATAAATGCGGGATGAATTGAGACTTTTGTACAAAGCAGAATATTGATTCTACCCTGCGGGAACGCCTTGCGGCGAATGCATCTTTGCGCCTACCCTTCGGGAACGCCAAGGGCGAATGCGTGAGACAAAAATCATCCCACTAATCAGCAACGTCAAAATAATTTAAGAATCTAGAGTTTTTATAGTCACTTGGGCTGGGAGTAGGGAGTAGGTAATGAGGACTGCTGCTATATGGCGAAAAAGATTAGTTTTTTGAAAGGATATTTTGCCAGCCTAATTGAGCCGAAGTTTGTGCCGACTGCGTTGAAGGTTGCGGTTGTTGTTGGCTCTATTTTATTTATTATCAATCATGGCAGGGCTTTATTGCAAGGAAATATGGGAAGCGATCGCTGGATTTCTGCTGGTATAACTTATCTAGTACCATACTTTGTTAATATTCATGGTCAATATATTAGTGTTCATCGCCATAAATAAATCTGTATAAAACTTTGAACCTTGAATTGTTAAAGCCATTGTCCGCCTCGAAAACGCCAACGGGGAAATATAATTCGCATAATGCTTTGGGAAGCAATAAAAACTGCTAACCAAACCACGCTGTAGTGCATTAAAAAAGCATCGATTGGTATTACTTCTTTAGGGATAGGTAATGGTAAAAAGCCAAAAATTTTGGCTCCGCAAAAAACAAATATTAATTCCCAAATACCAGCCATGAGTTGATAAGCCGCCGGCCAATCCCGATCCCAACGGAACTTTTGTAGGTAGTCATAAAGGACATCCCACCCTAAACCAAAAATTGCGACATAAGCTAGTATCCAAAAATAAACAGAATTAGCACCGGGGCCGATTAAACCCATTGCAAAAGGCAAGGATACTAATACACCGATAGTAGCAAGTAATAAAAGTCTAGTTTGCCAACGACCAAATAAAGTTGGAGTCATAGAAGTAATGAGTACGAAAGATAGTTTATATTTTTCTCATGTAAGTTGAATCTGTATCGCTCACTTACTAATTAGTAATAATGAATTTCATGCACAATTTTACTACGGCTTCGTTTCTAATAATTCGGGAACCGTCACAAATTTGTAACCTTGTTGTTTCAGTCCACTAATAATCTGTGGTAGGGCTTTTACTGTTCTTTGGCGATCGCCTCCACCATCGTGCATCAAAACTATATAACCAGGTTTTGCACCTTTGACAACGTTTTTCACAAATACTTCAGGTTTAGCGCGGGGGTCTGTGTCGGCTGAAGTCAAAGACCACATGACCACAGCGTTTTTCTGGCTTTTAGCGTAAGCGGCTAGTCCATTGTTTAAAACTCCTCCAGGGGGACGGAATAAATGAGTTTTCACCCCTGTAGTTTTGTAGATTAGGTCGGATGTGCGTTCAATTTCGCTCTTGGCTGTGGCTTCATTCATGCGTCTATACCAATGATGCCAAGTATGATTACCAATAGCGTGACCTTCAGCTACCACTGTTTTAGCTATGTCGGGATTTGCTTGTATAGCTTGGCCTACCCAAAAGAATGTCGCTTTAATTTGATTTTGTTTAAGAATATCCAAAATTTCTGGCGTGGTTTTTTGCCACGGCCCATCATCAAAGGTGAGAGCAATCACTTTCTCGTTACTATTGGTTTGTACCTTATAAACTGTTTTCCCTTGATATTGAATCGGTACAGTAAAGGTCAGCTTGTCTAATTGAGGTGGTGGCGGCGATTGGGGTTGATTGGGAGGAACGGGTAAATCTTGGGTGAGTATTACAGGTTGGTTTTTATGGGAAGTTACAAGAGTACCCACTGTAATAGAACAAGTTACCAAAAAAGTGGCAATCGCCATCACGCCAAAATATTTTTCCCTCTTTAGGTGGTTGTTGGTCATGTCAAGATTCCCAAAACTCACCCTATGATAGGCGAATATTTTTTATCTGGAGAAAATTGACATTAGTGATTTCCTCAATCCCATCACTTTAGCTGATAGTCCGGTCGGGTATGATAACCAGCTAAGGCTTCCCAATGAATCACATCTTCCAACAGGGATTGATAACCCAGGGTGTTGGGATGAAGACCATCTTCAGTTAAACGTTTGTTACGCCAAGCGTCACCGCGCGCCATCCATTGGTCGAAAATATCTAAATAGGGAATTTGCCGTTGATTGCAAGCAATTCTAGTTGCTTCTTTGTAGCGGTATTGATCGGCATGATTAAAATAAAAGCAATTCAAAAAAGGCATTTTAGCTTCATCTACCGGCACCATCCCCACAAATAGCACAGGACAAAGTTGCTGTGCTTGGTCGAGTAAGGAAGCGATTTCCGATTCAAATAAAGCGAAATCTGTACAGTTACGTCCATTCAGACGAGTTAACCGCGCTGAATCGTTAACGCCAACGGAGAGGATAATTAAGTCAGGGACACGATTTCGCAATTCGCCACGATGCCGAAATTCCACCTCTAACCTTTGTGCTACTTGCTGGGTGCGATCGCCTCTGACTCCCAAATTGTACAGCACATGACCAGAGCTATCAGGCAACATCCACCAGCGCCGCAGCTGCTCCACCCAACCCCCCTTTTCTGGGTCACCGAAGCCGTATACTAAACTATCCCCCAGTGCGATAATCTTCAAAGGCTGACATTGAGTTGGTGATAAGGACAGCTGCATTGAGGAATAAGCGGGAAATGTTTGCATCTTAAAAAGACTGTATTTTATATCTTTACAAGATTCTATACATTTCTACACCATTACGGTGTATATTTTACTTCTTTTGTCCCGAAAAGCTCCCTGCCTCTTTTGACGAAGAAAGGCTGTATAAACTTTTTTCTAGAAGCGATCGCACAATTAGTGCCAAATGTAACGGATTGCAAAGTATAATGAGAACGGCAAAACCATTAAGAAATATTGAAGAACAGTAGGTTTAAATGCGAGTAGCGATCGCTGGCGCTGGTCTAGCAGGACTTTCCTGCGCGAAATATCTCACGGACGCAGGTCACACTCCCATAGTCTTAGAGCGTCGGGACGTATTGGGTGGCCTTGTGGCGGCGTGGAAAGACTCTGACGGCGACTGGTACGAAACCGGGTTACACGCCTTCTTTGGGGCATATCCCAATATGCTGCAATTACTCAAGGAGTTGGGCATTGAAGACCGACTCCAGTGGAAAGAACATACACTGATTTTTAATCAACCAGATAAACCCGGAACACTCTCACGTTTTGATGTTCCTGATATCCCCTCTCCCTTTAACATCATTGCCTCGATCCTTCGCAACAACGATATGTTGACCTGGGAGCAGAAGATTAGGTTCGCCATTGGACTGCTTCCAGCCATCGTTCGAGGCCAGAAGTATGTCGAGGAAATGGACAAGTACAGCTTCTCCGATTGGTTGAAAAGGCAAGGTGTGGGTGAGCGGGTAGCAAGTGACGTGTTCATTGCTGCATCTAAGGCTTTAACCTTTATTAATCCCGATGAAGTTTCCTCCACAATTCTATTAACAGCCCTAAATCGCTTTCTGCAAGAGCGATATGGCTCCAAAATAGCCTTTTTGGATGGTTCTCCCACAGAACGACTGTGCCAACCAATCGTTGATTACATCACCGAACGGGGTGGAGAAGTCAGGCTCAACGCCCCACTAAAAGAGATTTTGCTCAATCCGGATGGTACAGTAAAAGGGTTCTTGCTGCGCGGGTTAAATGGAGAACCAGATGAAGTGATTACGGCAGACTTTTACGTGTCAGCTATGGCAGTTGACCCATTGAAAGTTATGTTGCCACAACCTTGGCAGCAAATGGAGTTTTTCCAGAAGCTAGAAGGTTTAGAAGGCGTACCAGTAATTAACCTCCATCTGTGGTTTGATCGGAAATTAACAGACATTGATCACCTGTTGTTTTCGCGATCGCCCCTCCTCAGCGTTTATGCTGATATGAGTAACACTTGTCGTGAATACGCTAATCCCGACCGCTCAATGCTGGAATTAGTTCTAGCCCCTGCCAAAGACTGGATTAGTAAATCTGACGAGGAAATCGTCTCTGCTACTATGGTCGAGTTGGAAAAACTCTTCCCCGACCACTTTAAGGGCGATAATCCAGCAAAATTGCTGAAATCTCACGTCGTAAAAACGCCGCGTTCAGTTTACAAAGCGACTCCTGGTCGTCAACAGTACCGTCCAGCCCAAAAAACCCCCATTGCCAATTTCTTTTTAAGTGGGAGTTACACCATGCAGCGCTATTTAGGCAGTATGGAAGGGGCCGTACTTTCTGGTAAGCTAACAGCGCAGGCGATTTGTGAATCGCTGCCAGAGGACAACACCTCAAACCTGCAAACGCTAACCCGACCGCCTGCAACGAATGCTGCAACTGCCTGATTCCCCCCCGCGCATGAAAACGCTGGTCTCTGTAGACGAGTCATATAAACTTTGTCGGCATCTCACAGCCAAGTATGCCAAAACTTTTTACTTGGGTACATTGCTGATGAGTCCGGCAAAGCGCCAAGCCATCTGGGCAATTTACGCCTGGTGTCGCCGTACAGATGAATTAGTGGACGGGCCCGCATCCGCCATTACTACGCCAGAAACCCTAGACCTATGGGAGCAGCATCTGGAAGCGATGTTTGCGGGACACCCCAAAGAAAATTACGACGTAGCCTTGGTGGACGCAATCCAACGCTTTAACCTAGACATTCAACCCTTTCGGGACATGATTGCCGGACAGCGTATGGACTTACATCGCAGCCGCTACCAAACCTTTGAGGAGTTATACCTCTACTGTTACCGCGTTGCTGGGACTGTAGGGTTAATGTCAACAGCCGTGATGGAGGTAGATAACACCGCCAACACAGCACCTTGGCATCAAAGCAAGCCACTATATATTCCCACACAAGAAGCGATCGCCTTAGGTATTGCCAATCAACTCACCAACATTCTCCGGGATGTTGGAGAAGATGCCAGACGAGGACGAATTTACATTCCTCTGGAAGATTTAGCACGATTTAACTACACCGAGCAAGACTTCTGCAACGGCGTTGTAGATGAGCGCTGGCGCTCCCTCATGCGCTTTCAAATAGAGAGAGCGCGGCAATTCTACACCGAAGCAGAAAAGGGCATCACTCACCTGGCCCCCGATGCTCGTTGGCCAGTGTGGGCGGCTTCTATGTTATACGGTCAAATTTTAGATGTGATTGAACGCAACGATTACGATGTCTTCAGTCAACGCGCTTACGTCCCCCAATGGAAAAAGTTACGCACCCTACCCATAGCTTGGATGCGATCGCAAGTTCTCTAAACATTAGTCAATAGTCCAAAGTCAACAGTCCACAGTAAAAACTAATGACTAATGACTAATGACTAATGACTAATGACTAATGACTAATGACTAATGACTAAAAACTATTTGACATAAACAAAAATAGCTGTTATTATTTATTCTTGTCACCTTGGAGAGGTGGCTGAGTGGTCGAAAGCGGCAGATTGCTAATCTGTTGTACGGCAGGCAACTCCGTACCGAGGGTTCGAATCCCTCCCTCTCCGTTTTTATGGCTTTTTAACAGGATTTTAGTGTTAATAAAAAACACTGATATTAGGGGTAAATACTTCTATATCTAAAGGTGGATGTTATCATTTAACATTTAGAGTCCTGTTAAGATTAAGCTAACTTAAAATTTAGTTTGAATCTTACTTTTAGGCTCCCGCATCTTTGAGGAGTGAAAGTAATCTATGCAAAGAATTAGTGCTGCCCTCAGTTTAGGTTTAGCTACCTTCACCGCAGGTTTTCTTTTAGCAGCTTGTGAAACAAGTAATACCACACCTAATGGCGCAGCTAACAATGGCGCAACTAGTACCCCAGCCACAGACACCACTGCGGCCAGTGGTGGGTCAGGGCTAAAAATTGGTTCTCTCCTGCCAGCAACAGGAGACCTAGCATCCATTGGACAACAAATGGCTGCGGCTGTTCCCTTGGTAGTAGAAACAGTCAACGCCTGCGGTGGTGTCAATGGTCAGCCTGTGAGTTTGGTGGCTGTAGATGACCAAACAGACCCGAAAGCAGGCGCGGCTGGTATGACTAAACTAGCAACTGTAGATAAGGTTGCAGGCGTAGTCGGCTCTTTTGCTAGCAGCGTTTCTACAGCTGCTGTCTCCATCGCTGCCCAAAATAAAGTCTTACTAATTTCTCCTGGTAGTACTAGCCCCGTATTTACCGAAAAAGCCCAGAAAGGCGATTTTAATGGCTTTTGGGCGCGGACAGTCCCCCCTGATAGCTATCAAGGCCCAGCTTTAGCCGAACTCGCCAACAAGAAAGGTTTTAAGCGAGTTTCCACCATTGTGATTAACAATGACTATGGAGTTGGTTTTGAAAAAGCATTTGTCCAAGCCTTTGAGAAACTCGGTGGGACTGTAGTTAACAAAAATAATCCTGTACGTTACGACCCCAAAGCAACCACCTTTGAAACCGAAGCGGCGGCGGCTTTTGCTGGTAAGCCAGATGCAGTTCTTGGTGTTTTCTACGTAGAGACTGGTAGTTTACTACTGAAATCAGCCTATCAGCAAGGTGTGGCTCAAGGTGTACAAATCATGCTGACAGATGGCATGAAATCCGATGAATTTCCGGCTCAAGTTGGTAAAACTGCTGATGGTAAATTTATCGCCTCTGGCATCATTGGCACAGTTCCTGGTTCCGATGGTAAAGGATTAGAAGCCTTAACAAAGCTTTGGCAATCGAAAAAAGGCAGTGCGCCAGGAGAATTCGCACCCCAAGCATGGGACGCGACAGCATTGTTAGTGTTGGCAGCCCAAGCCGCCAAGGAAAATACTGGTGTGGGTATTGCTGGTAAAATCCGTGAAGTATCTAGTGCGCCTGGTGTGGAAGTTACTGATGTCTGTGAAGGGCTGAAGTTACTCCAGGAAGGCAAAGATATCAACTATCAAGGAGCTAGTGGTAACGTTGATATTGATGCGAATGGTGATGTCGTCGGTGTCTATGATGTTTGGACAGTAGGCGACGATGGCAAGATTAAGACCATTGACAAAGTGACTCCTAAGTAGTTGAAAGAGGCTGGAATGGGAGGACATTAATCCCAGTCAACAATCCAAGGTAAAAGTAAAAAGGCAAAAGTCAAAAGAAAAAATCTTTTACCTTTTTACTTTTTACTTTTTTATCCCCAGTCCCCAATTCAACTAGAAGCCAGAGAAATTGTAACCGACACCTATGAGTAAACCGATATCAGTGCTATCGAAGAAGCCAGCATTGACGGCGGCTGTGGCGGTAAATTGAGCATTTAGTGGCACGTCAATACCACCAGAGGCTAAAAACCCTACTTGGGAGTCATCACCAGTTTTAATGGCTGCACCAATACCGATGTAAGGTGCGATCGCTAGAGGTTCACTAAAAGCGTCTGCGGCTTGTAGGGTAAAATCATAGGTGATGGGAACTAAGATTGTGGTGTTACTTCCAAACACTGCTGATGGTCTAACGGAAATAGCATTCGTCAACCCGATTTTGCTAATGGCTGCGAAGTTACCATCACTCAAAGATGAGTCATCACCACTTATACCAATATTACCCGCAACACCAATGTAGCTTCTACCGCCACGAGTTGGTCTACCGGGGTCAATATCTGATTGTGCAATTGTGGATGTAGATGATGGTATAGCAGATGGTTGAGTAGAAGATTCTACATATTCAGGTGCTAGGGTAGCTGATGTAGTGGCTACTGTACCAGGAACAGGTGTGATGATGCGAGTAGCTGTATCCTGTGTATTAACACTGGGAAATTGCTGTGCTTCAGTTGTCGCTGATACGGAGTTAGCGATCGCCGAATCTTGATTTTGTGCCTCCGTGTTTGCTGATACGGTTGCAGAAGATTCAGTTAACTGTTGACTCTCAGCAGGACTAACTGTTTGAGCCTGAGCAGAGAAACTAGTACCAACAACTGCCAGAGCAGCTAAACCTGGCAACAACAAAAATTCTTTACGAATAAAAATATTGTTCACGTTCACTCCTAACAAATTAGGTTCCACAATAGATAATTCTAGCAATTGCTCTAAATTCCGAGAATTTCTAGTAATAAGAAAACTCTAGCACCAGAAAATCTATTGTCACATCCTTATATAGGTGGAAATAGGGAATCAACACCGTGTGCAACTTTTTTCAAACCTAACCCCCAACCCCTTCCCTACAAGGGAAGGGGAGCAAGAATTAAAGCTTCTACGCCACTTGCTACAACACGGGGAACCCGCGCAACGCAGTGGCTCCTCCTTGCAGGGGATGCACATCGGGTGAATCGATAATTGTTTGCTTACAACAATCCGCGATAACGAATAAACACCAAAATAGCTGCCCAGGAACCCAATGCAACTTTAAGCGCGACTAGGATATTTAGCAACGGTATTACCCCACCACTGAAAAGAGCGCCCATCTCTCCGTGGGGTAATTCTAGTCCAGACAAAGTGATTACCGCCAGGACGATGAAAACTAAAACCGAAATTTTCTCCCAAATGGCGGCGTGCCAACGCTTGTAAATCGCTTCCATTCGCTCTGGTGATGAGGTAATTGCCACAAGGCCGATTGCCGTTCCACCGGCCACACCAGCCGCAAAGCCGCCACCAGGTGTGAGATGTCCGCGAATAGCTAACTCGATACTTACCAACGAAGTAATTGTTGCTCCCAAACGCGCCAACACAATAGATGGTCTATCTGTGAAACGATAGATGGCGCAGGATGGCCTTTCATTAGCCAGCAAGAAATAAGCGCCCATGATAGCGATTGTAAATACTATTACCTCGAAGATAGTGTCATACAACCGATTTCTGAGAATAATAACTGTCACGGCATTGGGTATACCACCATCTTTAACTATCGATTCCACGATAGAGAAATCAAGTAGTTGTGGTGCAGGATTCGGCAGGACGAGCATTTTTATATAAAGTGCTATCCCGGCGGCAATGTAAATCCATTTCATTTATGTTCCTCCCCTGACTCTAGTGTATTTACGTAGGTGAGGACTGTTGTTGGTGATGAAAGTTCGCTTTGCATGATTTCATAGATGCGTTTCACCCTGATGGCTGTCTGATAGGAGAGGTCTTCAGACCCGTTGTCCTCTTCCAGTTTGCTACAGGTTGCATGGACTTCTTTGTCTATGAGCGCCCGTTCCAAAGCTTGGTTATTGGGGTAGGGAACTAGTTCTAGACGCATATAGCGTTTGCCAAAAATTTTGCGTAACTCATCCATGAGTTGCCCAAAACTGCTTGCAGTCTCAATTACTGGGTCTTCGATGATACCAAGACGCATAACTAAGGATGAACGAACAGCGATCGCATACAAAGTTATTGCCAACATCGTACCTACTAATGCTTCTGTCAAAGCCACATCCGCCGCACCCAAAAGCGTATAGGCTAAGGCTGCCACTGCTCCCAGGATGCCCCTAATTACCAAGGCATGGTATGGGTTAACTTGTACTATTAGTAGACAAGCAGACAATGGTAGTAAAGCGGTAATGATGTAGATGAAGAGATCGTATTTAGTCATCTTTACCCCCATTACTAGAACAGTATGCTAATACATACCCCAGCATTGTGTTCCACATCGCCAAGCAAATGATACCGAGAATGAGCAACGGCCATTCTCTGGGTCTTTGCAAGAGTAACCCAAAGACAATACTAATTGAGCCAAGGGTATCGGACACTGAGAGGGTATGTAGCTTGAATAATAGCGATCGCTTACCCAATAGGAAAGATGTCCCCCAAAACCAGAAAATAATGCCTATAAATATGCAGATATAACTTAAGACATTGATCATATATCATTCATCCGTTTCAGCACATTTGCTAACAGCATTAATCCGGCATTACCTACACTGAGGATAATCACCCCAACAATGCCGATCATCCAATCATCGCGTAATACCGATACCACCAAGATCAGGACGGCCGACTTGGAGGAGATGCTGGACAATGCCAACATTTTTTGCCAAATATGCTCATTCTTCCAAGCCTCATAGATGGGTATGAGCAAAGCCACAATCATTGATATCAATAACAGGTTCATGGCTTTTTCCTCCGTTCAATCCGGTGTACTTCATACCAGCCATCTTCGTGGTATTTCACAACAATGGTTTTTGGTGTAAAGGTAATGATGAATATATCTAGGAATATGAGTCCTGGTGTCCTTCTGGCGGGGACACGTTCCATAACTATTACTTCTTCATCATGGGGAGTGAGGATGATTTCCAATGCTTCCTTATAAGCGATAGGAAATGCCATGATGCTTTGCCACAAAGCTCGTAACCAATCCTTTAATTTTTCCTGGGTTTTATGGTTATGGGGCAATAAGAGCGCAATAGCTACACCGATGATGATATTTGCCACACTCAGATTGGCAGTGAGCAGGAACCAGATAGCCAATCGCAAGAAAATATTTAGATATCCAGTCATGCTAATACCATCCAGAAGAGTAGAACTAACATCAGACTCATAAAACCGACCAGATGCTCAAATTGCTCTAGTACACGAGGGAGTTTAATAGCCAATTTTTGAATAATAAACAAATACACTAGCCAGCCAATGCCAATAGTTGCTAGTGCTTTGATGATGTTGTCAACTGTATAAGCGTCGTAATAAACGATATTGGCGACAACCAGCCCACTGAGCAACAATATGACCCCAGGCCAGAAACCTTGTTTTACCTCATCCTTTCCTCCACGGGGCAGAAATATGAATTTGGCAAAGGTTATAGCCGTTCCCAAGGCCGCAACGTTCATAACAATAACTTGCCAGGGTAACAGATTCTTCATGGTTAACAACTTCGCCCCAAAGCCTGATAACAAAGGGAAGCCGGATATGGATAAACTGGCTATGACTAGGGCAATCCAGACTGAGGTATTAATTGGTTTCTGTTGTAGTTGATTAATGTTTCTACTCGGTAAGTTACCAGCTATCAAAAACAGGACGGACTTTGCTAAACCGTGAGTCAGGGCATAAAAACCGCCCACGCCAGGTGCGGCAATTATCCAGCCTAGCTGGGAAATTGTACTCCATGCCAGCATTCGCTTTGTATCTTTTTCAAAGATGACGTAGGATACCCCCAGCAACGCTGTCCCTACACCAAAGATTCTAATTACAGGGTCAACCTCATCTAAAATCAGCGCACAACGCACTAGGGGATAGACTCCAGTTTTGACAACAACCCCGGAAAGCAAGGCGGAAACTGGTGTTTCTGATTCGGAGTGGGTTAAGGGTAGCCACAATCCCGATACAAATACCCCGCCTTTCACGAGTAGCCCTAAAAATATCAGGGCTAGCGCTTCCGGTGGCGCGCCGCGTAAGGCGGAAAAAGCAAAGGAGTGATTGGTTTGATAGGCCAGTACTGCACCTACCAAATAAAACAACATGGCTACGTTGCTGATGAAGAGATAGCGCAAACCCACCCAAATTGATCTGTCAGTGCGGGGATAGGCAATCAAGAGAAACGCCGCAATCCCACTTACCTCTAGCGCCACGTATAAACTGATAAAATCCGTGCAGGCAAAAGCGGCATTAACGCTGCCATGTAACATCATGGTTTGGGCGTAAAAAAAAGCCGTCTTATCACTTTGCCAACAGTAGAGGATAACGGCGATCGTTACCAGGGCGTTTGTGAGGATAAAGTAGCCGGTTAATTCGTCCAGTGTGAGGGTGACACCGAAGTTATCCAGTAATTTTAGTTCTAGGGGCGACTGAGCCACAAATAACTGCGCTGCGTATCCTGCCGACGCAATAGCGGCACCCAGGGCCAGGTATTTGTCAAGTTTGGGAACAAGATAAATGATGAACCCCAGTAAAAACGGTAGTGTAATCCAGATGAGGGTAATAGTAGTCATGGCGTATTATTCTTCTCGATTTCGTTGCTTTCTAATGTGGGATTATCCCGTGCCAACTTCATGACACCAACCAGCATTAAGGCTTGAATCGAAAAGCCGATAACGATCGCCGTCAAGATAACCGCCTGGGGAACGGGATCGGCATAAGTCCCCTTTTGTTCACTTGCTAAAATTGGTGTGAACAAACCTTCTCTGGAGGCTATCAATACGTAATAGGCGATCACCCCTGTACTCATGACATCCATTGAAATGATCTTCATGACAAGGCTTTTTTTGAGGATGATGCCGAAAAATCCACATAAAATTGTGGCGAATACGCTTGCTTCTAACACAGGAATCGTCTTTTTAGTAAGGGTTAACCGTAGTTATTTGTAAAAAAAATCTATTATTTAAACAAGTTTCACCACAATTAGGGATAAAATTCGCTTACAGCCTTGAAATTGAGTCATTTCCGCAACTTCTAATTAGAAATGTTGTGGTTGCCATGAAGTAAATTTACACAAAATGGGTGTCACACCAATGACTTTTGGTGTTTCTCTGTGATTTTACTGGCGAGTTTACACGGATTTCATATCAAGAATAGGTGGTATCCGGTACCCAAATCAAGAAATTGCCATAGGTAATCCCTATGGACTGCATACATCAAAATAATGATCAAAAAAAATCCCTCAGAAACTCTAAGGGATTTGATAGAAGGAGCGTTTTTTCGATGAGAAAATTATGCAGGGTTAGGTTGGGTTCCGTTTTGCAATAGCTGGATGATAGCGGCTTTTTCTAAAATGCCTAGTAGTACGCCATTGTCAAGAATTACGGGGAGGGCAGACAATTTTTGTTGTTCTAGTAATTGCACTACTTCTAACAATGGTTGATTAGATTTGATGGTGGTAGATTGAATTGGCCGCATCACTTGTTGAATTTGAGTTTCTGTCCAGGATGCAGTAGGGATGTTTCGCAAGTCATCAAGAGCGATCGCACCTACTAATTGTCCTGCGTTGTTGGTAACTAAAAACCGTCGCCAGTTCTGTCCTTGAAGGATTTGATCATCAGCAAATTCTCTGAGGCTAAGATGGGCAGAAACAATAGGGCTATCTGTCGTTACAGCGTCGGCTGCTGTTAAGCCTGTGAGTTTTTCTTGCACTCTGGCAAATTGGGCTGCGTTACCAGCGTTTTGTAGTAAAAAGAAGCCGATTAACAAATTCCATACGTTGGCGAAGCTACCAAAATATAGTATGGGGAAGATACCAGAAGCGATCGCCACCCAACCAAATATTTGTCCTACACGACTAGCAAAGGTGACACCTTTATATGGATTACCCGTTACCTTCCAAACAATGGCTTTGAGGATGTTTCCGCCATCCAAAGGTAAGCCAGGAATCAGGTTAAACAATGCCAATGCTAAGTTTACAGAAGCCAGAACTCCCAGAATCGCCGCCAATGGCCCTGTAGCTGCCGTAGTCACACCAATTGCTGTGACGATACCACATAATAACAAACTGACTAAAGGCCCGGCGATCGCCACCCAGAAGGCTCCGGCTGGGGTTTTTGACTCTTTCTCTAAGCTAGCCAAGCCACCAAAGATAAATAGTGTGATGGAATTAACGTTAATTCCTTGACGGATAGCAACAAAGCTATGTCCTAATTCATGGGCGACGACAGACGCAAACAACAACAACGCCGTCGCCAATCCCAGCACCATAGCCAGCCCCCCAGAAAGTTGGGGAAATTCTGCTGAGAGTCCACCGCTATAACTCCAGGTAACTAAGCCTAGAACTAAAAACCACGACGGATGGATATAAAAAGGAATGCCGAAGAGATTGCCGGCGCGGATTGTGCCATTCATGTCGTTCACCTTGAATTGCAGAGTGCGAGTTTTTGTTCTTGTCTTCACTCGCTGTTCTTAGTGTAACGAAGTATTAAGCAATTTTAATATTTCCAATGGTAGTGGTGTCCGTCTGTTTAGGTGTGGTTTTTGGGATAAGGGACTGGAGATTGGTAGAAAATAACAACAGTCAACGGTCAACAGTCAACCAACAACTAACAACCCCAGATTGCTATATTTAAAGTTGTGATTTCAGGAGTGTCAGCTTTGCCATTTGTTCGCGTTCGTCAGCACGTCAACCCGCTAGCGCAAAAATATCTCACCCCAGCCAATCCTCTGGAATGGGAAAAAGTTTATAGCAATCCGCACCAACCGCTACACCTGGATATTGGTTGTGCTAGGGGTCGATTTGTGCTGCAAATGGCGCAGGTAGAACCCAATTGGAATTTTCTGGGGTTAGAAATTAGAGAACCTTTGGTGATAGAGGCGAATCAGTTGCGTTCTCAGTTGGGTTTAACCAACCTCCACTATTTGTATTGCAACGCCAATAATTCACTACAGCCGCTATTATCCTCTTTGCCTACAGGGATCTTACAGCGTGTGACCATTCAATTCCCCGACCCTTGGTTTAAAACTCGCCACGCTAAACGCCGTGTAGTCCAACCAGAGTTAGTTCAAGATATCGCTAGTTATTTGGCAGTGGGCGGCGTGGTATTTTTGCAATCAGATATGGAATTTGTGGCTGTGGAAATGTGCGATCGCTTTGCTGCTAATCCAGCTTTTAAGAAAGTTGGCACAGGAGAATGGTTAACCGAAAATCCCCTCCCAGTGGCTACAGAGAGAGAAACCACAACCCAGAATCGGGGAGAACCAGTTTATCGGGCTTTGTTTGAGAGAAGCAGTTAAGTATTTACATTGACCCACTTAGTGCTGGGGATAGGTGGAAAATACTGGCCACTACGGAAATTAATTTGTTGGGATCAATCGGTTTGGAGAGGTGATGCTGAAATCCAGCTTCTATAATTTGCTGGCGGTCTTCTTCTCGTGAATATGCGGTTAAAGCGATCGCCGGAATTTCTCCACCTTGTTCTGGTGGTAAGGAGCGCAATCTGCGGATGAGAGTATAACCGTCTTGTTCTGCCATACCAATATCGCTAATCAGGATATCTGGTTTTAATTGGTCGATGACGGCTAACGCAGTCTCGACAGATGAACTGGTGGAGGAAATCGCCCCATACTCTTCAAACAAGAAACCTAAAAAGTTGCGAGTATCGATTTCATCATCAACAATGAGAACTTTTAAGCCTGCAAGGGGGGAAGAGTTAACCCCATCCCCAGAAGAGTTTTCTGTAGTTGCTGGTCGAGGTTTTCTATTTTCTTGGATGAGGGGAAATCTCACGGTAAAGGTGGCTCCTTTGCCCACACCTGGACTTTCTGCCAAAATCGTACCTTTGTGCAGTTCCACTAAATGGCGAACAATTGCTAACCCTAGCCCTAATCCATTATGCGATCGCGTGGTGGTACTATCTGCTTGGCGGAAACGCTCGAAGACTTTAGGCAGAAATTCACTTTCAATACCAACACCTGTATCGATAACTTGGATTTGAGCATGAGTCAAATCATCAGATAATTCATCATTTATCCCTTCTAATCGGATTTCTACCTGACCTTCTTTTGGTGTGAATTTAATGGCGTTAGTCAGGAGATTCCAGACAATTTGCTGTAATCTGGCAGAATCGCCACTAACAGGACTTAAGGTGTAGTCAAGTACAGTGTTGATGGTCATACTTTTTGTATCTGCTAGGGGACGCACTGCTTCTAGAGCCGCTTCCACTACAGTTATCAAGTTGACGGGAGATAAATTTAGCCGCAATTGACCGCGAATAATCCGGGATACATCTAAAATATCTTCTATTAATTGCACTTGTGAATTAGCATTGCGTTCAATTGCTTCCAAGGCTCTGGCTGTGGCTTTTTCATCGAGTTTTTTGGAACGGAGAATTTTTGACCAGCCCAACATGGAAGTTAGGGGGGTGCGGAGTTCATGGGAGAGAACAGCCAAAAATTCATCTTTCATGCGGTTCGCCGCCTCTGCTTCTTGTCTGGCGGTTTGTTCGCGGATTACTTGAGCGCGAATTTCTTCGGATTGCTTACGGGCGGTAATGTCTTCAAGTGTGCCGACATAGCCAAGTAGCTCACCATTACCAGAAAGCATTGGTGAAGAGCGTACTTGCACCCATCGCAGACTACCATCAACTGTTTGAAAGCGGAATTCATCTGAATAGTCGCCGCCTTGATCAATATAAGTAGACCAACTAGCGATCGCTCTTTCCTGATCCTCTGGATGCACGGATTCTAGCCATCTTTTATCTAGACTCTCTGTTGCATCCAAGCCACAGATTGCTTGATAGCGGGGATTGGTATATTTACAACATCCTGTGGTATCGGTTTCAAAAATGCCTATGGGTGAGCAGGTACTCAAGGAACGGAAGCGTTCTTCACTTTGTCTCAGTTCGGCGTTAATCGCCGCTAGTTGCGCCGCTTGGCGTTGGATGGCTTGAGTTTTCTTAAAAAGTTCCACAAATACTGTCACCTTAGAAGTGAGAATATTTGCATCTATGGGTTTGAGGAGATAATCAACTGCTCCTAGTGCATAACCCTTGAATAGCATTTGGTCACTGGTACTAAAAGCCGTGAGAAAGATAATCGGAGTTTGGCGCGATCGCCCACGATTACGAATGAGGGTGGCAGTTTCAAAACCATCCATCCCCGGCATCTGTACATCTAACAAAATTACTGCAAAATCTTGATGCAGCAGACACCGCAAAGCTTCCTCCCCAGAAGTCGCCCTGACTAAATTAGCGCCTAGACGCTCCAAAATTGCCTCTAGTGCCAGTAAATTTTCCACTTTATCATCCACTAGGAGGATGTTAACTTCGGGTTCTGGCTGCATGGGTTCATTTCCGTGTAGAGTAACCAAGATTGACTAGTAGGGGAGAAATCTCTGAAAGTGACACAATCCAGTCTACTGTAACGGCAGATATCGCTGCTGTCGGCATGATGGCACTGGCGGCTGTGGTTGGTTCCTGCACAATAGTGATACCTCCCCTAGCTTTGACTTTTTTCAGTCCTTGCATACCGTCCTGATTAGCCCCTGTTAATATTACACCAATGACTTGTTCCCCATATATATCGGCAGCTGACTCAAACAGTACATCAATAGATGGTCTGGCATAAGAAACAGGCTCATCAGTAGACAGGGCAAAATAACCAGGTTCAACCAATAAATGATAATCAGCTGGAGCTAGGTAAATTTGTCCTGGTAAAATTTCGTCTTTGTCTTCCACCTCTCGAACCGGTAGCAAAGCAGATTCTTGGATCATTCCTCTAAGAGTGTCATCAGAATCTTTATGACGATGTTGAACAATCGCCACTGGAAGTTGGAAGTCAGCAGGTAAATTGCCGAGAACAGTTTGCAGCGCTGATAATCCCCCTAAAGAAGTGCCAATAACTACAATTTTATAAGACACTAGTTAAGCCTCCGGTAGAGTTTCTCACCCTTGGCTATTTCTTCATAATACTGCTCGTAAGGAGTGAATCTAATAGATTCTTGCTTTCCTAAACCCAAGATGCCAAAGCTGCATAAACTGTTGTGAAAAAGTGTGTGTACTCGTTTTTGCAGTATCTGATTGAAGTAGATTAAAACGTTCCGGCAGAATATAACATTAAACTCATTAAAAGAACTATCCGTAGCTAGATTATGCTGGGCAAAAATAATATTTTCTCTTAATGATGCACGAAATATCGCATGGTCATAAGCCGCCGTGTAGTATTCGGAGAATGACTGCTTACCACCTGCTTTTAAGTAAAGTTGAGTATATTCCTGCATCATTTTGAGCGAAAAAATCCCACTTTTGGCATTTTGTAATACTTTCTCATTAGTATCGGTCGCATAAATCCGGCAACGGTGGTAAAGATTTTCTTCCTGTAGGAGGATTGCCATTGAGTAAACTTCCTCTCCACTGGAACAGCCAGCGTGCCAAATGCGGATAAATGGATAAGTTCGCAGGATAGGTACAACTTGATTTCTGAAAGCCAGATAGAAACTGGGGTCACGAAACATAGATGTGACGTTTACCGTCAGATTTAGCAAAAATCTTTCTAGGCAAGTGCGATCGTGCAGTAGTTGTTCTTGCAATGCCGAAATGTTATTTACACCCTCCAAGCGCATAAAGCTGTAAATGCGGCGTTTGAGCGAAGACACAGCATAGTTGCGAAAGTCATGACCGTAGTATTGGTAAATACCTTCTAGTAGCAACTTGATTTCTATATCTTCTAAGCTGGGTTTGGGCAAAATCATAAACAATTCAACATTAAATAATAAGAAAACACTCACAAAGTGAGTTTTTCAGCTATTGATTGCAGAGAGTTTCACAGTTTATTGGCTGATGAAAACTTTAAGATATGAATTTGAGCCAACCAAATTATTATTGACCTAAATATCCTGATTAATAGCTTGATAAAGTACAAATTTTTATTTGGCTATACTAAGAAAAATTTATTTATGTGTTCTTTCATGAAGAAAATAGCTGAAAACAGCAAAAAGCCCCTGAATTATTCAGGGGGAAAACTTCTAGGAAGGTATTTAATATTTACTTATCAGCCAATAGTATGAAATTTATGCGACTTCAGAGAGTTTAATCATTGGCAGTAATAGTATTTTATTGTTGAGCTTGTTGAGGCAATCAAAAGGGAAATATGGTCAAACTCATCCTCATTACTGGTGTCAGCCGAGGTCTGGGTTACGCTTTGACAGAAGGGTTTATTCAAGAAGGGCATACCGTTATTGGTTGCGCTCGTTCCCAAGTTACAGTCGAGAAATTAAGCCACAAATTCGGTTCACCCCACAATTTCGCCGCCGTGGATGTAGCAGATGAGGCACAGGTGAAAGCTTGGGCAGAACTCATATTCAAGGAATACGAACCACCAGATCTGTTAATTAATAATGCGGCAATTGCTAATCAACCAGCACCTTTATGGGAAGTTCCCTCTGCGGATTTTTCCCAATTGATTGATATCAATATCAAAGGGGTTGTACATATAATTCGCCACTTTATACCTGCAATGGTACAGAAGCGACACGGCATTATCATTAACTTGAGTTCCGGCTGGGGACGCTCTACTTCACCTTTAGTTGCTCCCTATTGCGCCTCTAAATGGGCAATCGAGGGGTTAACTCGTGCTTTGGCGCAAGAACTACCTGCTGGGATGGCAGCTATTCCCCTCAATCCAGGGATTATTCACACAGATATGTTGGATATTTGTTTTGGAGAAGAAGCAGTTAATTACCCACCAATTTCTCAATGGGTGTTAAAAGCCGTTCCCTTCATTCTCCAGTTGAAGCCTACAGATAATGGTGTACCCCTGACTGTTCCCAGTTGAAATTAAGGGTTAGGAGCAGGGGAAGCAGGGGAAGCAGAGAGAGCAGAGGGGAAGAACTAATGACAACTGACAACTGACTATCAGAATATAGTGGGAGCGTGAGAACCCCTACGATTTATCGAGGGGATGAAACGCGACTCAAGGGGATTTATCCCCGTGTTTCCTCACTTACCACGCTGGTTTT
>NZ_JACJQL010000035.1 GCF_014696625.1 Nostoc parmelioides FACHB-3921
CAAGATTTAGGCGTAGTCAAAGCCCTACGAAAACCAGTCTTCAAGCTGGATCTATCCCCTTTTCCTGCACCCTCTTGACAAATGTGCAATTACTTTAACCTCTCACGGATGGAAGTTGTCTAGCTTTCTCAAGCTTTTCTTTGATGCGTTCAATCTGAATTGTAATGTTTGTACCTGGAGACCACTGCCAATTGTGCTTACACTGGGGACATGCCAGCCTGAATTCACCTCGATCAATTGGAGTACGTAGTTTTTGAGAGCAGTTTGGACATATAACTATAACCTTTTCTGTATGTGATAACTGTTGTTCACCGGATGATCCTATATTCATCAAGCTCTTACCTAATATCGGAGAACCATAACGTACAGCAGTTTGGCAAGTTGCAACTTTCTGTTATACACCAAGTTTAGCGTGTCAGAAGTATAGGGAAGCGATCGCCAAGGCGCAAGTGAATTGCTTCGGTTCTTGTCAGATTTTGGTGATGATGAAAGCTTACGCACTTTAAGGCAGTCCCAACTGTCTAAGTAATAAGGGGTGGACAAAATGCCCCACCCCACAAAATGAATCATTTAATTTTTGATAACGGAATATCAAGTCAACCATTAAAAGAACAACAATACAAAAACTTTCGAAGCACCTGATGATTAAAAAGCTGAAACTCTGGTAAAAGATTCAACGTTATTGGCGTTTGATATTACCACTTGATGAGAATGATCTGATTGCTGGCTGTCAGCAAAATGCTTATTCATCAGATGAGGAACCTGGTGTGCTTGAATACGGGTATAACGAGTTTTATCTGGCATCACTAAATTAGGCCCGGCCTTGCAGTTTTTCATACAGCCAGTACCTTTAATGGTAACTTGGTCTTCTAAACCGCGATCGCTTAAAGTTGCTTCTAGTGCTTGACAAAGTGCCTTACCGCCGCGTTTCATGCAATCGGACTTCTGACATACCAAAATCGTAGCTTTAGCTTTATCTGGTTTTGGCTTTGTGTTTTCCATTATTGGGAGTTGTTTAACGGCTGGTGATGTCTCTGTTCTAGCCGCCATCACAGCTTCAGCTTTGAGAGTCACCTTGCCAGTTTTAGCATCATACTTTTTTTCACCAACTACTTGTAACAAAGTACCAGTAGGTAAACGCCAGTCAAAAGTAAATCTTAATTGCTTGGATAACTTAACATAACATTCACCATCAGCAGTTAGCAGTAATAAACCTTTAAGCTTATAGCCATCTTTAATAACAAATTCCATAAATCTGCCTTCAAGGCAAAACTCTGATACATCTTTACTGTGGCATACACCCATATTGTTCCACCTTTGTTTAACTAAAGCGAGTTTGAGTAATTAAGTAAAAAAAAATTGTAGCCAGCCATTAGGAATACGGATAACGGCTTTGCCAATTAATTTCAAGAGAGTAAATTAAATCTCGGCGAGAAGATGTGAATTGTCGCATCACACTCCAAAGCTGAACAACTGTCATAGGGGTGACAAGTTCAACCTTCAATGGCTGGTTAGCTTCACACCAACAAGGAATTTCCAATTCCTGTAAGCGCTGATATACCTGCCAACGATCTGCCCAATCTACTTCTACAACGGACTTTTCTTCCACTTCGGAACTGAACGGTTTCAAGCGACTAGCCCTCAATGTGCAACTAACTTGCAGTAATCATCAAACTTTTACTCCCCAATATTGAGAATTTTTAGGAGTACAGTTTCTTTTATTAGCATATCTTAAGTGCAAACAATTCTCAGTTAGTTTAGCAAAAAATTCTCAACAATTTTTTTGATCCCCAAACTCAGGTTAATTCGTCGATATCGAAGATGGGACACCTGACTTAGTAAAAATGCGTCACCATAGTTAAGAATCAACCCCCTGAGGGGGAATTCAAAATTAGAGAATAACTTACTCAGCACTCAGTATTAAAAACTGCATCGAAGCAAATTATGATGGTAAGAACTATGCGCCCTTTACTTAGTACCCTTTCATTAGTACTACTACTCCAGGGCTTCCCAGTGATTGTTCAAGCCCAAGGAAGCGAAAATACTGGAGATGTGGCATCCGCAGCGATTCAACAAGTAATTGCTGCCAATTTGATGACTAATTCAGCAGATGGGAACTTTTATCCAGAAAGGTTAATGAATCGGGCCGAACTAGCCTCGATTTTGGTAAAAGCATTCCGTCTCAATAAACAAGAAGCCGCTAAACAACCAAAATCAATCACAGTTGCCGATGTACCTCGTTCTCACTGGGCGTATCAAGATATTCAAACAGTTTTGAAGACGGATGTGATGAAAGGCTATCGGGGGAATTTGTTTTTTCCTAATCAACGAGTAACAAGGGCAGAAGCCTTAGCAATTTTTGCCCAAGCTTATGGAGTATTTCAGTTCTCTGATGATGTTGTCAACGAAATACTCGCACCCTACCCAGATGCAAATTCTATACCAACTTGGGCAAGACGAGCGATCGCCACAGTCATCACAGAAGGATTTATTAATACCGACGCTCAGAATAACATAACCCCATTAAGACCTATGACCCGTGGAGACATGGCTTACTTGCTGAGTAAATATTTGCAAAGACAGCAAAAGCAACCAGACACGCCAGTAGTTCCCACGACTACAGACAGTCCACAACTGCCGTAATACTCAAGCTGAGTAAAAACCAGCAGACAACAGTAAAATTACAACATATTTATACGGTGATAATTTTGCTTAAGACTAGTATGTCTATTTTTGCTGCACCGTATCATAGTACATTTGGATAGAATACACTAAATATAGGCTCTATTTCCTAGCCTCTAGCCTCTTATCACCCTTGCACAGTGTGTTGTTAACAACCTATCAGCAAGATATTCTTCTACTTTGATAATTTTGCCAAAATGAATCTAATTACACTCTTTCAAGTAATTTTGCAGTGTAGGTTATAAAGCATGATTACTAGTAAATAATGCTGAAAGCCTAGTGCTTAATTACCCATCCTTAGTGAACACTTTTTAGGCTGCTACTGAGTAACAGTCTAATTCTCCGGGCTACCCGACCGTGGGAAAATCAGAATACCAAAAGTAGAGATTAGAGAGGAAAACCCTATAATATGCATCTGAGTGAAATCACCCATCCCAATCAGCTGCACGGTCTATCCATCCGGCAACTGCAACAAATTGCCCGTCAGATTCGAGATAAACACCTGCAAACAGTAGCCGAATTTGGTGGACATCTGGGGCCTGGCTTGGGTGTTGTAGAGTTAACACTAGGGCTATACCAGACTCTAGATTTAGACCGGGATAAAGTTATATGGGATGTAGGACACCAAGCTTATCCCCACAAATTGATTACAGGACGCTACAGCGACTTTCATACCCTCAGGCAAAAAGATGGAATTGCTGGTTATCTCAAGCGTGGTGAAAATAAATTTGATCATTTTGGTGCAGGCCACGCTTCAACCAGCATCTCCGCAGCCTTGGGTATGGCTTTAGCACGAGATATGAATGGGGAAAAGTTTAAAGCCGTGGCCGTGATTGGCGATGGTGCATTAACAGGTGGTATGGCGTTGGAAGCTATCAACCATGCTGGACACTTGCCGAAAACCAACTTATTGGTTGTTCTCAACGACAATGAGATGTCTATTTCTCCCAACGTCGGCGCGATTCCTCGCTACCTCAACAAAATGCGCCTCAGTCCCCCGGTGCAGTTCATCAAGGATAATTTTGAAGAACAGTTCAAACACATTCCCTTTGTCGGCGAATCCCTATCTCCCGAATTAGGAAGAATTAAAGAAGGGATGAAACGTTTAGCTGTTCCCAAGGTAGGTGCAGTATTTGAAGAACTGGGCTTCACCTACATGGGGCCAGTTGATGGGCATAACTTAGAGGAATTGATTGCTACCTTCCAACAAGCACACCAAATAGCTGGGCCAGTGTTAGTTCATGTAGCCACCATCAAAGGTAAAGGCTACGAACTCGCGGAAAAAGACCAAGTAGGCTACCACGCCCAAACGCCTTTTAACCTGACAACTGGTAAAGCAATTCCCTCCAACAAACCCAAACCTCCTGCTTATGCCAAAGTCTTCTCCCATACCTTAGTTAAATTAGCAGAACAAAACCCGAAAATTATCGGGATTACTGCGGCTATGGCAACAGGAACAGGTTTAGATAAGCTACAAGCAAAACTGCCCAATCAATATATTGATGTGGGCATTGCCGAACAACACGCAGTCACCCTTGCAGCTGGGTTGGCTTGTGAAGGAATGCGTCCTGTAGCCGCCATCTACTCTACTTTCTTACAACGGGCATACGACCAAATTATCCATGATGTCTGTATCCAAAATTTACCAGTATTCTTCTGTTTGGATCGGGCAGGAATTGTCGGTTCTGATGGCCCTACCCACCAAGGTATGTATGACATTGCCTATCTACGGTGCATTCCCAACATTGTAATGATGGCACCGAAAGATGAAGCAGAAATGCAACGGATGGTAGTTACTGGTATTGAACATACCACTGGGCCGATCGCTATGCGTTTCCCTCGTGGCAATGGCTACGGCGTACCCCTGATGGAAGAAGGCTGGGAACCTTTGGAAATCGGTAAAGGTGAAATTCTCCGCAACGGTGATGATGTGTTAATCATCGGTTACGGCACAATGGTTTACCCCAGTATGCAGGCGGCGGAAATTCTCAGCGAACACGGGATTGAAGCGACTGTAATTAATGCCCGGTTTGTGAAACCCTTGGATACTGAGTTGATTGTGCCTTTAGCTCAGAAAATTGGGCGGGTTGTCACCCTGGAAGAAGGCTGTGTGATGGGTGGCTTTGGTTCAGCCGTAGCAGAAGCATTGTTAGATGCTGATGTTGTGGTTCCTGTCAAGCGCATTGGTATTCCCGATGTGTTGGTAGAACACGCTACCCCAGAGGAATCCAAAGCAGAATTAGGCTTAACTAGTCGTCAAATCGCCGAAAGAGTTTTGCAAGCCTACTTTCAAAAGCAAGTATCTGCGGTGATTTAGCTTTGGTTAGTAGTTAGTTTTGCGAAATACCAATTGAACATCAGGTGGGTATTACCCACCTTTTTTATGCTTCAAGATCCAAAGGAATTTAATAACCGCATGACGGTATCAAGAAATTTTTCACCCCAAATACTTGATAGTAGACCACATGATATAACCAATATGGATGCAATACCGATTTGAAGTAGATTTAAATCTATGGATGCTCCATAAGAAATAGGAATGATGACGATAAAAGTACCAAGTGCAGCGCCCCCAAAAAATCGGTAGATAAGCTTACCAGGAGAATGTTGCTTGGAGTGAGTGTCTTCTGAGTTCATAAAACTAAGTTAAATTGTTCAAATTGAGAGTATAACGTTCGGGGAATCAATCTATTGAAAGAGCGAATTTATCTAACTACTAACGATTATAGAAGCTCTGCCCAGAGAACGATATGGCTGATGAGCTAGATCAAGTAAAACTAGAATGCTTAATCTCAAGCAGACTTTCTTCTATGAAACTGAACTATTTTATGAACAAGTTTTCACTTTTAGGACGTTGGATAGCTACAACTGTATTTTGTTTATCAGCGATCGCTTTCGTTTGGCAAGGTGCATTTTTCGCCAACACCTCAGCAATGGCTGATACCTCTACACATTTAATCGCCACTGCCGACGCAACCGATAGTCTACGTAACAAATCCAAAGAATTCATCCGCGACACTAAAGATAATGTTAAAGAGGCAGCCAGAACAAATGCTAGCCGTGTCGATGATGCAACCGATAGTGGCAGCACAGCCGAGCGCAAAGCTAACAAAGATGCGTCTCGGATTCAGAAAAGAGCAGAAGAAGATGCTGCCCGTACAGAAAAAGCAGTAGACAACAATCTAAATGCGGTTGAGCGTACTATTGATAATATCAAAGGCGCTTTCACTAATAATTAGACAAGAAACATCTAGTGCAGATACCCGATTTCAAGAAAATCGGGTATCTGTCTTTTTTAATGTAGTTTTATGACTCAACTTGCATAAACCTGTAGCAGATCATTGATAGCTAGAATATCCACTAAATTAAACAGTTAATTTTTAAAAAGGCTCATGCTGAAATTGCTATTGAGTGATTAATTGCATGAAATAAAAAATAGTTTTTTATCTGCTGATTTAATTTATATCTTGCTACCACTGAAAAACATGACGACTACTACAATAAGTGCTGACAATATTCTGCAAATAGGAATGAGTTTCTGGAGCGCAAAGACTCTTCTGGTAGCAGTTGAACTCGGTTTGTTTACTGAGCTTGCATCATCGCCCCTTGATAGTCAAACACTTACTCGGCGGTTAGGACTACATCCACGGGCTGCAAGAGACTTTTTCGATGCACTTGTCGCTTTAGGTTTGTTAGAACGGCATGGTGAACAATACAGTAATACTCCTGAAACTGCTAAATTCCTGGTTCGCGGTCAGATGGAGTATGTAGGTGGCATTCTAGAAATGGCTAATGCACGGCTATATTCATTCTGGGGTTCTCTCACGGAAGCCTTGCAAACTGGTCAACCACAGAACGAAGTCAAGCATGGGGAAAACTTTTTTACCGAACTCTATGCTGATAAGGAGCGTCTAGAAGGCTTTCTCAAGAGCATGACTGGCTTGAGTCTAGGAACAGGAAAAGCGATCGCCCAAAAATTTCCTTGGCAAGATTATAAAACTTTTATTGATGTTGGCACAGCCCAAGGTGCTTTGCCTGTACAGATAGCGTTAGCACATCCTCATCTTACAGGTGGTGGTTTTGATTTACCTGTGGTACGTCCAGTCTTTGAAGAATATGTTAATTCAAATTGTCTGAGCGATCGCTTGCAGTTCTTCCCAGGAGACTTTTTCCGTCAGCCATTACCCCAAGCTGATGTCCTAGTCATGGGGCATATTTTGCATGACTGGAATCTTGAGGAAAAACTCATGCTACTGACTAAAGCCTATGAAGCCTTATCTCCCGGCGGTGCATTAATTATTTATGATGCCATTATTGATGATGATCGACGAGAAAACGCTTTGGGGTTGTTGATGAGTCTCAATATGTTAATCGAGACTTCAGGCGGTTTTGATTATACTGGTGCTGAATGTATTGAATAGATGCGATCGGTGGGATTTAGTGGGGTGCAACAGCAGCATTTAGTTGGTGCTGATTCTATGATTTTTGGATTTAAGTCATAGATAGTAGATTTTCTGAAAGTGAATTAACCACCTGAATCAGTTCTTGCAATTTTGCCGCTACTACCCCACTATTTAATAATTCTTCTGCCTTCGCAATACCCGATCGCATATCCGCACAAATTCCACTCCGCCAGAGGTAAAACCCACCATTCCATAAAGCTGTTTGTTGTAATTCACTAGATTTACCAGCAAGTACATCCTGTATCTGGGTTAACAATTCTTCTGTACTACCCAAAGGTACATTTTTGGTGGTAAAACCATAGTCATGGGGTGAAAGGAAGAGTCTTTCTAGGTCGGGTGATGCTGAAGATAAGCTAATAATGGCTGTGCGATCGCGCGGTAAATCACAACTCCCTTCTAATCCTTTTACCAAAGTAAATTTACGTACTCCCCGCAGTTGTAATGCTACTTGGAACATCCCTTCTGTTGGTGGATGAACATACCCAGCAATTACATGAGCATCCCCAGCATATGGACACCAAATTAATTCCATTGTTGCTAAGGGTGGGCGCTTACCTAATTGGTCGCGGTATTCCCAAATACTATTAGTTAAAGGGAAATGCTTCGGGGTATAAACAAAGCCAATTCCTGTTTGTGCAAATACCTCTTGGGTTTTTTCTAGTGATAGGGTAGTCCAATTTACGCCTAATCCCTGCCAAATCTCGGTTAAAGGTAATCCATATTTCGTAGGTAGGCGATCGCCTCCGTGTATCACCACTGGTTGTCCGACTGCGGCCAGGAGTAACGCTGTTACCGGACTGATTGGTGCCGTGCGTGTTCTGCCATCATAAGGTATGCCAAATACCATGACTGGGCGTTGAGACGAGATTGGTTGCAGTTTTGGCCCCAGTTCATCGAAAGCATCTAACATTCCCGCTAATTCTTCTCCCGTTGGGCGCTTAATCCGGTGGGCGATCAAAAATGCGCCTATCTGGGCTGGTGTGGCTTCACCCAAAAACATCATCTTAGTAGCGGTGGCGGCTTCAACACGGTTTAAACTTTCTCCCGTGTGGTTCCCACTTCCTACTTTTTTCAGCAGATCCCTGAATAAAATACTCATAAAAGTCATTAGTCAACGGTCAACAGTCAACAGTCAACAGTCAACAGTCAACAGTGGAAAGCTAAATATTCAGGTTTTGGACTTTTGACTATGGACTTTTGACTATGGACTAATCCTAACTTTAAGATGCCGATCGCTGACGCTCAAGTATGGGAGGAATATTTTCTCTAACTAGTTGCCAAAAATGTTGGATGGGAGGAATTTGCAGACGGTCTTGAGTTGTCACCATGACTACTCGACGCGTTAAACCGGAATTTTCAGGTAATGCACTATTAGCTAAGGGACGCACTGCTAAGGTGGGATCAAGGCGCGCTTCTACTAATGCGGAGGAAGGAAGCAAAGCGATTAATTCCCCTTGGCGTACAACTCCCCGGAAGGCATCTAGGGTATTGACTTCTAAAGCCGCTTGTAGCGTGGCTTCCAATCGCTCAAATTTCTCCTGCACCAAGCGTTGCATCCCATAGCCATCTTTAAAAACCACCTGGGGATAACGTACCAATTCCGACCAAGGAACGCGCTCATATTCCGCTAGGGGATGATTGGCTGCGGTTAAGAGTTCTATCGGCTCATCATAAAGGACTTCCACCACCATATCTCTACCAGTGGTGAGAAAGCGATTGTTCATGACAATGGCCAAATCTACCAAACCATCTTTGAGGACTTTGAGTGCGCGATCGCTACCTAAGGATGTTACCCGTAATTGTACTTCTGGATAATCACGGCAAAACTTTTGTAACACTGGTGGCAAGTATGAGCCACATAGGGAATGAATCGCCGCAATACACAATTCTGGCTGCTTACCGGCGATTAAATCTCCTAGCTCTTGTGTAGCAGTTTCCCACTCCAGACAAATTTTGCGGGCGCGTGGTAACAAACGTTCACCACCCAAGGTCAGCTTGGCATGATTTGTTCTGTGAAACAGTTCTAAACCCAAATCAGCTTCTAAAGACTGGATTTGACGACTGATTGTAGATTGGGTAACACCACATTTACCAGCAGCTTTTTGAAAGCTGCCGGTTTCCGCGATCGCCAGAAAAGCTTGCAACTGCTCTAGTCGCATTTGTATGTAGCCTGAATGACATTTATGGCACTCAATTAAGTTAGCTGATTTTGTTCCCTAATTTGGTAGATTTTGTTACAGATTCATCATTAGTCAACAGTTTCCAAAATTTTTGTAATTCTGAATTTTGTAAACGCTACCATCAGCTATTTTGAATTGATATGTCCCTAATGCCTTTAAAACGTAAACGTAGTTCGCAGTACCCCTACAGTTGTCGTTTCATTTCTGCTGTCACCTTCTGGGTTAAATAAAATAAATGCACCAGGAGTAATACTGATGTTATCGCTGACTCTGACGCGATAATATGCTTCTAAATGGTAAGGTGTGGCACGATTTGAACCAAGTACAGCCGCACCGCCAGCATCAGTACGGTAAAGCGGCTGACCAAAAATAATCCCTCCATTATTTCCAGATTTGAATAAATCTTTGAAGTGAACTCCTGCCATCCAACTTGTAAAGGTGGTGGAAGCATCAACATTATTAGAAGAATCATCAACAAACAGTGCTGCACCATAGCCAGATAAGGATACTTTGGGAGAAAATCGCCATGTCACAGTACCCCCAAAAGAGTTGAGTTTCACTGGTGTGCCAGCCGAAACACCAGATAAAGCACCGATGTCACCGCTAATTAATCCTGTACCTAAAATATTGATTTCGTGGTAGCTGTTGGCATAGTTTAGACCAATATCAAGGTCACGGCCAGGTTTGAAGGTTAACTGTGCAGCAATAACGCTACTACCACTAAAGAAACCTGCTCCTAAAGGTGTAGTAGATACTCCTGGTAGCACTTCAGTTGGAGATTTTTGAGGAAGGTTGGCATTAACACTGCCGTATAAAGCCCGGAAATCCAAATTTGGAGAAATGCTATAAATAAATCCCGCCGCCGATGCTAAACCAGAACCAGAAGTTCCACCAGAAACTCGTACTACAGGATTCAAACCTGCAAAACGAGAAATTGATTCTTGTCCCTCGCCGTAAAAAGGTGTAATTGCCGGGAAAGCGTCTGATGTTTCCGCCGCAGTTCCCGCAAATAAAGTCAATTTATCAGCGACGGGAAAAATATACAACAATTTGTAAAGCTCTAAACTATTCGCTCCAACGCTGGTCAAATTCTTGACATTAAGACCAGGAAATTGTGGTTCAAAACTGGTACGAGCGCTACTAGAACTTAGTATAGGCGAAGCTAGTCCTAAGCTATTTTGCACGCTACCTTCGCCCGTAGCTCCACCTAAAAAGTTATAAGCTTGCAAACCCGTAATTAATAAATCTTTACCTGTAAAGCTAGTAGTCAGATTTAACCGCACTCTATTGACAAGGATGATATTAGAATCATTGCTTCCAGGAGCGCCGCCTGTCGCACCAATAGCGGCAATAATTGCTTCACCATTGAGTTTGGTAGTAGTAGAAAACTGATTTGCTTCTAGTTCTGCGGTACGCGCTTCTACAGCATCTACTCGACCCCGCAATGTTGCCAATTCTGCCGCAAATTGTTCTTGCAATTTTTGTAGGGTTGCTAAATCTTCTTTTTTGACTAAATCAGTAGTTGCCGTAGCAATTAGTTCGTTGATTCTATCAAGACACGCATTTAAGCCAGCCGCAAATTCATAGCGAGTCATCGCCCGATTACCACGGTAGGTAAGATTGGGATAACCCGCGATACAACCATAGCGCTCAACCAAGGATTGTAATGCGCCAAATGCCCAATCAGTAGGTTGTACATCAGACAATTGGGATACAGATGTGACTTGGGACAATTGGTCTGATGATGGAGATGAATTTGTAGATTCTTGTATGATTAGTGGTAAAGCATTAATAGTGTTATCTGAGTCTAAATTTTCACTTTTTTGTGGTTGATTATTTGAGGTTAAATCTTTTTGGGTTAATTCCTGAGATACAAGATAATCAATATTTTTATGGTTGATATTATTTTGAGCAATTTCGAGATTTTTATCTGAATTATTTAAATTGGTAATGGCTTGTACAGGGAATAATCCACAAAATAACCATAATAAACCTGCTCCACCAGCAGAGGCTAGTAGATATTTTGCCATGATAACTCCTAAGATATTATGAATTGGAAAAACCTTAATTGTGATGTTTAAATATGATTGATAAGTAAATATAAAGTGTATTTAATCAGCTAACACTGCTTAACTTTAAATTTCAGGAAATTAATTCACTGAAATGGCTTATCAATCTATAAATTTCATCGCAAGTAGTAAATTCTAGTAAATACTATTTTCGAGAATAAATTACCATCAAGACTATTGGGTAATTCTATAATTACTATTGACTAATACCCACCATAATGATGACTATTTATGGTATTTAACGGGAGAGAAAAATCCCGTTAAGTCTGTATTTGCTTATTGTGGTTTCAACTTATACCGCAGGAGGGGCTAGTTTATTGAGTGCAGCGATCGCATGGACTCGGACAAGTTCATCTGTATCTGTTGACAGAACAACTAAGCTTTCAGCCGCTTCTGGACTACCTAGCTGACCCAAAGATAAGGCGATCGCACTTTTCACACTATTAATTTTTGTAGCGGGATGTGGGGAGTTCAGTATCTCTAACAGAATGGCTGTGGCTGGTGTTTTTAACTCAGGCTTTTGTATTCTTCCTAGAACTGTGACAATTTCTTGGTCGAGAGTGATGGAAGTGACTTGATTTAAAGCTTGTCGTAAATAATCCAGGGCAGTTAATGACTCTAGCCAACTCAAAGCCCGAATAATTTCCAGTTGTAAGGTAATAGGTGTATGGGGTGATATTAAACCTGTGAATAGGTGCTTGGCTGCATCGTCGCCACCCATACGCGCCAGGGCGTTGGCAGCTGCACAGCACACCTCTACACTGAAGTCGTACAATTTGGGTTGTAATGTGGCGACTAAATTTAATTCTGAAGATAAATCAGAGCGAAAACTTAAACCCTGAATTGCTGTACGCCGTACTATGGCAGATAAATCATTTAAAGCGTTTAACAGCACAGGTGGTACACGTTCATCATGAAAACTGCTGAGGGCTTCGAGTGCGGCAGCGCGGACTGAGGCTTGAGCATCTTGTACTACACTCAATAAAGGCGCAATAGTTTCTGTACGCCGAATATAAGCAAGCGATCGCACTGCTAATAGCCTTGTATTTTCTTGTGTTAGCAGTTCAACAATTATAGGAATCGCAGTATTACCCATTTGCGCTAGTGCAGATGAGGCGATCGCCTTCAGTTCTTCATCATTACTAGTTTTTAGTAGCTCCACCAGAGGCATAATCACATCTGGGTGCTGCAATTCCCCTAAAATTCGGGCAGCAAACCAGCGCAATTCATCCTCTGTATCTTCATCTTCTAGGATGTCAATTAATGGGTTTATGGTCACAGTTCCCAAATTAACTAACACCTTGGCAATATCCCAACGTTGCTGAAAATCTCCCGTCTCAAAAATAGAGAGTGCTAATTTCAGCAGTTGTTCTGAATGACTTATTTCATTTCTATCCGCTAAAATCAGTTGTTGCAGATCATTAATCACCAATGACAAATCATCTGCACTATGCGCCGCCTGCGCTTGCACTAAAAGTTTCCCAATATTATTCACAATACCTTTCAAATCGGGTAGTGGGGGAGATGAGGGAGGCAAGAAAAAGGGGAGCGCTGAGGGGGAAAATTGTTTTTCTTATACCTCCAGTCCCCTACATCCTGCCTACATTAAATTTGCTTGACTACAACTGAATCACCCTCAATCTTGGCGGCGTAAGTTTTGAGTGGTTTTGTTGCTGGGTCTTTCTGCACTTTACCATCAACTCCATATTCTGCGCCATGACATGGGCAGACAAATTTTTTAGCTTGGGCTTGCCATGCTACGGTACAACCTTTGTGGCTACAAGTAGGATTAACAGCAATCAGATTTGCGTCCTTCGATGTACCCACGACCAATACCGGGCCAATAGGTGAATTTTCGTTCAGTAATTGACCCGTTTTATCTAATTCGGCAACAGTCCCGATCGCTTGCGCTTCTGTAGATGTTACAGGCTGGGAAGAACAAGCAGCGATCGCTACAGGTAAGCTACTTGCTATCCAACCCAAACCTACCCAATTGATGAAATCCCGACGTTTCATAGCCACTGAAGTTATGTATTAGTTGCAAACAAAAGTCTAGCCTTGTTTTACCAATATTTTTAGCTACTCACTGGTTAAGTGTAATGCAGAAAACGCATATTCTCTATTAAATTTACGCATTAATACGAGAATTTTGTAGCTACTTATACTATTTTACATGAGATCCCAACATAACCTTAGAAGTATCGAAATCGTTACATAAACATTCACACAAACAACTTGACAAATTTAGCCAATGTAAAAGATTACAACTTCTCCCTGGTTTAGTTCTAGAGTTACCTTCAGTGAAACATCGGCGGCGTGTCAGTCATTGAAGTAGCAAACAAATCACCTGAGAACATTCTTGAGTACCAGTAATCAGACATAAATAAATATTTCGTTTTTCATTACTAGACCTCGTAGAACCAGCAAGACTACGGGCGGATTGATCTTGAGCAAATAAAAATTTATGAGAACCAGCTCATGACAGATACAGTAACTACCCCCAAAGCCAGCCTCAATAAGTTTGAGAAATTCAAAGCCGAAAAAGATGGCCTTGCCATCAAGTCAGAGATTGAAAAAATTGCCTCTTTGGGATGGGAAGCAATGGACGAAACAGATCGGGATCATCGACTCAAATGGGTGGGTGTATTTTTTCGTCCAGTCACCCCTGGCAAATTCATGATGCGGATGCGGATGCCTAATGGTATTCTCACCAGCGACCAAATGCGTGTTTTAGCCGAAGTGGTGCAACGTTACGGAGATGACGGCAACGCTGATATTACAACTAGGCAGAATATCCAACTACGAGGCATCAGAATAGAAGACTTACCGCACATATTCAATAAATTTCATGCAGTAGGTTTAACCAGTGTGCAGTCGGGGATGGACAACATCCGCAATATTACAGGCGACCCGATCGCCGGGTTGGATGCAGATGAGTTGTATGATACCCGCGAGTTAGTGCAGCAAATTCAGGATATGCTCACCAAAAAAGGAGAAGGTAATCGAGAGTTTAGTAATTTACCACGGAAATTTAATATTGCGATCGCTGGTGGACGGGATAATTCAGTCCATGCAGAAATCAACGATTTAGCCTTCGTTCCAGCATTCAAAGAAGGGATTGGAGATTGGGTATTGGGAGGTGGGGAAGAGTCTTCTATTCACCAAAAAGTATTTGGATTTAACGTGTTAGTTGGTGGCTTCTTTTCTGCCAAACGTTGTGAGGCGGCGATTCCTTTAAATGCTTGGGTAACACCTGAAGAAGTCGTAGCCTTATGTAGAGCAGTTTTAGAGGTCTATCGTGACAACGGACTTAGAGCTAATCGCCTCAAGTCTCGTCTGATGTGGCTGATTGATGAATGGGGTGTAGAAAAGTTCCGTGCAGAAGTCGAACAGCGTTTGGGTAAATCCTTACTACCCGCAGCCCCCAAAGACGAAATCGATTGGGAAAAACGCGACCACATCGGAGTCTATAAACAAAAGCAAGAGGGATTGAACTATGTAGGCTTACACATCCCTGTAGGTAGATTGTATGCCGAGGATATGTTTGAACTGGCTCGGATAGCAGATGTTTACGGTAGCGGTGAAATCCGTATGACTGTTGAACAAAACATTATTATTCCCAACATTACCGACTCGCGGTTAAGGACTTTGTTGACAGATCCTTTGCTAGAAAGATTTTCCATTGATCCGGGAGCATTGACGCGATCGCTAGTTTCCTGCACAGGCGCACAATTTTGCAACTTTGCCCTCATCGAAACCAAAAACCGCGCCCTAGAAATGATTAAAGACTTAGAAGCAGAGTTAACATTCACCCGTCCAGTCCGCATCCATTGGACAGGTTGCCCCAACTCCTGCGGACAGCCCCAAGTTGCAGACATCGGCTTAATGGGAACAAAAGCTCGTAAAAATGGCAAAGCCGTCGAAGGTGTTGACATCTATATGGGTGGCAAAGTCGGTAAAGATGCACACTTAGGTAGCTGTGTGCAAAAAGGTATCCCCTGCGAAGACTTGCACCCAGTATTAAGAGATTTACTTATTAATAATTTTGGAGCCAAACTCAGGCAGGAAGCTTTAGTTAGTAGCCAGTAGAGGCGCAGGGGGAGCAGGGGATGCAGGGGGAGCAAAGAAGAATAACTATGGACTAATGACTGTTGACTAATGACAACTGACAACTGACAACTGACAACTAACGAATTAACAACATACAAAACATGACACAAGTTTCCCGAAGAAAATTTCTTTTCTCCACAGGCGCGGCGGCTGCGGCTTCTATTTTGGCTCATGGTTGCACCTCCAATGGTTCTCAATCAGCTACCACAGGAGAGCAAGCACCTTCAGCAGCACCAGCCGCTAATGTCTCAGCAGCTAACGCACCCAAGGTAGAAACGACCAAAGCCAAGCTAGGATTTATCCCGCTTACTGATGCTGCACCCCTGATCATTGCTAAAGAGAAGGGCTTCTTTGCTAAATATGGCATGACCGATGTTGAAGTCGTCAAGCAAAAATCTTGGCCTGTCACCCGCGATAACTTAAAAATTGGCTCATCTGGTGGTGGTATTGATGGCGCACATATCCTTAGTCCCATGCCTTACCTCATGACCATCAAAGATAAAGTGCCAATGTACATTTTGGCTAGGTTAAATACTAACGGTCAGGCTATTTCTGTAGCTGAGAAATTTAAAGAACTTAATGTCAACCTAGAAAGTAAATCCCTGAAAGACGCAGCAATTAAAGCCAAAGCTGACAAGCAAGCATTGAAAATGGGTATTACCTTTCCTGGTGGTACACACGATTTGTGGATGCGCTATTGGTTAGCGGCTGGTGGTATTAATCCTGATCAAGATGTGGTTTTGGAAGCTGTACCACCACCGCAAATGGTGGCAAATATGAAAGTCAATACTGTTGATGGTTTCTGTGTAGGAGAACCTTGGAATGCTCAGTTGGTCAACCAAAAAATAGGTTATTCTGCTCTAGTTACAGGCGAATTGTGGAAAGATCATCCAGAAAAAGCCTTTAGTATGCGGCAAGATTGGGTTGAGCAAAATCCCAATGCAGCCCAGGCAATTTTGATGGCAATCTTGGAAGCACAACAATGGTGTGACAAGGCAGAAAACAAAGAAGAAATGTGTAAAATCTGCTCTGACCGCAAATACTTTAATGTTGCGGCCGCAGATATTGTCGAGAGAGCTAAAGGCAATATCGATTATGGTGATGGTCGTAAGGAGCAAAACTTTGCCTATCGGATGAAATTCTGGGCAGATAATGCTTCTTATCCCTACAAGAGTCACGATATTTGGTTTTTAACTGAAGATATTCGCTGGGGTTATTTACCAAAAGATACTAAGGTTCAAGACATAGTTAATCAAGTTAATAAAGAAGACTTGTGGAAGAAAGCAGCGAAAGCAATTGGTGTGGCTGATGCCGAAATTCCTGCTAGCAGTTCCCGTGGTGTGGAAACTTTCTTTGATGGCGTGAAATTCGACCCAGAAAAGCCAGAAGAATATTTAAATAGCTTGAAAATCAAAAAAGTTTAATTGGGCTGTCATGGCTTCTTAAAAAAATAACTAAAATGCCACGGGAGAAAGGAAAGAATGACTGCTATTTTAGGGAATCGCGCTAGGGTAAGAAAGTCTCAAAAAGCCATTAATAATTTCTTTTGGAAAAAAGTTGTACCACCATTAGTAGCATTAGGAATCTTTCTAGTTATTTGGCAACTGCTTTGTTTAAACCCTAATTTTAAATTACCAGGGCCTATAGAAACATTTTCGGAAACTTGGGATCCCTTTATTATCAATCCATTTTTTGATAATGGTGAAAGTGATAAAGGCTTAGGCTGGCAAATTCTGAGTAGTTTGGGACGAGTTGGTTTAGGTTTTTCTTTGGCAGCGATCGCTGGAATTATACTAGGCATTTTAATCGGTGTAAATCCTTTGGTTTACAACGCTGTAGACCCCATCTTTCAAGTGTTGCGGACTGTACCACCTCTAGCATGGCTACCAATTTCACTGGCAGCATTTCAGCAAGCTAATCCCTCAGCAATTTTCGTTATTTTTATCACCTCAATTTGGCCAATTTTGATTAACACTACAGTTGGTGTACAACAAATTCCCCAGGATTACATCAATGTAGCTAAGGTGTTACGGCTGAAGGGGGTAAAGTACTTTTTTAAAATTGTCTTTCCTGCCACTGTTCCCTATATATTTACGGGTTTGCGAATTGGTATTGGCTTATCTTGGTTAGCAATTGTGGCGGCGGAAATGTTGGTTGGTGGTGTGGGGATTGGTTCGTTTATTTGGGATGCTTACAACACAACTACTGAAACTAATTTGAGTGAGATTATTTTGGCACTTATCTATGTTGGTTTGGTTGGTTTGTTTTTAGATAGATTGGTGGGTTTTGTTGCTAGTAAAGTTGTGGCGGATCAGAAGTAGTTAATTGTTGACCGTTGACCGTTGACTGTTGACTGTTGACCGTTGACTAATGACCAATGACTAAGGACTAATCACTAATGCCTACTTTTGTTGAAATTGATCACGTTGATCGGATATTTGATTTACCTAATGGTGGTAGATATATCGCTCTGAAAAATATTGAGTTGAAAATTAAGCAGGGGGAGTTTGTTTCTTTAATTGGACATTCTGGTTGTGGTAAGTCTACTTTGCTCAATATTATTGCTGGGTTGGATCAAGCTAGTATTGGCGGTGTGACTTTGGAAGGGCGGGAAATTAGAGAACCTAGTCCAGATAGGATGGTAGTTTTTCAAAATTATTCCCTGCTTCCTTGGTTAACGGTGCGGGAAAATGTTGCTCTGGCTGTGGATGAGGTTTATCAAGGTAAGTCTAAGGGTACGCGTCGGGCAATTGTTGAAGAACATATTGATATGGTGGGGCTGCGCCTAGCAGCGAATAAACGTCCTAGTGAGTTATCGGGGGGGATGAAACAACGGGTAGCGATCGCCCGCGCTTTAGCTACTCGTCCCAAGTTGTTGCTGTTAGACGAACCTTTTGGGGCTTTGGATGCTTTGACAAGGGGGAGTTTGCAGGAACAGTTGATGAAAATCTGCAATGAACATCAAATTACTTGTGTGATGGTGACACATGATGTAGATGAGGCGCTGTTGTTGAGCGATCGCGTCGTTATGCTTACCAACGGCCCAGAAGCCCATATTGGACAGATTCTCGAAGTTCCTATCCCCCGTCCCCGTCAACGTTTGGAGGTTGTCAAACATCCCAGTTATTACAATCTGCGGAATGAGATCATTTACTTCCTCAACCAACAAAAGCTAGCTAAGAAACGTCAGACTCAGCAGGCTTCCGCACCACTGGGAACAGCCAAAGCCGTGGTCGAAATCGGTTTTATGCCTTTGACTGACTCTGCACCTTTAATTGTCGCCAAAGAAAAAGGCTTCTTTGCCAAATACGGCTTAGATAATGTTATCCTCAACCGAGAAACCAACTGGCAGGCGATCGCTACTGGTGTGGTAACTGGCAAATTAGATGCAGCCCAAATGGTTGCAGGAATGCCGATTGCGTTAACTTTAGGTGCTGGGAGTCAAACACCTACTCCTGTGATCAACGCCTTAAATCTTTCTCGCAACGCTAACGCCATCACCTTTAGCAAAAGACTATACAGCCAAGGCGTGAGAAGCCTAGCTGACTTAAAAGCAGTAATTGATAGTTCCCCAGACCAAATCCTTACCTTGGGAGTAGTTCATCCCGCCTCCATGCAAAACCTAATTCTGCGTTACTGGTTAGCGGCTGGCGGTATAGATCCTGATAGAGATGTTAGCTTGACGGTCATTCCTCCAACCCAAATGGTATCTCAACTCAAAGCCGGCAACATTGACGGTTACTGTGCAGGAGAACCTTGGAACTACCAAGCAGTCCACGATGATTTAGGCTTCGTTGCAGCTACAGCTTTAGAAATTTGGTCAGGACAGCCGAAAAAAGTCTTGGGAGTCAGGGAAGATTGGGCGCAAAAATACCCAGAAACTTACCTTAACCTCGTCAAAGCACTAATAGAAGCCTGCAAATATTGTGACGACCTCCGCAACCGCGAAGAAATTCTCGAAATACTCTGTCGTCCCGAATATCTAGATGTGAATCCCGCCTACGTCCGCCCTGGCTTCATCGACCCCTACGATCGCGGCGACGGTACACCACCCCAACAACTCACAGCCTACAACCAGTTTTACCTCAACAAAACCAACTATCCCAACCGCACTGAAATCCTGTGGATGATCACACAAATGGCACGTTGGGGCTTAACACCATTCCCCAAAAACTGGGTAGAAATCACCGAAAGAGTTTGCCGCACAGACATATTCGGCGCAGCAGCCCGCGACCTCGGCTTACTAGATATCGGTGAAGACGACCCCATCCACCTATTCGACGGTAAACTTTTTAACCCATCAGAACCAATCGAATACCTCAAAAGCTTAGAAATTAGACGACAAATACGTATTGAAGAAGTATTTATTTAGTCATTAGTCATTGGTCATTGGTCATTAGTCCATAGTCAACAGTCAACAGTCATCGCCCATCTCTCCTCCTTTGCGCCTTTGCGCCTACCCTGCGGGTTCCGCTTGCGGTATGCGTGAGCCAATCATAAATCAATACAACAAAGCGAAAAAATAATATGCAAATAATCAATAGAAATAATCAAACCAACCTAAAACCTCAAAAAACAGATAACTTCCTAGTCGTTGAAGGCGTAAGCAAAATTTACCCCACCCCTGAAGGCCCCTACACCGTCCTAGATGGAATTGACCTAAAAGTTCGTGAAGGTGAATTTGTTTGCTTAATCGGTCATTCCGGCTGCGGTAAATCAACCTTACTCAACATGATTTCCGGCTTCAACACCCCCAGCGAAGGCGTAGTTCTCCTACAAGACAAACCCATCACCGAACCAGGCCCAGACCGGATGATGGTCTTCCAAAATTATTGCTTACTTCCTTGGCTGAGTGTTTTTGAAAACGTTTACCTAGCCGTAGATGCAGTATTTCCCAACAAACCCCAAGCCGAAAAACGCGCCATTGTCAGAGAACATTTGGCAATGGTGGGATTGACAGAAGCCGCCGAGAAGAAGCCTAGCCAGATTTCCGGCGGGATGAAACAACGAGTAGCGATCGCTCGCGCTTTATCCATCCGCCCCCAAGTATTGATTCTCGATGAACCTTTCGGCGCATTAGACGCAATCACTAAAGAAGAATTACAAGAAGAACTACTACAAATTTGGAGTGATCATCAAGTCACCGTCCTGATGATTACCCATGATATTGATGAAGCTTTATTCCTAGCTGACAGAGTTGTGATGATGACCAACGGCCCAGCCGCCCAAATCGGCGAAATCCTCGATATCCCCTTTGATCGTCCCCGCAACCGTCGCCGCATCATGGAAGACCCCGAATATTACAACCTCAGAAATTACGCCCTAGATTTCTTATACAACCGCTTTGCTCATGAGGAGTAGTCATTGGTCATTAGTCATTAGTCATTAGTCATCAGTCATCAGTCATCAGTCAACAAACATCTTCTCCCCATCCTTCCCCAATCATGACAGAATCTACCAAAACCCTATGTCCTTATTGTGGTGTCGGCTGTGGACTAGAAGTAACACCACCCGCCCAACTCAACAAAGCCACAAATCGAGATAGCCAAGGAAATCCAATTTGGCGGGTGCGGGGTGATAAAGCCCATCCATCGAGCCAGGGGATGGTTTGTGTCAAAGGTGCAACGATCGCCGAATCTTTGGATAAAAATAGATTACATTACCCAATGGTGCGGGACTCACTCGATCAAGAGTTCCGCCGTGTCAGTTGGGATGAAGCTTTTGACCTCATCACCAAGCGTATTCAAACTGTGCGCTTTACCCAGGGGCCAGAAGCTATATGTATGTATGGTTCCGGTCAATTCCAAACTGAGGATTACTACATAGCCCAAAAACTGATGAAAGGTTGTTTGGGTAGCAATAATTTTGATGCTAACTCCCGCTTATGTATGTCCAGTGCAGTATCTGGATACATTCAAAGTTTTGGGGCTGATGGGCCTCCCTGTTGCTATGAAGATTTGGAGTTAACTGACTGTGCATTTTTAATTGGGACAAATACCGCCGAATGTCACCCAATTGTTTTTAACCGATTGGAGAAGTACCACAGAAAAAACCATCAGGTAAAAATGGTTGTGGTTGATCCTCGACGCACACCCACCGCCGAAGCTGCTGATTTACATTTAGCGATTAAACCGGGTACAGATATTGATTTGTTAAATGGGATTGCTCATTTATTGATGCGTTGGAACATGATAGATGTCGGTTTCATCGATGACTGTACCAGCAACTTTTCAGCCTACGCTGAGGTAATTCGCCACTATCCACCGGAGGTAGTAGCCCGTCAATGTGGGATCACCGTTGAAGATTTAGAAATAGCCGCCCGTTATTGGGGTGAATCGCAACGAGTGTTGTCTTTGTGGTCGATGGGTGTGAATCAATCGAGTGAAGGTACAGCCAAAGTTAGAACGATTATCAACCTACATTTAATGACCGGACAAGTCGGTAAACCAGGGGCTGGGCCTTTTTCTCTCACTGGTCAACCGAATGCAATGGGAGGACGGGAAGCAGGCGGTTTAGCTCATTTATTACCGGGTTATCGCTCGGTGAAAAATCCTCAACACCGCACAGAATTAGAAGAATTTTGGGGATTTCCACCAGGACAGATTTCACCCCATCCCGGTTTGACTGCATGGGATATGATTACTGGTTTGGAAGACTGTAACGTGGGTTTACTGTGGATTGCAGCTACTAATCCAGCTGTAAGTATGCCAGATTTGGAACGGACAAAAAAGGCGTTATTGCGATCGCCTTTCACCATCTACCAAGATGCTTACTACCCCACAGAAACTACAGCATACGCCCATGTTCTGTTACCAGCAGCCCAATGGGGTGAGAAAACTGGTATCATGACAAACTCAGAACGCCGAGTCACCCTATGTCAAGCCTTCCGCCAACCACCAAGAGAAGCCAAGCCAGATTGGGAAATTTTCGCGGAAGTAGGACGCAGATTAGGTTTTGAGGACAAGTTCGCCTTTACTAACTCAGCCCAAGTCTACGCCGAGTTTGCCCAACTGACCAAGGGTCGCCCTTGTGATATGTCTGGTATTAGCCATCAACAATTACAAGCCCAAGGCCCCACCCAATGGCCTCACTCCTCTATAAATATCGAAACACAAAAATTAACTCAACAGTCAACAGTCAACAGTCAACAGTCAAAAAGACTCTACACTGATTTACGTTTTCATACCCCTGATGGTCGCGCTCGATTTGGCGCATATTATTCTAAGGGATTAGCAGAACCACCAGACCCCGCTTATCCTTTTGTATTGACTACTGGACGATTATACGGACATTGGCACACCCAAACCCGTACTGGTCGGATAGAAAAAATTCGCTCCATGCACCCCGAACCATTTATCGAAATTCACCCTCGTGATGCGGCAAAGTTAGGTGTTACTGATAATCTGGTGGTAGAAGTGCGATCGCGTCGAGGTAGTGCTAAGTTTCCCGCTAAGGTGACAAAGGCTATTTCCCCAGGTACAGTTTTCGTCCCCATGCACTGGGGTACACTCTGGGCAGAGGAAGCGGAAGCTAACACCCTCACCCATTCAGAATCTTGCCCTGATTCACTGCAACCAGAATTAAAAGCCTGTGCAGTCCAATTAATACCAATCTCTGTAGAAATTACAGCCGAAAATTATCAACTCCAGTCATCTCAGTGGTAAGCTTCTAGATATCGGTCATCAATAATATTCTATGAATTTATCGATAGAATAAAATCAATAGTCACCATTAGTATTTACCATGTAACAACTATTTGGCTATAGACTTTATTTGGTTACTGTTACTAAAAGATAAAAGCTCTAGAACAATCAATCTTTCTCCTTCAATTATTTTTGATTGAAGAGATAACTTTTAATCCTCTAGATTAATCTAAGGGATTTTTGTTTTGGCTGATAAAAGTTTACTAAAAACTGGGGTGCAGGAAATGAAGAGATTAATTAAAAGAATTTTTGGAGTTACTAGCGATGAGAACTTCATGCACGCTATTGAAAATGTAGAAGTGCTTGTTTCTAAGGTTCTATCTATTTTTATGGTCTTAGTTATTTTAGTAGCGATCGCTGATTTAGGAATCTTTATTGTTAAAGAAGTTTTTACCGTTCCATACGGCAAAATTAATACTACGCTATTCAAAGTTTTTGGTTTATTCCTTAATATACTCATTGCTTTAGAAATTTTAGAAAATATTACAGCTTATCTAAAAAAACACGTTTTTCAGGTTGAATTAGTTATTGTTACTTCTTTAATTGCTGTTGCAAGGAAAATTATTATTCTTGATTTAGAAAAAGTTAATGGTATTGATATTATTGGCTTAGGTATAGCTGTATTAGCGCTTTCAATTAGCTATCTAATTATTCGTTCCAGTAATTCTGGTAATAGAAATTAAATATTTAATTGTATTATTATGCTGATATAGTTATAGTCTGGCGAGATTGATATATTTTGGTATTAAAATTATAGTTTCAATCGCTAATCATGACAGATTTCTTTAAATTTGAAGCAGAATTTGTTGATTCTCTACGTTGCATACCCATGCAGGTGCGCTACAAACTTGATACCTGCGGCATTAAGCTGAAATTATCTGATTGGAACCAAATGACTCAAGCCGAAAAAGAAGCTTTAGTCGCATTACCTTGCACTACAGCCGCAGAAATTCAATCTTATCAAGAATATATCCACCAGCTAATTGTAAATCGAACGGGTACACCACCAGGAAAATTACCCATTGAGTCTGAACCTGCATGGCTCGATGCTAACTTGATACCAGAAAGTATTCAGAATAAAGCTCAAGAAATAGGTGTGAAGATAACTTTAACACAATGGGTAAGTTTAACACCATTACAGCGTTTTGCTTTGATTAAACTTAGTCGTTCAGGACACGAAAACAGAAATTTTCCCAAGGCGATCGCAGAGTTTAACATAGCTTAATTAGTTATTGGTAAGCTAATGCACATCTAAATTACATAACAATTCATAAGGGCTGTTAACTGTTGACTCTGCTGCGTAAAAATTTACGAATTAAGTTGGTGTTACCGAGCCTATTTGAATAACATTTAGTTGAGTTGATGATTACTTAAATACTGATTATTTGCGACTGAAGAAAGGACATAAATATATGGCTGCTAAAAAGATTTTGCTGCTTGTTGGGGACTATGTGGAAGATTATGAAGTGATGGTTCCCTTCCAGGCTTTGCAAATGGTAGGACATACAGTCCATGCAGTTTGTCCAGATAAGCAAGCGGGTGACAAAGTGCGGACAGCAGTTCACGATTTTGAAGGAGACCAAACTTATAGTGAAAAGCCTGGTCATAACTTCACTTTAAACGCTACCTTCGCAGAAGTAAAACCAGAAGATTATGATGCTTTAGTTGTTCCTGGTGGACGCGCACCGGAATATATCCGTCTCAATCAAAAAGTGCTAGAAATAACCCGTCACTTTGCCCAAGCTAATAAGCCTATAGCTGCTATTTGTCATGGTTTACAGCTTCTAGCGGCTGCGGATGTGTTACACGGTAAGAGTTGTACTGCTTACCCTGCCTGTAGTCCAGATGTGCGGGCTGCTGGTGGTATCTACGTACAAATACCCGTGGATGAAGCAATAGTTGATGGCAATTTGGTAACAGCACCAGCTTGGCCTGCTCATCCTCGTTGGTTAGCCGAGTTTCTTAAGGTATTGGGTACTAAAGTTGAACATCCCGAAGTAGCTACGGTCTAGTCAATCCTAGATATAGGTTGTGAAAAATAAAACCCCGTTTATTCAACGGGGTAATATCTGCGGCAAGTTTGTAGTGCTGCCACTGTATGAAATTTTTAAAGCACAGCAATTATCTAAATCCATAAAGAATCATACCTTATTTGTACAAGGTATCTTTTCTATCTTTATAAAGATATAAATATCTATCAATCAGCTGAGTTTTGGGATTTGATCAAGGGAAGAAGATGTTGTAAGTATCTTTTCCCCTTGCTTTTACCTTAGTTTACTTTTGGCGATCGCACTAGCGAGACTTACTAGTCTTGGAACCGCCTGCTGACTGGGCTTCTTGAATTAACTGCGGCAGATGTTGCTCTATTTTTTGAGCTGTTTGTTCCTCTTGCTGTAAGTTTTGTCGTAACAGTTGTACGACTTGGTCTTGTCCCATCTGTTCGGCGGCTCTAATCAAACCACGGTAGCAGGCAATTTCTAACTGTTCTACCTTAGCTTGACCACCAGCCAATCCCAAGTTGAGAATTTGTTGATTCTCTGAAGCTAGGAGCATTAACTTTTGACCGTCACTGACAAGACCAGCCGCAGCATCACAAGTAACCCGCCTTGGTTGCTGTCCCAAAGCGTTGAACACCTGTTCTAGATTCCGAATTTGCTGTTCTGTTTCGCGGATGTGAGTTTCAATCAAAGACCTGAGTTGATTATTTTGGCAACACTGCAACATTGTCTGTTGGGCTTCCCAAAAGCGATGTTCCGCGTCATACATAGCACCAACTTCGTAGATGAACTTTTCTTGGAAGTTGTTGATTCTGGCAGTCCCTGGACGTTCGCTTAGTTGAACCATTGTTCTTCTCCTGAACTTCGGTTGACCCCTCTAAACTACGTTTGTCACTCAAGGCTTCTCGTCTTACCTAAGACACAACAGACGTTAAATACTGTTAATTCTCAATGCTAAGACAGATACAAAAAACTCTACGGAGGCGGAAAACACTCTACGCTTATTCATGAACCCCCGACCAAGCCACATGAGACATCAGGTAAAGTAAAGTAAAGATACATTAAGAATGCGCTGAGAATTAAATGACTGTTTCACAATTGCAGGAAATTTCTGCTCAGTTAGAAAGTCCAGATTTGCGCGATCGCATGGTAGCTCTTGCTAATTTGCGAAACATAGCTGCTGAGGATGCTGTACCTTTAATTAAAAAGGTATTGGATGACGAATCTTTGCAGCTGCGATCAATGGCAATCTTTGCTCTAGGCATCAAACAAACAGCAGAGTGTTACCCAATTTTGGTAAAGATTCTCCAAAATGACCCAGATTATGGCATTCGTGCTGATGCGGCTGGCGCATTGGGATACTTGGGTGATATTAGAGCCTTTGAAGTGCTGTCACGAGCATTTTATGAAGACACCGATTGGTTAGTCCGTTTTAGTGCAGCAGTTTCTCTTGGTAATCTCAAAGATCCACGCGCCCATCAAGTCTTGATGCAGGCGTTAGATAGCAAAGAAGGAGTCATCCAACAAGCTGCTATCTCTGCCTTAGGTGAAATACAAGACATTGAATCTGTTGATAGTATCCTGCGCTTTGCTCAATCAGATGATTGGTTAGTTAGGCAACGTTTAGCAGAATCCTTGGGTAATCTTCCCACTCCCAAAAGTGTATCAGCTTTAAAATACTTAGAAAAAGACAGCCATCCTAATGTTGCCGAAGCTGCGAGGATTGGTCTGAAAAGACTTGAGGAAATGGGTAATCAAGCTTAATATCACGTCCCATACTAGCTTTTAATAATAATAAGTGGGATTTTTAAATTAAGACTCAGGGAATTTAATTCATGAATATTGAAGAATTTTTTGAATTGAGTGCAGGTAAATGGTTTTCTCATCGCACTAGCCATCATTTAGCTTTTAAGCAATCGGAAGATGGCAAGTCTGATCTGGTAATTGAGTCACTAGCCGCAGATCATCCAGAAGTAATCAAACTGTGTGAAATGTACGAAATTCCTGCTAGTGCTGCTTCATGCGGTGCGAGGGTTAGCTGGAACGGCACAATGGAATGGGATGAAGAAAAACATACTGGATCTACAGTGTTAGCTACCGTACCAGACACAGACAATCCCAACGAAGGCAGATTACTGCGGGAAATGGGTTATGCCGAGAAAGCCCCTGTAGCTGGACGTTACAAGATGGGTGATGATGGTGCTTTAACTCTAACGACAGAGTACGAAACCATGTGGTCTGAAGAACGCTTATGGTTTGCTAGCCCTAATTTACGGATGCGCGTCAGTGTCTTAAAGCGTTTTGGTGGCTTTAGTATGGCTTCCTTTACTTCTGAGATTCGCATGGGCGGAAGTCAGGCTACAGCAAAAGCTGAGGAAACGGCTAAGTCTGCATCAAGTTAAGAATAGGCAGGGAATGGGGAGGGGTGAGGCTTGTGAAACTTCCTTCATCATGACTCCTTCTGCACCCTGCCTCACCTTTGAAAGAGCAGGGGAGGTTCTTGAGACAGAGGAAGAGGTAAACACCAAGCCAAATTGCGATGCACAAGCTCCCCGGCTCTGCTACTTTTTTAATTAACCTAGAGAATCATATAATACAAGTCAAGATAAAATAGAGTAACCTCATCAAAAAACTCGCAGAATTATAAATGGACTGGATTACGCTACTGCGATCGCTACAGTCTGATTTTATTAAAAGGTTATCATCTGGTTGTCTGCTACATTGCGAAATCGAAGGTCAATATAGTGAGTTAACAGTTATCTCTGGCGAAAGATTAAAAACTCTACGAGACTTTTGCTGGCTGATGGCTGAAAAATACAAGCGGGTTTCGCCAGTCCGCGACGTTTTTATTAGCTACCTCAAGGGGAAATTAGGTGAGGAAGTTGTTAAAGAACGTTTAGCTGATTTGATTACCGAAGTAGATTATGAAAAGCGACTTGGTGGCGATGGCAAGATAGATTTTACTTTAACTGCTAACCCTGCAATTGGCATTGAAGTTAAATCTCGTCATGGCAACATTGATAGAGTGAGATGGTCAGTTAGTGCCGAAGAAGTAGAAAAAAATGCAGTGGTAGTTTGCATTTTTATTAAAGAAGATGTTAATGAAGCACAATCTTCTTATCATCTATTATTAGCTGGCTTTTTGCCTACTCAAATGATTAAATTAAAGACAGGTAATATCTCATTTGGAATAGAGCAATTACTTTACGGTGGTGGCTTATGGTGTTATTTGGAACAGTTGCAAGCTTCCAGCAATTATCATCAGTTCCAGCAATCTCCGCCAATCTATCAATACAAACCCCAGCCAGAATTATTATCTAAGATCAATCAAACTCAATCAATCAAACCAGCTTTATTTGCAGGTATCAAAAATATTCTACCCTATAGACGAGAAGAAGCGATAAATATAGATTATATCAAACTTGGTGATGAGTGTTTTGCTCAAGGAGAATATACTGCATCTATTAAAAATTATAGCCAAGCTTTACAAGCAAGTAGTAATGATGCTGAATTATATTATAAACGAGGTTTAACTTATTATCAATTGGGTGATTATGAGGCGGCGATCGCCGATTATTCTCAAGCCATAAATTTCAATCTTCACGATGCTAAATCCTATCATAAACGTGGGTTGGCTTTATCGCAACTAGCAGCTTATGAAGCGGCAATCGATGATTATAATCAAGCAATTAGAATTAATCCTCATGCTGCTTCTGTTTATAAAAACCGAGCAGAAGCACGCTCTCATTTAGGAGATAATCAAGGAGCAATTGAAGATTATACCCAAGCAATCAAGATTAATCCCCAATATGCAGATACATATAAAAATAGAGGTATATCTCGTTATTTCTTAGCAACACAATTAGGATTTACGCAAGCAATTAAGATTAATCCCAATGATGCTAATGCTTACAAAAATCGTGGTAATGCCCGTGCTGATATTGGTGATTATGCAGGAGCGATTGAAGATTATAATCAGGCAGTGCAAATTAATCCCAAGGCGGCTGATGCTTATTATAACCGTGGTAACGCCCGTTATGATTTAGGGGATGAAGAAGGAGCGATCGCTGATTATACTCAAGCAATCCAAATTAATCCCAGCTATGCTGATGCTTATTATAACCGTGGTAATGTGCGTGCAGGCATAAAAGATAAACAAGGAGCGATCGCCGACTTTCAAAAAGCGGCAGATATATATCGTAAAGAAGGTAAATTAGCAGAACTCAAAGATACAACAGAAAGAATTGTGGAATTGGAAATAGAAGAATCCATTGATATTTTAAATTTTTAAATTCAAAATCTCAGCCAGTAAAATGAGTGATAAGCTAATGCGCGTCTAAATTGCATAACTACTAACAAGCTGTTAACTGTTAACAGTCAACGGTTAACAGTCAACAGCTATATCAGTTACCCATTAAATTACGTTAACTTAATTCCCCTGATTGAATAATCTAACAATTCCATTGGGTGCATAACACCCATTTTCTTACCTTGCAATTCTAAATGTTTAGTAATTTGCAAAGCACAGCCAGGATTAGGAGAAGCAATCAATTCAGCACCAGTATTCAATAAATTTGTGACTTTTTGCTTGCCTAATTCTTCAGCAACTTCCGGTTGCAACATATTATAAACACCAGCACTACCACAACATAAAGCTGCATCTAATGGTTCTTTAATCTGCACCCCTGGTATTTGTTTCAATATCTGACGAGGTTGCACACTAATTTTTTGTCCATGTAATAAATGACAAGCATCTTGATAAACCAAATTCAAAGGTTTATCTTTCAATGGTGAAAGTTTAGCGGTTAATCCCACAGTGGCTAAAAACTCTTGTGCATCTTTAACTTTAGCAGCGAAATTTTTGGCTTTCTCTCGATATTCTGGGTCATCTTCCAATATATGACCATATTCTTTTAAAGTATGACCGCACCCAGCCGCATTGATAATCACATAATCAACATCAGTATCAGCAAAGCTATCAATCATCTGTTTAGCTAAAGCTTTAGCTTGTTCTGTTTGTCCTTGGTGTTCGGGAAGTGCTGCACAACAACCTTGAGATTTAGGAATCACCACTTCACAGCCATTCGCTGTTAAAACGCGTACTGTCGCCTCATTAACTGGAGAGAAAAATAACCTTTGTACGCATCCTAAAATTACGCCGACCCGATAGCGTTTCTTACCCTGTGCAGGAATGATCGTAGGTAGATTATCTTGAAAAGTTTTGATAGTAATTTTTGGCAGAATTGATTCCATTGCTGCCAATCTTGGAGAGATTTTTTTGAGTAATCCTGTAGCACGAATAACTTGGGAAATTCCCGTCTTTTGATAAAAGAATAGAGGTATTAATAAAATGCGTAAAATATCTGGGTTAGGAAATAAAGAAAATATTAATTGACGTACTAATTGATCAGATAAAGTCCGAGGATAATTGCGTTCTACTTGATGGCGAGTTGCAGAAATTAACTTGTCATACTGTACACCAGAGGGACAGGTTGACACACAAGCAAGACAACCTAAACAAGAGTCGAAATGCTCTACTGTAGCTGTATTCAGAGCAATTTCCCCCTCATTGATGGCATCCATTAAATAGATGCGTCCTCTAGGAGAATCCATTTCCTTCCCAATCACCCGATAACTAGGACAAGTGGAAAGGCAAAAACCACAATGTACACAACTATCAATTAATTTTGGATCTGGTGGATGGCTAGCATCAAATCCTTTTAAATTCTTTATACTGGCGGTATTATTGGTAGAATCTTCTGAAACCTGCATCTTCTTCTGTTCCCCTGTATATCTTTGGTGAGTAGCTTAAATCCCACCTACAAACCGACCTGGACTTAAGATATTCTTACTATCAAACTGTTCTTTAATGCGTCGCATCAATGGTAAAGCATTGCCAGTGTATCCCCATACATCTATTTGTTGTTTTACTGGTACAGGCGCTTGTAGAACTGTTAAAAAACCCTGGTGAGATTGGCAAAGCGATCGCACTGGCAAAACTTGATTTTTATCCTCAACTTGTAACACACCTAAACCGCTACCAATGTGAATTAAACCAATTTTTACTTGATGTAAAATATCCACAGCAGCATTGGGCAATACTCCTATTTTGCAGGTAATTGCAGATTCTGTGACAGGAGAATGTATTTGTTCTTGCAATCTCTCCCATAGATGACTTTCATTTGCACCAGAAACAACTACTCCTGTTAAACCTAATTTTTCCCCTACTTCTAACAACCGATTTGATTGTTCCTGCACACTTTCACTAATACTTTGAAAACGGGCAATTAATCCTAGACCCTGTCCTAATTCTAGACTAGATACTAATTGAGTAGAAATTAAATCAGCTTGGGTTGGAGTTAATGCTGAACCGCGCAAGGTTGTAGCTGCTTGAGATATTGCTTCTGCTGCACCAGTCAATACTACCGTTCCCGATGTTTCCTGAATTGGATACACGCGAAAAGTGACTTGAGTAATAATTCCTAATGTACCGTATGAGCCAGTAAATAACTTCATCAAGTCATAACCAGCGACGTTTTTGACCACCCGTCCCCCAGCTTTGGCAATTTGACCATCAGCACGTACAAAGGTGATACCTAAAAGCTGGTCACGCACACTACCATAACGTTGTCGGAGAGAGTTGGTATCAGCTGTGGCGACAATACCCCCAATAGTGGCTGATGCTGGTGTGGAGGGGTCAAGGGCGAGAAATTGCCTAGCATCTGCCAAAATCTTCTGGAGATGGGAAAATTTCATTCCCGCTTCGACGGTGACAGTCAAATCACCAACGGCGTGTTCAATGAGTTGATTGAGGCGTTCTGTACTCACTACCACATCAACATCTTTTGCTAAACCACCCCAACGAAGTTTACTCCCACAACCACAGGGGAGAACGCGCCAGTTATGAGTGTAAGCTGTGGCGATAACTGCGGCTAGTTGCTCTTGGTTTTGTGGATAGACAACACAACTGGGGAGATTTCCACCAGCTATTGCTTGACTAAGTTGGAGATTGTTTTCCTGGTAAACGGTGTTTTCTTCACCTACGATAGATGCAAAAGTCGTAGCGTAGATGCTTGGTGGCTTGTCGTTAGACATCACGGTCATTCAGTTTATTTTTGAGTCCCTACATCCCATTCTCTGTGATGATGACACAAAATAGCCCACAGCAGTTACCAAAGGCGCGGCTGATGTGTGCTGTTGGATAAAACTAATTTGCAATTCGCAATTCGCAATTGCCTGCGGTAAGGCTAACGCCAATGCAATTCGCAATAAAGATACATAAGCATATTGCTAAGACTGCATATGACATCTGCGATATTCAATTCGCACTTGCTTAACGTCAACTTGTTCAGACTCTAAAAATACAAGTTGTTCTATTGGTTGTAATCCCAAATTTTCCAATTGTTTGAGTTCCGATTCAGATAATGGCCAAGGCGGGCCGGAGGGTTCAGCTTCCGTTTCCCGCACACGATTAATTAATAAAAGTGTCCCATCAGGAGCAACGACGGAGGCAACTGAGGTGATAACTTCAGCACGGACATTTAATGGTAAAGCTTGAATATTACGACATTCAAAAACAAAGTCAAAGGCAAGATGCCATTGTGGTGGGATCGCTAATAAATCGGCAACTATGTAGTTAACATTTGAGTTGGGGAATCTTTCACCACACCAAGCGATCGCTGTAGGCGAAATATCAAAGGCAGTTACCGCAAATCCCAGCTTGGCTAAAGCTTCTGCATCATCTCCCAAACCACAACCAATTACAAGGGCTTTTTGTCCAGATGGGAATGGTTGATGATTTGTCAACCAATCTTGTAGATAAGGGTGAGGGGTTAATTTCGCCCAAGGAATTTGTGTTGTATCTCCTTGTGCTTCAGCATATACAACTTCAAACCATGCTAATGGTTCTGATTTTTGTATGGCTTCGTTAGCTAAATGTTGAATATGAAACCGTAAATTTTCTTTTTGTTGTTCTAGCATAAAAACTGACGCGGTTTTCTATTATTTTCCAGATAAAAAGCGATCGCTCTCTATTCACTAGTAACAGATCAGAGCGATCGCCCTTAAACTTATCTTGGCAGAAACGCTACCCCAGTCCGCCGACATCTGGGTGAAAGTAAAAAGCGAATCCTAGTACTGTATAGGCGGCTAAAAGTAATGTGCCTTCTAACCAATTGGACTTACCATCAGAACTGATGCTGTTGGCAATGAGTACAGATACGACTACAGCCACTAGTTCAAAGGGTTGGAAATCCAAGTCCATTGGCTGACCTAGTATCCAGCCAGCAATGACTAACACCGGGGCTACAAATAAGGCAATCTGCATACTGGAACCCACCGCCACGGAAACGGAAAGATCCATTTTATCTTTCATGGCGACGGTGACGGCTGTGGCGTGTTCGGCGGCGTTACCCACGATGGGAACGAGTATCACCCCGGTAAATAATGCTGTTAAACCTAGTTGGGAAGTGGCGACTTCCAACGCATCAACTAGCAATTCCGATTCCACCGCTACCAGTAGAGTACAGACTAGCAGCACACCAGACCATAAGAAAATATTTGGCTTCGGGTGAGGATTTTCCTCTGTTTCTATTTCCGCAACACCCACATCATATAAATAGGCGTGGGTTTTCATGGAAAATATCAGCGTCAGGATGTAAACCAAAATTAGCACTACAGCCACCGCTACAGATAAATATTGTAGGGTTTCTTCCCCAATTCCCTGGGCGGTATAGTTCATTGCTGTGGGGAGCAAAATGGCAATGACTGCTAAATTCATCGCGGAGGCGTTGACCCTGGCCACAATCGGCTGAAAGGTTTGTTCTTTGTGGCGTAGTCCACCCAACAGCATGGAAAGACCCATTACCAGCAATAAGTTACCGATAATTGAGCCAGTGATGCTGGCTTTGACAACATTCACTAGCCCAGCGTTTAAGGCCACTAGGGCGATGATTAATTCTGTGGCGTTACCAAAGGTGGCATTTAACAAGCCTCCTAAGGTCGGCCCGACAACTACAGCGATTTCTTCAGTTGCTGCACCCATCCAGGCAGCTAAGGGCAGAATTGCCAAGCCTGCTGTGACGAAAACAATCAGGTCTCCCCACTCTAAATAGTGTGCTGCCAAGGACACCGGGATAAATAGCAATAGGACGAGAAAAACAATATTTTTGACTGACATTTGTTACTTTTAGTTGAGTGATTACTCACAGTTGTCTGTGATAAATCAAAATGTATAAAGAGTTGACAATCAGACTCTAGGATACTCTCAACCGTGAAAAAAATAGCTCAGAAATTATACTGTTCATGCCTGAGAATGAGATTTGTAACTAATAATTGCAATTTATAAAGCATTCGCAATCTTTCGTTGCAAAACTATTAGATGGAGGCGCAATTTTACACCCGAAATTCGGTTTAATATATTAAAAGACAATTAAATTTTTCGATTGGCATTGCCAAGGAAAAAATTCTGAACGAAATACCCAGTTGCACAAACAATCCGACAGGTTGATCCCACAACCCAGATATAGGAACTAATTACCAATCAAAATCTAAAATTCAAAATCTAAAATGGTACAAGGCGTTGTTAAATTGCTGATATTTTTGTTACCTTGATCAAACAGCTTGACGATAACGCAGATTTATTACCATAGTGAGACAGTTTTTTTCAGAATTAAGCTGTATCCTGTATCCATTAGTTTTCTCTGTGCCGGATTTTGGGTGCAAATCGTTGTAGAAGGATTTGACTCAAGCATCTCCGGCATACGTATAAGTTTTTTGAGTTGGAATAAATATACATGACCTCTGCTGAAATGCCGGCTAACCCTGGCTCAATATCAACATCTCATATAACCAACAAAGATACGCACCACAGCGATCCCCGGAATCAAGCTGTAGGCGTGTATGTGACGGTGCATGGTCACTTTTACCAGCCACCGCGCGAAAACCCTTATCTAGACGCGATTGAACGCCAACCCAGCGCTGCGCCCTTCCACGATTGGAATGAGCGCATCCACTGGGAATGTTACCGTCCTAATGCTTTTGCTAGGGTGTTGAATGACCAAGGCGAAGTGACGGGGATCGTCAATAATTACGAATATATGAGCTTTAACATCGGCCCGACGCTGATGTCATGGCTGGAACGGTATGATGTCGAGGTTTATCAACGGATTTTGGAGGCGGACGCAAAAAGTTGCCAACGTCTGCAAGGTCATGGGAATGCGATCGCGCAAGTATATAATCACATCATCATGCCTTTGGCGAACGAACGGGATAAACGCACCCAAATTCGCTGGGGTAAAGAAGACTTCCGCACCCGCTTTGGCCGTGATCCCGAAGGAATGTGGTTGGCAGAAACAGCCGTAGATTACGCAACCTTAGAAGCTTTAGTGGCTGAAGGCATTCGGTTTATTGTCTTAGCACCATCCCAAGCGCAAAGATGTCGTCCTTTCCCCACAGTCAATGATCCCCAACCAGAATGGCATGAAGTGGGCGGGAGTCAGATTGATCCCACCCGTCCTTATCGTTGCTATTTGAAATCTAGACTCACCACTAAATCCTCTGTTTTAAGTTCCGTTAGGGATAGCGCAATTGCAGACACCAATCCTCAATCTCTGCAAGATTTACCTTATATAGATATCTTCTTCTACGATGGCCCCATATCACGGGACATGGGTTTTAGTGATGTTGTCTATAACTCTCACCACTTTGCCGGACGGATTGGTTCAGCAGTGCGCGGGGATCATCGGCAATCACAACTGATTTCTGTTGGTACAGATGGAGAAACCTTCGGACACCATAAAAAAGGCACAGAAAAAACTCTCGCCTATGCCTTTATCAAAGAGTTTCCCAACCAAGGTTGGACTGTAACCAACTTTGCCCATTACCTGAGCTTATGTTCTCCTACCTGGGAAGTAGAAATCAAGCCAGTAACAGCTTGGAGTTGCGCCCACGGTGTAGATAGATGGCAAGATGATTGTGGTTGCGGTGGAGAAGGTGGTATTTGGCATCAAAAATGGCGGCGGCCGTTGCGGAATGCTTTAAATTGGCTGCGGGATCAGTTAGTTGAGGTGTTTGAGGAATATGGTAATCAATTGTTCCGTGATCCCTGGCAAGCACGAGACGAGTATATTCAAGTTATCCGCGATCGCTCTCCTGCCAATATTAGCCGTTTTCTCTCCCGTCATCAAACCCACAAACTCACCGCCGCCGAACAAGTAGACGCTTTGCGCTTATTAGAAATGCAGCGTCACACTTTATTCATGTTCACCAGTTGCGGTTGGTTTTTTGAAGAACTTTCTCGCCCCGAAGGAACCCAGATTCTGCGTTACGCCGCCCGCGCTTTGGAACTGGGGGGAGATGTGGCTGGTGTGCAGTTGGAAAAAGGCTTCCTCAAACGTTTGGGTTTAGCACCTAGTAATGTAGATTCTTTTAAACACGGTGGAGAAGTTTACCGCCAACTGGTACAAACAGCCCAGATTAGTTTTAAACAAGTAGCCGCCCATTACGCCATTTCTTCCCTGTTCAACAATCACAAACAGGTAGAAACCCTGCATACTAAGCCTCTACCTGGGACAAAACAACCCCATCCTCACCAAAAACGGGTTTATTGCTACACCGTCAATGAGGTAGATTACCAACTGCAACGCATGGGATCATTAACCCTAGCAGTTGGTAACTTAAAACTCGTGTCGGAAATTACCTGGGAAAGCGAAAATTTAGTCTTTGCTGTCCTGCATTTAGGCGGTTGGGATTTCCACTGCTGCATTCAACTATTTACCGGACGACGTGATTACAGCCAATTGAAAGAGAAGCTGTTTACATCACTGCAACAGGCTAGCGCCGCCCAAACTATTTTGGCGATGACCCAAGTATTTGGTGATGAAACCTTCAACTTGCAAAATCTGTTTGCGGAAGAACGTCATCGGATCATGCGCTTATTGAGTCAAGAAACCCTGACAAGGTTAGACCAGTTATATACTCAGGCATACCGAGATAATTATGGTGTGTTGATGGCATTTCACCGTGATGAACTAGCCGTACCGCAAGAATTACAAGTGGCGGCGGAGATTGCCTTGGGTTATCGCTGTATGACAACATTGCGATCGCTAGACCAAGATATTACAGAACCCCAACTGAGTTGGAATCACATAGTAGAATTAGAGGCGATCGTCACTGAAGCTAAACATCTGCGTTGCCAATTGAATATTCCTGAAGGTAAGCAGATGCTAGAACAGCTGATTCTGCGCTTGCTTTGGAGATTACTGCATGATACTAATGGCAGTTTTGCTATAGAAATGCAATGCTTAGAACGGCTAATTAACGTCAGCTATCAGCTAAATATTGGCATTTCATTACATCAATCCCAAGAACTGTACTTTAGTTGTCTGCAAAATCAAATACTACCTTTGTGTTTGACTACTCTTTCTGATAAAGAAGAAACGAGTCAATGTCTACAATTGCTGAAATTGGGACAGAAATTAGCAGTTGATGTTAGTGCAATTCTGAACCAATTCAAGTAGTAAGATGGGTTAACCAAAGATACCCGACTTCTTAAAGAAGTCGGGTATCTTAAGCTGGGTATCTTCAACTAATTCACCTTTGGGCGCTCTTCGCAATGGTAAGGATAAAGCCATTCACACTTAAATAGTCCGCCAGATTTTTGCTCAAAAAATGTCCCAGCGTGACGACTCTTGGATATATTTATGCCTGCCTTTGTTTTAATTTCATATAACCAAGGGAAAGCTGCTACTAAAGCGGCGATAATAGCAAAAGAATAAAAAATTTTGGTTTTAAAGTTGTAGAATTTACGGGAGTTGCTGTTACGGTTTAGAGGCATAATTCTATAACTGACAGTTCATCCAAGCTCCATGTTAGCTCAAATTCCAAAATGTCGCCGGAAGCGTGCATCCAGTTGATCAGTCTTGCGTCGGTTGCACTCAAAACATAAAGTATGTAAGTTACTCATATCATTTTGACCACCACGAGCCAAAGGAATAATATGGTCAATAGTTAAGTCAGTTTCTAAACCCGTTTTACCACAACTTTGACATTGCAATTTATCTCTTTGAAATACATATTGCCTAACTTCTGGTGGTATACGAATCCGGGGAATTTTACTCATAATGTTTCCTCATTTATCATCCGACGTAAATCATCAAGAGGAGATTCTGATTCATGAGTTGGAGGTTCATCAGGCATAGATTCTAGAGTTACTTTGATTCTTAAGCGTCCCTTTTGCCAACCTTTGGTAGCAGGCTTTAACACTTCACAATCTACACCTTCATCAAACCATTTATGAGTATATCTATAAAATTTGTTGCCAACTAAATAACCACCGGGGTCGATGGATATTCCATAGGAATTTAACAAAATATATAATTCTTCTGATAATTTACTGCGGAAGGCTTTTTTGATTGCTTCCTGAATATGAAAAATTTTAAATACCTTATCTTTAACAGATAAAGCATCATCATGACTACAATTACTGAGGTCAAAATTTTCTTCCATCACAGAATTGGTAATAAATTTAGTTAATTTCTTATCATATCAATTTTCTCTGAAGTTGCACCAAATAAATGATGTAGAGACGTTGCACGCAACGTCTCTACAATCCAGATGGTGTATTAGGTGAAAACCATAACATACCAATCCTTTTTAAGGCGAAAAAGTAACAGAGATCGCTAAAAGTGTTACTTCTTTTTACGGTTAGGAATGGTAGGTAAATTAATATTTTTACCGTTAAAGAATCCTTGAATTTTCTTGTTCGGATAGGTTTTGTAATTCCATTGCAAATTGGCGATCGCTGCTTCCCGTTTCCAACCAGGCTCAAATCCCACACGCACCCCATCCCAGAACAACTCGTAACCTATTTTCTGACCATCTAATACGCCTTCAACCCGTTTATTTGGATAGGTTCTTTGATTCCATTGCAAATTAGAGATCGCCGCTTCCCGGTTCCAACCAGGCTCAAATCCTACGCGCATCCCATCCCAGAACAACTCATAACCTATTTTCTGACCGTTGAAATAGCCTTCTATTTTCCGTTTAGGGTAAGTCTTTTTAGTCAATTCTAAATGAGCGATCGCCTCAGCGCGCGTTGCATTTTTTATCTTGCCAAAGAACACACCATCCAAAAATAACTGATATCCCTGAGAAGCAAGTTGAGTTTTATCAAGTAACATTTTGCGACTGGGGAATCTCAAGGTAATAGGTTCTGTTCGACAGGTTCCCGAATTGCAGAGTTTAATCGCCCCTTGCAATTGTATCGGTCTTGAGTTTGAGAGGCAGCCTTCAACCCGAACCCTACCCTTTGGTGTATCGATTGCGCCAAAAACTGGGCAACTTGATTCGGTTGCAGATCCAATGGAGACCTTTTGACTAGTCAACGACCCGGAGCGAGTGTAGAGATGGTAAGAGCTTACATCTGCTTCCACACAGATGTTCACATCCATCGCAGAGATGCAATTTAGGAAATTCGATTTGGCTTTTGCAGGCTGTGTCGATGAGAGAGTTATTAAGGGAAAACTGAGACTAAAGAGTATAAGAACTGACAGCAGGGATTTGCGGCGAGACTGAAAATTTTGTGTAATAAACATATATTAATACTTCGATGTTTTCTGTTGGCTGTTGAGCAAACTGACTACCGACAAAAACTATAGCGGTTTGCAATTGATTCCAATACAGACTTAACTCCCAAGGTGAACTAGGACTAAAAGCCTCTGTTTTTGCAGGAGAAAGTCAAAGTATATTGCATACAAATGAGAAGCGCTATATATCCCTTTATGGGTGGAGTTTTTTGTTTGAAGTAACTTAATCAAGCCTTCACAGAATTACACGTTATACTTTTTAAGTTTACTCACTTCTTGTTTAAAATCTCAGATGGTTGATGCTGTCACTGTTGTTTCTGGCGTAGCGGGAATTATTCCCTGTACTGTCAACACTGAACAGGGAGCGTGATGCAAAACATAATTGCTAACACTACCGAGGAAAAATTCGCTCAAGCCATGTAAACCCCGACGACCTAAAACAATTAAGTCGGCGTTCCAACTACGGGCAATTTCACAAATTAAGCGACTAGGATCACCTAGTTCCTGGGTAAAATCAGCCGTTACACCCTCAGCGATCGCTTGATTAGCTAACAGTGTCAAAAAATCTATTCCCTCTTGCTTGAGAGCGTTCCACTTTCCCACGTAATACTCAACACTATGAACTTGGGAGGTTCCATAAGAACTTTGTGTTTCCATCTCTCCAGCACTCACGTAATCTTCATCGAAAGGTGAGATAACGTGTAGCAACAATAATTCGGCGTTAGTTGATGTTGCTAATGATAAACTTCTCCCAAATACTTGCTTACCCATGTCAGTATTTTCAACAGCAACCAAAATTTTGTTAAACATATTAGTTAGTTGTCAGTTGTCAGTTGTTAGTAGGGGCGGGTTTATGAAGATCATTGTCCAAGAGTGAAGATATCTGTAAACCCGCCCGTACAGTTGTCAGTTGTCAGTTGAGACTGAGTGTAAGGGTTTTAAACATTTACACCCTCACACCTCTATACCCTTACACCCCTACACTTTTTTCCCCTCTGCGGCGGCGATTTCCAGCAGTGTCTTGAGGACTGAATCGGGGTTGAGGCTGATGGAATCAATTTTTTGTTCGACGAGGAAGCGGGCAAAGTCTGGGTAATCGCTTGGCGCTTGACCGCAGATACCAATTTTACGCCCGTATTGTTTGACTGTGGCGATCGCTTTGGCAATCATGCGCTTAACGGCTTCGTCCCGTTCATCAAATAAATGGGCGACTAATTCCGAATCTCTATCTAACCCCAGTGTTAACTGTGTTAAGTCATTGGAACCGATGGAGAAACCATCAAATACTTGACTAAATTCGTCTGCTAGCTGCACGTTACTGGGTAGTTCACACATAACGTAAACTTGTAAGCCGTTTTCACCTTGCACCAAGCCATGTTTTGCCATTTCGTCCAACACGCGCCGTCCTTCATTGGGAGTGCGGCAGAAAGGAACCATTAAAATAACGTTGGTTAAACCCATCTCTTCCCGTACTCGTTTCATCGCCTGACACTCTAAGGCAAAACCTTCACGGTAGCGGGGGTCATAGTAGCGAGAAGCACCACGCCAGCCAATCATCGGGTTTTCTTCTTTGGGTTCAAACTGTTTACCACCTAAAAGATTGGCGTATTCGTTGCTTTTAAAGTCAGAGAGACGGACAATAACGGGTTTGGGATAAAAAGCAGCTGCGATGGTGGCAATTCCTTGAGCTAGTTTATCCACAAAGAATTGGGTTTTATCTTCGTATTGAGCAGTTAACTCCGCAATTTTGTATTTAGCTAGTTCGTCTTCTAACTCATCAAAGTGAATCAATGCTAAGGGGTGCGCTTTGATGTGGTTGTTAATGATAAATTCCATCCTTGCCAATCCCACCCCATCATTAGGAATACTAGTTAAGCCAAAAGCTTCTTCGGGATTGCCCACATTCATCATAATTTTGGTGTGTGTGGAAGGTAGTTTCTCTAAAGGAATTTCTTGGACTTCGTAGGGTATTAAACCAGAATAGACTTTCCCTGTTTCCCCTTCCGCACAACTAACAGTAATTTCTTGTCCAGTTTTTAAAACAGTAGTTGCATTACCACAACCGACGATCGCCGGTATTCCCATTTCCCTAGCAATAATCGCCGCATGACAAGTTCTACCACCAGAGTTAGTCACAATGGCGCTAGCACGTTTCATAATTGGTTCCCAATCAGGGTCAGTACGATTAGTTACCAGCACTTCCCCCGCTTGAAACTGGCTAATTTGATGCACATCCAAAATCACTCTGGCTTTACCTTGTCCAATCATTTCCCCGACACTGCGACCGGTAATAAGAGGAATTAGGGGTTGGGGATTAGGGATTAGGGATGGGGATAACCTGTAATTCCGCAAGACATTGTTCACCTTTTGCGACTGCACGGTTTCCGGCCGTGCTTGGACGATGAACAATTCATTAGTCAAGCCATCTTTAGCCCATTCAATATCCATTGGTGTGTAAACACCACGCACTTGGGAATAGTGTTCTTCAATGATGCAGCCCCAATGTGCTAGTTGCAGAATATCTTCATCCTTGAGGGCGAAGACGCTGCGTTCTGATGGTGTCACAGAGATGTTTTTAGTCAATTTTGAGCCACCTAAGTCATAAATCATCTTAATTTCTTTAGTACCCAGGCGTTTTTCAATAATTGAACGGTAACCCTGTTTCAGGGTTGGTTTAAATACTAAATATTCATCGGGGTTAACTGCACCTTGGACAACGTTTTCCCCTAAACCATAGGCGGCGGTAATCAAAACTGCATCTTTGAAACCTGTTTCGGTATCAATAGAGAACATGACACCAGAAGTAGCCAAATCAGAACGTACCATTTTCTGCACGCCGACTGATAAGGCTATGTTGAAGTGATCAAAGCCTTTGATTTGGCGATAAGAGATGGCGCGGTCAGTGAAAATTGAGGCAAAACATTTATGGCAAGATTCCAGAACAGCTTGCAAACCGTGGACATTTAAATAGGTTTCTTGTTGACCGGCAAAGCTAGCATCCGGTAAGTCTTCAGCTGTGGCGCTAGAACGGACAGCAACATCAGTATCATCACCATACTCTTGACAGAGAGTGGCATAAGCTTGGGCGATCGCTGTTTGTAATTCCTGTGGAAAAGGAGTTTGCAGCATCAACAACCTTGCTTGTTTACCACACTGCCGCAAATTCTGCATATCCTCTACATCTAAATCAGCAAAAATTCCTCTTAATTTTGCTTCCAAACCAGCTGAAGTAATGAAATATCTATAAGCATTAGCAGTTGTCGCAAAACCAGTGGGAACTTTTACACCTTGGCGCTGCAACTGTTGAATCATTTCACCTAAAGAAGCGTTCTTTCCTCCTACTAAAGGGATATCTGCAATTCCCACTTGTTTCAAAGGTAAAACTAGAGCTTGTTCTTTAAAGACTGAATTAGATGTTTGTGGATCTATTATTGTTTCTACCATGATTGATTTTCCTATAACTCAAAGAGGTACTTAATAGATGTGTATTCAAGTTATCTGTCTTTAAGCTTCACACTTATGTTTATAGGGAGTTATTTTGAGGAAGTTGTGAGGATTTACGCTCTAACCAGCAACATATAGACCTCATTGACCCAACAGTAATTACTGCAACTTTAATGTAGAAATATTACAACATATTTATAGTTATAATTTTCCTCACAAATTCCTCATGTTCAATAACTATTCTTAAGATAGATACAAAATATTTGAGTATTAGTACGGTTGTAAATTGACCATACTGATATGTAATCAACACATTTTTAAAAAAGGATTTGATATTATGATTAACTGCCCTTGCTGTTCTGGGTTACTTTTGCCCCACATACGTGGTGATTCGCAAATCCACTGGTTTTGTCGCCACTGTTGGCAAGATATGCCAGTATTTTCGTTTATAACTCCTGCTTCCCTCTCAGAAATCATTGTCGAAAGGTTTTCTCACAGTTTCCCGAAAAGAGAACAAGCGAGTACTGCCGACTACATCAGCCAACGTCAAACTATTAATGGATGGGTAGAGTTACGGGATGTTCCAGCTTAAGGCGATCGCCCGTGGAATTTATATTCTCCATCAATGAGAATATGTTTCTAAGCTGTTCTGCTTTTATAGCAGTTGACAGTTAACCGTCCTTATTAGTAGTTATACAATTTAGCCGCGCATTAGCTTACTAGTTTTTATCTATATTTTCAAACCCTCGATCCCTACGAGGGTTTTTCATGAATATTGGTAATTTTGAATTCAGTATTTATCAGAGATGATGTGAACTTAGAAAGCCTGTAAAAGGAAGTAATGGCTATGTTACACTGCGCTCACAAAAATCAAAGCGGAAGATTATGGCTTTAGTCTTCTTCCCATTCTTCTTGGCTCAACAAGTCAATAATTCTATCTCTGAGCAAAAATTCATTTTTTTCCAACTCTAGTTCAAAAAATGGCCAGTCGCGGTCTGGAATATATTTACACAAAGTATAAATTGGCTGTTGACGATTCACCAGACCCTTGGCAATGAGGAGGCGAGTTTCATCCTTGATCACCTCAATATCATATTTGACAGCAGTATCCATAGCTTTTTCCTTTGCTCTTAATCAAGGAATAGAGAGTCCCAGGAATAAATACCTTCGACTCCAATTTAAATTTATCAAAAAAATGTGAGGAAATTTTGAATATTTATAATATTAAAATACATAGACTTTATTCATTTTTATTCCCTAAGATAGAAGCTTTTAAAAAAGATATCCTCAAGAATTACAGCTTAAGATAAAGCTTAAATATAGGACTCATATTTGATTTCTGAAAAACCAAATTGTCTAGAAGCTTGCCATACAAATGTTTGTTTCTCAGTATACTTAGCAAGATTCAAGTATGGTTCCTATATAAGTTAGGTAAAGAAACGGAACCCAACATTTATAGTGGGATGGGTAGAGCGATAGGCAACCCATCCGGGAAATAATGTCTCTTATGAAAATTGCTGAGTGTAAAACCTGGCATAACGATTTTCCAGGGCTAACAGTTCTTCGTGAGTGCCTGATTCGACAATTTGTCCTTTTTCTAAAACTAAAATGCGATCGCACCTTCTCACTGTACTTAAACGGTGAGCAATAATAAATACTGTGCGATTCTGCATCAATCTTTCCAAGGCTTCCTGTACTAACGCCTCCGACTCAGAATCTAAGGCTGATGTCGCCTCATCTAAAATCAAAATTTGTGGGTTCAGCAACACAGCACGGGCAATAGCTATTCTTTGGCGTTGTCCACCAGATAAATTCACACCCCTTTCGCCTACCCAAGTATTGTAACTTTCTGGCAGTTGGCTAATAAATTGATGAGCGTTAGCAATTTTAGCGGCGGCGGCGACTGCTTCTAAATCAAATATGTCCTGTCCAAAGGCGATATTTTGAGCAACTGTCCCAGAAAACATAATAGTTTCTTGGGGTACGATGCCAATTTGTCGCCGCAAACTTTGTAGTCTGACATCCCGAATATCTACACCGTCAATCAAGATGTGTCCGCCTGAGGGGTCATAAAAGCGGGGGAGGAGATTAACAAAGGTAGTTTTACCAGCCCCAGAAGCACCTACAAGGGCGATCGCTTCCCCTGGCATAGCTAATAAATTAATATCCTTTAAGACGGGTTCCCCTGGTTTATAGGCAAAGGTGACACCACTGTATTCTACTTTCCCCTTAACTGGAGGTAAGGTAACGGCGTTAGGCTTTTCTAAAACTGTGGGTTGTATCGCTATTAATTCAAAAATTCGGTCAACAGAGGCTTCCCCTTGCTTAAATTCGTTGTAATTATTTGTCACATGACCGATGGGGTCAATTAACAACCCGGCTGCGGCTAGATAACTGAAAAACTCTCCCACCGTTAAATTGTTTTGCTGAATTTGCCACGCACCCACCAAAAGCAAGGATAAGGCACTCAACGCTTCCAAAAAGCCCACAATGGGAATTTGCACCGCTTTCAAGCGTTCAGCAGAGTATTTGGCTTGAAAACTGCGTTCAGCTTCTCGGCTAAATCTAGTCACCTCGTAATTCTCTGCGGCAAATGCCCTAATTAAACGAATCCCACTGAAAACTTCTGTGAGGATTGCCGACAAATCAGACACACGATTTTGGCTCCTCAGGGAGTATTTACGCAAACGTTCCCCAAACCAACCAATTAAAATCCCCATGAATGGGGCAACAATCACCGTTGCTAAGGTGAGTTGCCAATTCAGGTAAATCATGTAGATGGGGATGGCTAGCAACTGCAACACGCAGGGAATAAAGTCGTGAAACAGTTTATTGACAACTTCACCAATGCGGTCAATATCCTCTGTGAGGCGGTAAGATAAATCACCTGCTTTGGCTGTTTCAAAATAGCTTAAATCTAGCTTTTGCAAATGCCCATATACCTGTTTGCGGAGGTAAAAAGCCACTCGCAAAGCAGCCTTAGACATATAAATATCTTGCACAGACTGAAAAAAGCCCCGGACAAGAAACACCAAGCCCAAGATAGCGGCTAATTGAGCGATCGCTACTACATTACCCTGTCCAAAAGGATTAGCTAACTTGCCTGCAAAATTAATTAAGGTTAAGGTCGCTAGGACATACCCCACAATGCCGACAAGTCCTTTCGTGATATTCTGCCACTGGGGTCTAATATAGGGCAGCAGTTGCCAGTAATTAGAACGGGTTTTCAAGCTCTCACATCCACAAAAATATTGTTCTTTGTTTGACGCTACCAGCTTTTGTGTAGTTTCAGTTTATGAAAAATCCTGATTCCCTATGTTTAGGCTGGGATTTATCTGACTGCTAACCACTGACCCTCCGGGTTCGCCAGTTACTCATGGGGGAAACCCCCAAGACCGTACTGGCTCACAACTGACCACTAACAAAACTATTTGACAGAGACAGCATCGACATCAACAGTTTTTTCTGTATTGGGAGAATCTGTTGCGGCGTTAGAATCACCCTTCCGCGCTTTCCAACCTTCAAGCACCAGCCCGGATACCTCAGTAACTAAGATTGACAAAACTAAAAAATCATCAATCTGTCCCACAACAGGAAGGAAATCTGGAGCAATATCAATTGGGCTGACAATATAAACAATTGTTCCTAGAATTACCCACCAACGGTATTTAGGATTTTGTAGTAACCCGCGATACCAGTTATACAGTGATTGGATTGAGAAATTCATTATTTTAACCCTCTATTTACTTTTAATTTTGGCAAATTGACCCAAGAAATTCCGGTAGAAATAACCGCCCTCGTTAGTCTGGAAGACTCTACTCCGAAATAAGATCAAGCTGAGATCAAAAGTCAAAATACCTACCGCAAAAATTCCGAAACTCTCTCGTGATGAAGCATCAATGTTGATGTGATTTGTGACGTGGGAATACTAGCTATGTAAGACCAAGCTTTGCTCATGGTTGCTAATTACCTGTACTTACAAAGGCAGACATTGATGCGGGATAAAAATAAATATGAAAGGGCGTAACTTCAGCAAAGTGCAAGCTTTTCCATTACAGATGGTTTTAATTGTTCCGTTTGTACTGCAAATTTTTGGAGCTGTGGGTTTGGTTGGCTACTTGTCCTTTAAAAACGGACAAAAAACAGTGCAAGAGTTGGCAGAACGATTAATGGATCAAACTAACAATAAAGTAGAGCAACATCTAGATGCTTATCTATCTATTCCCCACAGAGTTAACCAAATTAATGCTGCTGCAATTGAAATGGGATTATTGGATGTGCGCGATCGCCAAACCATCAGCAAGTATTTTTGGCACCTTATGCAGGCTTATGACGTTAGTTACATCGCTATTGGGCTGATAACAGGCGAAGGAACTGGGGCAGCTCGTTATGATGGGAAAACAGTCACAATTGATGATTGGAGCGCTAAGTTACCAAACAACGGCAAAAATTACGCCACGGATAACCAAGGTAATCGTATTCGTGTAAATAATACATTTAGTTACAACAATTTTAATCAAAGTTGGTATACAGAACCAATCAAAGCAGGCAAACCCATCTGGTCACGGATCTACAGTTGGAATAAGGATAATGATTTATATATCACAGCTGCTACTGGTCGTCCTATCTATGACGCTCAAAAGCGATTACTAGGGATGGTGGGTGCAGATATTCATCTTTTAAAACTCAGCCAATTTTTACGACGATTGGAAGTTAGTCGTTCGGGACAGGTTTTTATTGTAGAACGCAACGGAATGTTAATTGCTAACTCCAGTAATCAGACACCTTTCTCTGTACTTAATCATCAAATTCATCGCCTGAAAGCAACCCACAGCCCAGATCCGGTAGTCAAAGAAATCGCCAAACAGATTCAGCAAAATTTACAAGGATTTGAGTCAATTACTGAAGCAAAAAAATTACAACTCGAATGGCAAGGAGAACGTAATTATGTTTATGTCAACCCTTGGCGTGACCAATATGGACTAGATTGGCTAGTAGTGGTAAGTGTGCCAGAAAAAGTTTTCATGTCTAAAATTAAGGCTCATACCCAAATTACTATAGCCCTTTGTTTAGGAGCATTAGCAATAGCAGTTTTGATCGGTTATTTCACCTCAGTCTGGATTACTCTCCCAATTTTGCGAATGAATTTAGCAAGTCAGGCGATCGCTTCAGGTAAACTAGACCAAAAAATAAATTTCAGTCATATTCAGGAACTCAACATCCTGACTCAATCGTTTAATTATATGGCGGGAAAGTTAAGTGAATTTTTTACCGCTTTAGAAGCTAGTAAAGCAGAATTAGAAGACCGGGTAGAACAACGTACTGCTGACCTCACAACCGCTTTAACAGAGTTGCAACGTACCCAAGCCCAGGTCATTCAAGGTGAAAAAATGTCGAGTTTGGGTCAACTAGTTGCAGGTGTTGCCCATGAAATAAATAATCCGGTAAATTTTATTTACGGCAATATTACCCATCTCAACGCATATACTCAAGATTTGCTGAGGATGATTCACCTCTACCAAGAACGTCATCCCAGCGATGACCCTGAGGTGCAAGCCCTAGCAACAGAAATTGATTTAGACTTTTTGGTCGAAGATTTGCAGAAAATTTTATCCTCGATGAACATGGGGACTGAACGTATTCGCAGCATTGTATTATCGCTGCGGAACTTTTCCCGGATAGACGAAGCGGAATTTAAAGCAGTGGACATTCATGAAGGAATCGAAAGTACACTGTTAATTTTGCAACATCGCCTCAAAGATCAGCCCGAAAGACCTGCTATTGAAGTCATCCGCGACTATGGCAACCTACCACTTATAGAGTGCTATGCTGGACAACTCAATCAAGTTTTGATGAATATTCTAGTCAACGCTATTGATGCCTTAGATGAACTCAACATCAAGCGTACTTATGAAGAAATCAAGGCAAATCCTAGTCGAATTACTATCCGCACTTCGGTTAACGATACTCAGTGGATGGAAATTGCGATCGCTGATAATGGCCCAGGAATACCGGAACAATCGAAAAACCGCATCTTTGACCCCTTTTTTACTACCAAACCCGTAGGCAAAGGCACAGGTATGGGTATGGCCATCAGCTATCAAATCATTACACAAAAGCATAGTGGCAAATTAGAATGCTTCTCAACTGTTGGCCAGGGATCTGAATTTAGAATTCAAGTACCTATTCGACAAAAAAATTCTGTATTAGTTTAGGTAGGTTTCCCAAGCAGAAAGTTTTTTCGTTATACTCCCGCGTTAAGCTAATTCTCAAGTTGTAAAATTCGAGTGTTCAATTCAAGAACCCTAACTTTACATTCCAGATCATCTCTAATTATTCTGGAAATTTATTTTTGTCAGTTCTGAGTTGTCCATTAATCTTTAAAATTAAAATGCTTTGGGATAGTTGCTTGAGTGACGGAGGGAGGAAAGTCAAATAGTGGATATTATAGATTTGTTTTACAAGGGTGGGCCGGCAATGTGGCCTTTGTTGGCTCTGTCGATTTTATCCTTAAGTGTGATTTTTGAGCGCCTTTGGTTCTGGTTGCGACTTTTCTCACAAGAAAAAGCGATCGTTGACCGAGTTCTAGATGCAGCTCATGATAACTGGGAAATAGCGGCGGATATTGCTAGACAGGCTACAGACCAACCAATTGGTCGATTTCTCTATGCTCCCTTACATTTACAAAAAACCGACGCGGAAACCTTTCGATTAGCGCTGGAGTCCACAGCAGAGGACGAACTAGCCGGAATGCGTCGGGGCGAAAAGTTATTAGAAGCTGTTATTGCTCTCGCTCCCTTACTGGGATTGTTGGGTACAGTTTTAGGTTTAATCCAGTCTCTACGCTCAATTCGCATTGGTGATTTGGGAACTGAATCGGCGGCTGGAGTAACTACAGGTATTGGTGAATCCTTAATTAGTACGGCAGCAGGGCTAATAGTTGCCATTGTTAGTTTGGTATTTTACCGATTATTTCAAAGTTTTGTAGTCAATCAACTCAAAGTTTTCCGTAAAGCGGGGAATGAAATGGAATTGTTATATCGCCAGTCTCCGCCTGATTTGAGCAACCCCACACCAGCAATTGTCCGTGATGCTTTACCGAGCAAAACTGGTAGGGGTAAGTTTCCGCAACCACCTGAACCGCCAAATTTACCTTAGTCAGGACTTGCGCCACAAGACTCTTCATTTTGTAAGGATGGGGATAGGGGTATGAATCAATTCAAAATTCGTCATTTAATTATTAGTTCCCTTACACCCTTACACCCCTTCCTAATAGCCAAGAAAGCAAACTCAATATTAGGCATAAGAATGAAACGATGAAAGTTAATTTACATACCCCAGTTGAAGACGTACAGATCCAAATTATTCCTTTAATTGACGTTGTTTTTTGTATTCTCACCTTCTTTTTATTGGCAGCTTTGCAATTTACTCGACAACAGGCTATCAATGTTGATTTACCAAAAGCCAGTACAAGTACAGCCGCCGGGATAAATTCCACAGGAGGTAGCCAAATTGTTAGTGTAGATGCTGTTGGTAATACTTATATAGAAAAAGAATTGGTAAGAAGAGATGAGTTAGCACAAAGGTTGAGACAATACGTGCAAGCCAACCCTAGTGGTGTTTTAGTACTCAACGCTTCACGCACAGCTACCTATAACGATGTTGTGGAGGTCTTAGATTTGTTGCGGCAAGTGGGAGGCGATCGCGTATCCTTAGGAATTATCCCTACTTCTGCCCAAACCCAACCCAATTTTTCCAATTTTCCCATTAATCCTGGCGTAGCACCCATACCCAACACCGCACCAATCCCAGGAATTAATCCCCCACCTAGTGAACTTAGCCCCCAATTACCTACAGACCCTAATCAACCTCCAAGCGGACAAGGTAATGTTCCTCTAAATCCTGACTTTTCTCCAGACGTTCCCCAGGCTCCCGTAGCACCAGGTACTAATCCTGCACCGCAACAATGAGATGTGGTAATTGGTAATTGTTAATTGGTAATGGGGAATACAGTCAACATTCTCTTTTCCCCCTACTCCCTCATCTCCCCTGAAACCTAAAGATATGTAGAATATTTTTTCTTTGGAGAAAATATTTCTGGTAACTTACAAATAATTGGTTAAGCTTCAAATTCAAATACAGCAGTTTGCAATTCAGGGAAGTTATGGAATCCATAACACGCCTTAGATGTTTAGAGTTTTTCACTTCTGACCTCTGACTTCTGGCTTCTGCTGTATTTTTCCATCGATAGACTGGGTTATTTATCGCCAAGCACCATACACGTTTCAGGGGTTGAGGCAATGAACGAAATTGTGACGCTGCTAATTGTTTGGGTAGTTACATCTGTGAGCTTATTGATTATCAGTAAGTTGCCTTTGGGTGTTGAAGTTGACTCTCCACAAAAAGCATTTCTTTCTGCTGCTATTCTGGGTATTGTGACGGCAATAATCAGACCCATTTTGCGGCTAATATTTGTAGTTCCCGATATCCTCACATTTAACTTGTTATCGGGTTTTTTCACCTTTATGATTGCCGTTGTTTGTTTTAGTATTGCGGCTTGGTTAGTCGAGGGCTTCCGTTTGCGCTTCGGCATCTGGAGTGCTGTTTTAGGGGCGTTTGCTCTGACTATTATTAACAGCTTAATCTACAAATTGTTGGGATTTTAAGAATACATTTGCCAGTTGTCAGTTGTTGGTTGTTAGTTGCTGGCTTTTACTACTGACAACTGACTACTAGCTACTGACAACTGACTAATGACTACTCATTTGGCGGAGCTACTGGGGTACTGGCTTGTTGTTGACGCTGTTCGCGTTTTTTGCGGTCTGCTGTCAACATATCAGCCATTACCGCCAGTGCTTGCGTCATTTTGTCCAGATTAGAGCGATATAACTCTAAATCCTTGCTGAATTTATCGTCAGAGAGATGTAAGCCTGCGGCAATGGTTTTTAGTGCCTCGGTGCGTTGCTTTTCGTCTTTGACTAAATCCGGGTTGGACTGTTCAAGCAACGTAAACAAACCGATCGCAAATAAACGACTGTATTTAAAGTTAGGATTATTAGCGATCGCTTGTAGTTGCGCTTGTAAGTCAGCATCCTGCTGTAAATGATTAGCTTGACTAAGCCACGCTACTAAATCATTTACAGGTAAGCTTTGAGCCACAGCTTGTAACCGTTCAGCATCTTGCCTATAGCGCTGCGGTTCTTGTTCTACAGCCTGACATATAGCACTAAAAATAGATTCCTTATCCCGTTCTGGTTGATAGCCTTGCATGAAGCGGTCAAAGGTAGTGACAACACCCAAGGCATAAATGGGATTGTAGCTAAAATCGACATTTACGGACAGCAGGTGCATTTCCACCATCAACTCTTCTACCACGCGACGATAAATTGTGTTAATCGGTCGGGTGTGGAGGGCGTAGAAAGTTCGCTTTGTATCAGAGACAGTACGGACGTTATTCACAAAGAAAATGTTAAGGGCGAGTTTACTTTATTTTCTCCCCTAAAGGCTACTTTGCCAAGTTGGGGTTTCCGTCTAGTAATCTTTAATTATATTCTGTGAGCATATTTACTATTGTGCCTCACATTTATGAGCTTTTCGCCCCAATTAGTTAACTTAGGTAATTACCTAGCTGGAGAATTTGACAACAGAGAACAAGCCTTAGGCGAGCCGATTTGGTTTGTTCACTTACGTCTATGGCAAAGACCTGTTGATTTATTTTCAGACGATAGCATTACCCTGTTTGCTGAACAAGCCAACATTGTCAATCTAGACCGTCCTTATCGTCAACGTATTCTGCGGTTGATGCCCTCTCCTGACTCGGAAACTGGGCTATATGTACAGTACTATATGCCTAAAAATCCCAGTGCTTTAATTGGCGCAGGTCGTCACCCTGAATTGCTCAAGACTTTAACTGTGCAGCAACTAGAACTACTTCCTGGTTGTGTTCTCTCAGTTAGCCAGCAAACAGTCGCACCTAACAGCTATCAGTTTACTGCGTCCCCACTGCCAAATACTTGCTGTACTTTCAGTTATTTGGGGAACACTGTACAAGTTTCTTTAGGGTTTGCAGTCACAGAGACAGAACTGCACACCTATGATAAAGGAATTGACCAAGAGACAGGCAAGGCAACTTGGGGAGCAATTGTCGGCCCCTATCGCTACACTAAGCGAGAACAGTATTGAGTACAGAGTGCTGAGTTAAGAGAAATGACTTGTGTTAAATAGTTTTCAGCTTGAACAGTGACCTCAGTTGTTTCTATACCAATTGATAAAAAGAACGAGACGGATACAAGCTGGGAAACTTAGCTAGAATATGACTTTCTTAATTACGAATGACAAATTCGTATCATTCAGCACTCATAACTTTCTAGCTAGCCATGCTACGAGGTACACCTTCTAAAGCTTCCTCCTCAGTCTCAAAGATTTCAAAGACTGTATCCATCATTGTCACTTCAAACACGAGTTTAGCTTCTGGGTGAACATTACAGATACGAAAACTGCCATTTACCTTATCAGCATCACGCATTCCCGCGACTAAAGACGTAAGTCCAGAACTATCTATAAAATTTACCTGACCAAGATTTACCACTACGTGATGACTGAGTTTAGAAATACACTCTTGTAATTTCAAGCGAAATTGCCAAGCTGTGGTGATGTCTAAGCGGCCTGTTGGTTTTAAGACAATAACTGTATTACCGTCTTGGGTTGTATATGAATGTTGTTCTATTTGAATCACTAGGCCTCCCCTTGGCGCTGATCTCAAGATTGACTGTAGCTGGGTTAGTCCTGAATATTGATGAGCCAAAGCCTGAACCTTTGGCAACAATTTTTACTGATTCTCAACCAAAAAGAGTTGGAAAAAGCAGTAATTTATTTAACCCACCAATCACAGGACTGTGTTTAAGTGCTGAAACTTAATATTAACAAGCTCCAGCTAAATTCATCACCTTTTTTACTAGGTGCTTACATTTAGTAGTTTAACCCACCAAAACAGAGGTGAGTACCCAGCCACAGGTGCCGAAATAGAGAAAGCAAAATTTTTTTGACCCTGTATCGATGAGTTAGTTATCCTTGAGCAAAGCCAGTTTGTATCCTAGACGAGGGGATAATACTGACTCTGGCACAGACATGAATTACACTACATTTACAGAATTACTGTTTTGCTGTCCAGTTGCTCCAATCTTGGGGCTTGAGGAATGTATCATATAACTCTGCTTCTGGAGAGTTGGGTTCGGGTTGATAACCGTATTCCCAACGAACCAAAGGTGGTAAAGACATCAAAATAGATTCAGTACGTCCGTTGGTTTGCAAGCCAAAAATTGTGCCTCTGTCATAAACCAAGTTAAATTCGACATACCGACCACGACGATAAAGTTGGAAGTTCCGTTGGCGATCGCCATACTCTATTCCATGACGGCGCTCTACAATGGGGACGTAGGCGGGTAAAAAAGCCTTACCAGAACCTTTGACAAAACTAAACAAATCTTCCCAGTCCCGTGGTGCTGGTTCTCCTACTTGGTTACTGTAATTGGCTGCTTCGCCTTTGGGGTTGGGGCCGCGATATAAAACACCTTGTCCATCTTGATAATCGAAAAATAGACCACCTACACCCCTAGTTTCATCGCGGTGTTTAAGATAGAAGTATTCATCACACCAGCGTTTAAAGACTGGGTAATACTCTGGGTGATGTTCGTCACAAGCTCCCTTCAGGGTCTGATGGAAATGAGCCGCATCTTCTGCAAAGGGGTAATAAGGTGTGAGGTCAGCACCGCCACCAAACCACCAAACTGGGCCAGCTTCAAAATAACGGTAATTTAGGTGAACTGTGGGAACGTAGGGGTTGCGTGGATGTAAAACCAACGATGTACCTGTGGCATAAAAGCCATGTCCTTCCGCTTCAGGACGCTGGGCTAAAATTGAAGGAGGGAGATGAGAACCCCAAACTTCAGAAAAATTTACCCCAGCTTGCTCAAATATTGCACCATCACGTAGCACACGCGATCGCCCGCCACCCCCCTCAGGACGTTCCCAACTATCTTCGTGAAACTCACCCACACCGTCAAGTTTTGTTAAGGCTTGTGTAATTTCATCTTGCAACTGTTTCATAAAATTACTGACTCTAGCTTTAGCGTCAGTTGCTGGTAGAGACGGGGATATTTTTGCCTTTACCGTTGGGGTTTGCGAGTTTGTCACCATAGATTCCCGAACCTAAATTACAATTTCCTAAAAAAGCCACAAATCTTTAGTTTAAAAACTTGTGGGTCAAACGAGCCAAAAATTAGGCTCAATTTTGCCCAAGCAACTTTTTTGCTTGTTAAACGTTTACACGATTAATAGACATGACTAGAGTTATTTTCCCTCAAATGCGTATAGGCTTGTATATTGACTAAGTTTTTGTTGTACTTCTTGATGGAAACATTCTGGTGTTAACACCAGACTCTGGTGAACTAGTCTACAAATACCTTGGCCGTGAGGTCACGTTTTCAAGTTCTCAACGAACTGTGTACAAATTCTCTAGTGTACGGATGATGGTGATACCCCACGAGTTTGAGTTTCAACCCCAGAGCAATCTTGTTGTTCTTTATGCCTAATCAAGGTTTATCATGCTGAGGGCAATTGCGAGCAAATATGTTTTAGGGTTGAATCACAGTAGCCAACTATTCCAGAGTTACCAGCAAGTGTGTAGGTAGGAGGATTAGGCAAATGGGAACGTGGTTATCCAAATTCGTCCACCGCAAACGCCGTCGGTTTTGCGTTTCTCTGGCACAGACATACCGAGAAATTAGTTCTGCTTCCGTAGATGAACTGTGGCAGAAAGTAGTTGATTTAACAGATGTTTCTTGGCATCCGTTGCTTAAAAGTACCAATGTTCCATATGGATTAGTACCCAAACCAGGGTTGATTTACCAAGCAGTGACGCGCTTTTCGCCAATTCCCATTCAGATTTTTGTAGAGCGTGTTAATCCCAGGGAACTACTGTGTATCCGGGTCATGGCCATCCCTGGTGTCGAAGAAAGAATTACTTACCAAGTAGAGTCCACAGTTTGCGGCACTTGTTTATCTTATTCAGTGACACTACGGGGGTGGCTATCGCCCCTAATTTGGTCGTTTTCTCGCCCTTATGTAGATCGTGTGGCACGTTCTTTGGTGGAATCTGTGGAAAACGCCACATTACAGGCAGTATCAGGGAAGGCAAAAAGTCTTAACAATAATTGTTTTGATTTTTAGGTCGGGGATAGGGGAATAGGGTCTGCTGTTGACTGTTGACCGTTGACAGTCAACATCTCTGACGATGGGTGGCACAACTTAAAAGCAAAATAGCTTATAGAATCTCCATCTCTCAGTCCTTAATTTTTAACACCTAAAGAAAGTTAAGATTTTATTAGGTGATAATAAAAAAATTTTAAATTTTATTACGCCGATCCATGAGGAAATACTCAGCAACTTTTGCTGATTGATTTTGCAGCTGGTCAAAAACCAGGTCGCATCTATCTCTAGCTTGCATTTTGAATTTTTAATTTTGAGTTTTGAATTGTATATGTACGATGTTCTCGATTCACAATCTGTCTTAGAAGTGTTGCGACCAGTGCAAGACCCAGAACTGCGTAAGAGTCTGGTAGAACTGAATATGATTCGCAACGTCAAAATTGATGGTGGTCAAGTAAGCTTCACCTTGGTTTTGACTACCCCGGCTTGTCCATTACGGGAATTTATTGTTGAAGATTGCCAAAGAGCTGTAAAAAAGCTACCTGGGGTAACAAACGTCAGTGTAGAAGTCACCGCAGAAACACCCCAACAAAAAAGCTTGCCAGACCGCAACGGTGTTCCTGGTGTGAAAAATATTATTGCCATCTCTAGTGGTAAAGGTGGTGTCGGTAAAAGTACTGTGGCGGTAAATGTTGCTGTGGCTTTAGCGCAAACAGGGGCAAAAGTTGGTTTACTGGATGCGGATATTTACGGCCCTAATGATCCCACCATGTTGGGGCTGGGTGATGCCCAAATTGTCGTGCGTTCCACAGAAAAAGGCGAAGTATTGGAACCCGCTTTTAATCATGGTGTCAAATTGGTGTCGATGGGCTTTTTGATTGACCGGGATCAGCCTGTAATTTGGCGTGGGCCGATGCTGAATGGGGTAATTCGCCAGTTTCTCTATCAAGTAGAGTGGGGCGAGTTGGACTATTTGATTGTGGATATGCCCCCAGGAACAGGAGATGCCCAGTTAACTTTAACTCAGGCTGTACCAATGTCGGGAGCAGTAATTGTGACTACACCCCAAAACGTAGCTTTGTTAGATTCTCGTAAAGGTTTACGTATGTTCCAGCAAATGAACGTGGCTGTTTTGGGAATAGTAGAAAACATGAGCTACTTCATTCCCCCTGATATGCCAGATAAGCATTACGATATTTTTGGTTCCGGTGGCGGCTCCAAAACAGCAGCAGAATTAGGTGTACCCTTACTAGGCTGCATACCTTTGGAGATTTCCACCAGGATTGGCGGTGATAATGGTGTACCCATCGTTGTTGCTGACCCAGATTCAGCCTCTGCCAAGGCATTAAAAGCGATCGCTTTAACAATTGCTGGTAAAGTATCAGTCGCAGCCCTCACATAATCAAAAGTTATGAAGGTTGTTTAGCACGGTAGCAAGTCTAGGTGGTGAGTGTTGAGTAAAACTATGAACTCAACACTCCAGGTTGTTATTTTAAATTTTTGTCTAATTTTTAGACCAAAACCCAGTCAGACAAAGTTATTAATAGTCAATAAATCTCATAGCTAAACCCTCAACTCATACAATGTTATTAAAACGATCGCTTCCCAAAGTGCGTTGGAAATCTTGGGTTAAGCCGTGGCAACAATTAGACTGGTCATTATTTTGCTTGCCTGTTGGGGTCAGTATCTTTGGCGGTCTGATGATCCTCAGTACAGAACTCAAGCAACCAGTAACAGATTGGTGGTGGCACTGGCTAATTGCTGGTATTGGTGTTGTTATTGCTTTATTTTTGGCTCGTTGCCGTTACGATAACCTGTTGCAATGGCATTGGATCACCTACGTATTGACTAATATCAGTTTGATTGCTGTGATGGCTGCGGGTACAAGTGCCAAAGGCGCACAACGTTGGCTGACGATTGGTGGTTTTAATGTACAACCTTCAGAGTTCGCCAAGATTGGTGTAATTATCACCCTAGCAGCTTTATTACATAAACACACAGCCACAAGAATTGAAGATGTTTTTCGCGCACTAGCGATTACGGCTGTACCTTGGCTATTAGTATTTGTGCAGCCAGATTTAGCTACATCCTTAGTGTTTGGAGCGATCGTTCTGGGAATGCTTTATTGGGCAAACGCTAACCCTGGTTGGCTGGTGCTGATGATTTCACCGATCATCGCTGCCATACTGTTTACTATGTCTTGGCCTTTATCGACACCAATAATTTTATTTAAAGAAATTTTTATTACTCCCCTTGGTGTTGCTTGGGCGATAGCTATGGCTATTTTAGGTTGGCTGACTCTTCCCTGGCGACGCTTCAATATGGGTACTATCGGCGCATTGAGCCTGAATTTACTTGGTGGTGAATTAGGTATTTTTGCCTGGAATCATGTACTGAAAGAGTATCAAAAGAATAGATTGACCGCATTTCTCAATCCCGAACATGACCCCCTTGGTTCTGGATATCACCTTATTCAATCACGTATTGCCATCGGTGCCGGGGAAATGTGGGGTTGGGGTCTGTTTAAAGGGCCGATGACTCAACTAAATTTTGTGCCTGAACAACACACAGATTTTATTTTCTCCGCCGTAGGTGAAGAGTTTGGTCTTTTCGGCTGTTTAATTGTTTTGTTTGTTTTCTGCTTGATTTGCTGGCGACTGCTGCACGTAGCGCAAACAGCCAAAGATAATTTTGGTTCTTTGTTAGCGATCGGTGTTTTATCGATGATTGTATTTCAGTTAGTGGTGAATGTGGGCATGAACGTAGGTTTAGCACCTGTAGCTGGTATTCCCTTACCGTGGATGAGTTATGGACGTTCTGCCATGCTAACCAATTTCATCGCTTTAGGAATAGTAGAATCGGTGGCAAACTTTCGACAACGACAGAAATATTATTTTTGAGTTAATGGTCAGTAGTTAGTGGAAAACAACTGACCACTGACCACTAACAACTAGCATCTCACAAGTATTAAGCTAAGAACAGGAAGTAAGCGAGGCAAGAAATCATGATCCTACCTGGAGCAACTGTTAGAGTCAAAAATCCCAACGATACTTATTATCGCTACGAAGGACTGGTACAACGAGTCACTGATGGCAAAGTAGCCGTTATATTTGAAGGCGGTAACTGGGACAAGATCATTACCTTTCGTTTATCGGAACTCGAACCAGTAGAAATCACCGCCGGTAAGAAAAAAGGAAAATAATTTAGGACAAAGTCAATAGTCAATAGTCAAAGACTTTCGACTGTTGACTGTTGGCTGTTGACTGTTGACTCTTAAATATTATGCGCCTCCCTTTACCACAGTTTGACAAAAGCGATCGCCAACCTAGCCACATTGCTGAGGTGGTGGAAACCGCTACTACTGAATTTTTGGCACAGTGTCTAGAACCAGAAGACTTGACCTTTCCATCAATGCCACCGTTTGGTAGTTGGGTGTGTGCTGTGGATGAAGAATCAGGTAATCAGGTGTATGCCGTGGTATATCATGCTACAACTATGCCTGTAGATTCCGTCCATAGAGCCGTGGCAATGGGGATGTCACTACAAGACTTACGCGAGGAACAACCCCAGATATTTGCTATGCTGAAGACTGAATTTAGAGCGGCGATCGTGGGATTTGCTCAGTCATCGATGGTAGCCAACGGCAATGGAAGAATGTATCAGTATTTACCACCGCGTCCACCGCAAATTCATCAGGCTGTACATCGGTGCGACCCAGAAGTTATAGTGAGATTCACCGAAGAACTAGAATTTTTGCGGACTTTGCTATCTATCAACGGCGCGCCAGTGGAATCATTAACCGCCGCCGTTATTCGGGACATCTACCAATTACGCAAAGCTGATCGAGACTGGCTCATCAAAGCCGGGAGGAATTTAAGCATACTGCTAAAAGACGACTACGATCGCCTACGGTTCATTCTCAGCCAAATACACCCATAGGTAATGAGTTTAAACATATTACCTAAGTAATTTAGATTAAGGCTTTTTTATTTTTTACAGGGTAGCTTTCATAGTTATGTATGATTGATCGGACGATTACTTCAGGGTAATCCCCGCCTTACCGTCGCCCTTTCACATTCCACTTATGGAACCCTCATCACTAGTTCTTGCTCTAGAACAAACTTCTGAAGTTCTTGGCAAAGAACCACTTGTTCCCTTCGCAATTTTACTGGTAATCCTCTTAGTTGTACCCATCCTTTTTGAAAGGCTAAGATTACCAGGAATAGTGGGTTTAGTCCTCTCTGGATTAGTATTAGGGCCATCGGGGTGGAACCTATTCCACACAAAATCACCGATGATTAGTCTGCTGTCGGATATTGGCTTAGTGTATTTGATGTTTGTCGCAGGTTTAGAGGTAGACCTAGAATTGTGGCGACGGCGGCAAAGACGTGCTTTAGGGTTTGGCTGCGTTAGTTTTACTGTACCATTGTTGACTGGCACTTTGGTAGGAAGATTTTTTCACTTTGGTTGGAATACTTCCGTATTAATCGGCTCACTTTTGACTTCTTATAGCCTGCTAGCTTATCCTATTGTCAATCGTTTAGGTGTCATCAGTAATCAAGCAGTCACAATTACAATTGGGGCGACACTATTTACAGATATTAGCGCACTGATAGTATTAGCTATTTGCATTCCAGCTTTTCAAATGGGAATGTCAAATATTTACCAGATACTCTCAGTCTTAGGCTTGTTAATTATTTACTCCATTGTGATTTTAGTGGGATTTGATTGGGCTGGGAAGGAATTTTTTCGGCGTTCAGGAGATGATGAAGGAAATAAATTTTTATTTGTGCTACTCACCGTATTTCTAGCGGCTGTAGTAGCTCAAATGATTGGGATAGAAAAAATCTTGGGAGCTTTTTTAGCCGGTTTAGCAGTTAATGAGGCTGTTGGTGAGGGGCCTGTTAAAGAGAAAATAGTTTTTGTTGGTAGTGTCTTATTTATTCCGATTTTTTTTATTAACCTCGGCTTGCTGATTGATTTGCCTGGTTTAGTTAATAGTTTGTTTACTGTCCAGTTAACCTGTTTGATTGTCATCGGCTTAATTGCTAGCAAATTTATCGCCGCTTGGTTAGCCAAGGTTTTTTATGGCTACAGTTGGCAAGAAATGTTGACTATGTGGTCACTATCTATGCCCCAGGTTGGTACAACATTAGCTGCTACTTTCGTAGGGTATCACACAGGTTTACTGTCATCGGCGGTTTTAACTAGTGTTGTAATCTTAATGCTAATCACTGCAACCTTGGGGCCATTGATTACTAGTCGCACAGCTAGAGCTTTAACTACCGTATCCATTAACGAATCGGTGGATGCAAATCGGACTGAGCCACAGGTAATAGAAGCCCAAAATGGTAACTTTACTATCGTTGTACCTATTTATAATCCCCATACTCAACAATATTTGGTGGAAATGGCAGCATTACTGGCACGTCAAGCTCAAGGGCGAATCATACCATTAACGATCGCCACAGCTGCGGCTCAGATGGATGCACCCCAACTAGAAACAACGTTGCAAAGAAGTGAGCGATTATTAGCTAAAGCCACCAGCCAAAGTCAAGCCTTGGGTGTAGAAGCCTCGCCATTACTCCGCATTGATGATGCTTCTGCGCCGGGAATTAGTAGAGCAGCGCGTGAGCAAAAAGCGAATTTAATTGTTATGGGCTGGGGTAAACGGACTGGTTTAAGAGCGCGGTTATTTGGCAATGTTATCGATAATGTCCTGTGGTCGTCCCATTGTCCAGTGGCGGTAACACGTCTTGTAGAGTCACCCAAGAAAATTCAACGCATCCTCGTACCAGTGGAAAACTTAATCACACCAACATTACAACCTGTGCAATTTGCCCAGATGTTAGCAGAAGCAAATCAAGCCCAGGTGACAGTGTTGAATGTGTGCGATCGCCGCACAAGTTCTAGTAAAATTGCTTGGAGGCGATCGCAACTTGCTTTATTAGTATCTAAATTAGCTTTGCCCAACTCACCAGAAGTTCAAATTATTGCTCATGAAAATGCTGCTCAAGCCATTTTGCAAGCAGCGCGATTATATGACTTAGTAGTTTTACCCTTTATCCGTAATCGCACCAGTCCTGGGGGATTAGCTCTCAGTGATGTCACCACCCAGCTAGCCAGTCAACTCACCTGCTCCATCGTCATGTTAGGAGAACCGCAACGCCTGCAAACAGCTAATATCACGGCTGTAGCCCCTAACACTACGACACCAGTATAAACACCCCTACACCCTTACACCCTTAATTCCTGACCGAAGAGGCGGAGGGGCAGGGAGCAGGGAGCAGGGGGAGGAATCCCTGCCCGGTAGCCGTGAAGCGGAGCGAAACATGAAGAGAAGTCTGAGCGCCGGCTTCCGGCGATCAGAACTTCGGGGTACAAGCCTCGCCCTTACAGGGCGCTCTTGCTGGGTCGAAGTCTGAGCTTCAGTCCCAGTTTTCCCCCTTGCTCCCTGCCCTCTGCTCCCCTGCCTCTTTTGACAACCCACTCCAACAAGACTTTATTTTGTTGAAGATTTGATGAATTCTTGATCAAAAGACACAAATACTTCATGATGTTTGTTATTTTGCTAAGTGAATTAACAAAAATCTAAAGAAAATGTAAACACCCTAAGCAAAAATCTGGAATGAGTCTTATTCCTGCTGTATTGTCATATTTAGGCTAAATGGTTTAGAACCAATATCAAAAGCTACTAACAATATCTATAAGTAACTGGGAAAATATGAGAATTTTGGTGACTGGCGGTGCAGGATTTATTGGTTCCCATCTTATTGATCGACTGATACCTCAAGGCCATGAAGTTATTTGTTTAGATAACTTCTACACAGGCGACAAACGCAATATTCATAAATGGGCGAACCATCCCAATTTTGAACTCATTCGCCACGATATAACCGAACCAATTAGGTTAGAAGTTGATCAGATTTATCATTTAGCTTGTCCAGCTTCCCCAGTACACTATCAGTACAACCCAGTCAAAACCGTTAAAACTAACGTGATGGGTACACTAAATATGTTAGGGTTAGCCAAACGTGTCAAGGCGAGATTTTTCTTAGCATCCACCAGTGAAGTATACGGTGATCCTGAAATCCATCCTCAAACTGAAGAGTATCGGGGTAACGTGAATCCTATTGGTATCCGTTCTTGCTACGACGAAGGTAAAAGAATTGCGGAAACCCTGGCATTTGATTATTACAGACAAAATAAAGTTGATATTAGAGTTGTCCGTATATTCAACACCTACGGCCCCAGGATGTTAGAAAACGATGGACGGGTGGTGAGTAACTTTATAGTTCAAGCTTTACGAGGCACACCTTTAACAGTATACGGTGATGGCTCACAAACTCGCAGTTTTTGCTATGTTTCTGACTTGGTGGAAGGTTTTATCCGCTTGATGAATAGCGATTACGTCGGGCCAGTCAATTTAGGAAATCCTGGTGAATACACCATTCTAGAATTAGCGCAAGCTGTGCAAAATTTGATCAATCCAGATGCACAGATCAAGTTTGAACCATTGCCTGCTGATGATCCACGTCGTCGCCAACCAGATATTACAAAAGCCAGAACCTTACTCAATTGGGAACCAACCATTCCTCTACAAGAAGGGTTAAAGCTGACGATAGAAGATTTCCGCGATCGCATCAAGGGTGCCGTCTAGGATACAGGCTACTTAGGAGCCTGGGGTACTGTTCTCAAGTGCTAGCTAGGTATTTCAGCAACAGTACAACATAAAAAAGTGTAAATGTCATCTTGACAAATCTTTGTTTTAAAAGTAACCCCTAGTGAGGAGTTCAACAAAATGCGTGTTTGTGTAATTGGTACTGGTTATGTTGGCTTGGTAACAGGAGCTTGCTTGGCTCACATCGGACATGATGTGATTTGCATAGATAACAACGAAGAAAAAGTCAAGATCATGAAGGCCGGGCAATCACCAATTTTTGAGCCTGGACTTTCGGAAATTATGCAGTCGGCGATCCAATCCGGCAAGATTCAATTTTCCACTGATTTGGCAGCAGGTGTAGCCCACGGAGAGATTTTATTTATCGCGGTTGGTACACCACCATTACCCACCGGTGAAAGTGATACCCGTTATGTAGAAGCGGTAGCCCGTGGTATTGGTGCTAACCTCAACGGTGGTTATAAAGTAATTGTGAATAAATCTACAGTACCTATCGGTTCCGGTGACTGGGTAAGAATGATTGTTCTGGATGGGATTGCAGAACGGCAAAAAACCCTCGTAACCGCAGGTGGCGGTAGTGTTGAGGATAAATTACCTGAATTACCCCAGTTTGATGTAGTTAGTAACCCTGAGTTCTTGCGGGAAGGTTCAGCAGTATACGACACATTTAATCCAGACCGCATTGTTTTGGGAGGTAATAGCTCCAGAGCGATCGCGGCAATGCAGGAATTATACGCCCCAATTGTCGAGCGCAAATTTGCAGAAAATCAATCTTTACCACCAGTACCCATCCTGGCTACAGACCTCAGTTCCGCAGAAATGATCAAATATGCGGCCAATGCTTTCTTAGCCACTAAGATTAGTTTTATCAATGAAGTAGCTAATATTTGCGATCGTGTTGGTGCAGACGTTACCCAAGTCGCCAAAGGTATTGGTTTAGATTCCCGTATCGGCAACAAATTCTTACAAGCTGGTATTGGTTGGGGTGGTTCCTGCTTCCCCAAAGACGTAGCTGCACTCATTCACACCGCCGACGATTACGGTTATGAAGCCCAGCTATTAAAATCTGCTGTTAGCGTCAACGAACGTCAACGCTTGATTGCTCTAGAAAAACTGCAACAAGTCCTGAAAATTCTCAAAGGTAAAACTGTTGGTTTACTTGGTCTTACCTTTAAGCCCGACACCGACGACTTACGTGATGCACCAGCATTGAACTTAATCGAGCAATTAAACCGTTTAGGTGCTAAAGTCAAAGCCTACGACCCCATCGTTTCCCAAACTGGTATGCGCCACGGTCTTTCTGGCGTATTAGTAGAAACCGATGCTGAACGTTTGGCTGATGGTTGCGATGCGTTAGTACTTGTAACCGAATGGCAGCAATTTAGCGGTCTTGACTACGCCAAAATGGCCAAACTAATGAATAATCCCGTCGTCATTGACGGCCGTAACTTCCTCGACCCTGAGACTCTAGTACGCGCTGGATTCCAGTATGTAGGTGTTGGAAGATAGGTAAGTATCCTGTTTGCAAAAGAAGTTTGGGAGATTAAATAACTCTCAATACCGCTTAGTATTTCTAGGCGGTATTCAATTTTTTATAGTTGTTAACGGTTGACAGACTTAAAAGCTTTGTGTTGTCAGGGTTTTATCTTAGCTTAATGTCCTAATCTATCTGGCTACGGCTATAAGGGACTTCCAACTAAAAAAATATCCCATCGCTGTGTAGGCAGGGGAGCAGGGGGCAGGGAGCAAGAGGGATATGATCTGAGTAAATTGGATAATTTATTTTCTGGAAGTCTCTAACTTACGAAAATCTCCACTAAGCTAATGCGCGTCTAAATTGCATAACTACTAATAAGGGCTATTAACTGTCAACGGTCAACGGTCATCACGACGGGTTGTGTTTAAAAACACAATAGCTTGACTAATCTTGTACAATAGCCCCTACAATACCATTAACCGCAGATAAATAATCAGATGGGTTCAGCAAAATTAGCATTCCTCGCATCCCACCAGAAACCGTAATTTGCTCAAACAGGGTTGCTGTCTCGTCAACATAGGTGGGATAGCTTTTTTTACTAGCTAAAGCTGTGACACCACCACGGATATAACCTGTTAGCGGCTGTACTTCCTTCAGTGGAACCGTTTCAATTTTGCGATTTCCAGAAATCCGAGCTAAGGCTTTTAAGTCTAAATGAGCATTTCCAGGTAAAACAGCAAAACAGATACCTGTTTGATCACCTCTGACTACTAGGGTTTTAAAAACTTGTTCTGGAGGAAGACCGACTTTTTGGGCTGTACTTTCAGCCGCCAAATCATCAGGATCTACCTCATAGTTGAGAATTTCATAGGTAATGCCTAGTTTATCCAGTAGTCGAGCCGCATTAGTTTTCATTGTATTAATAGTCGCTATCAGCCACACAAATACCTTTACATTTAATACCGTTCGTAGCAGTGCGCTGACAATGAGGACAGAGAACTTTTTCGTCCTCTGTTTCTTGATTGGTATTTATATTACCGCTTGCCTGTAATTTATCTTTTTCCACAGTTATAAAAGATTTCCCATCACACAGTTTGGTTTTTTACCTCGTTCTACTTATTTAGAAAAGAGTCAATCGATATGTGCCACGGTTATTGGGATTATTGGAAGTAACAACTATATAGTAGGTATCATCCTCAGGCAATCTAGCTCGGTCAATTAAAGCACTATAAAGGCCATCTTGATTATTATCCGCAGCAATAGTCTTTCCTTGAGAATTCAGCAAGACTATATAGGGAGAAAACTCTTCATTGATGCTATCTGCACGAATACTTACAAGCTGATTTTTTTTGCCTTGAAACTGAGACACATTATAAGCACTGCGATTTTGCTTAATGGTTGAGCTTTGAGCATTCAGTTCCACAGATTCGTCTAGGATATAGCTGGCTCTGTCATTTCTGAGAGCTAAACTGTAGCGTCCTGTATCACCAGGGTTGCGACTAGTTACTGCAATTGTGTAAGTCCCTTTGACAGGTAATCTTACAAAGACAAACGCATCCTTAAGATCACTATTTGTCCCAACACTACCTCTTTTTAAGATCACTTTATTATCAGGATCAAGGAGAAACATAAACGGACTTAGACTCAAATTGCTGGAGCGGCGTGAATCAGTGCTACCACCCAGCCTGATTTGGAGTAGTTGGTTTTCTCTTCCCTCGAATTTATAAAAATGAAAATATCTTCCTTGAGACTGAAAATCACCTTTAGAAAGTATACCAAAAGCGATATCTACGAAGTTAATATCTCTAAAAGGTAGGTTAGACGGGGAAACAGGGGAAATTTTGGCAGTCGAATTGCGGCTACCTGGATTTGTAGCTGATTGACGACTTCTTTGCGGTGAAGCAGAGTTAGTTTGTCTAGAATTAGAGCTTGACGGTGTGGATGTTCTAGAAACCGAGTTAGTTTGTCTTTGCTGAGAAGTTGGGTTGGAATTTGACGGTGTAGATGTTCTAGGCGCAGGATTACTTTCTCTAGTTTGGGGGGTTGGATTAGAGGCTGTTGAGTTGGGTGATTCACGAACGGGAATGGGTGACTCGATTGATTGCTTGCTTTGTTGTTGTTGAGTTGCAGGCGGTGGAGAAGTAGGGATTTGCTCAATAGCTTGTTGTACTGCTTCTGGTTGTCTTTCGTCTGGGGTCTTGGCTATTATCAGTTCTCTAGAGTTCTCACGGATATCTAAAGCCTTTATAGGCAAAGTATAGTTTGCAACTACTAAGGCACTGCTCACGGAAACAATCAAAGCTAGATTAAATTTGAGCCAAAAATTTTTGTTCTTCTGTTCTGTCATCATTTCACCCCTCATTACTGCTAGTATTGAGTTATTTGTATAACTTAAGATAGATAACCTTATATACTTTTAATGCTAAACAATAGCCAACTGTGGGCAAATTTTGCTTTAACACGTTTATTGTTATACTATGAAAGAAACTTTATATACAAAAGATACTACATTTTTAGAATCACTAACTTTACTATACTTTATTAACAACATATAGCTATATAGGACTACCATTTAATTGGTGAATTATACGTAGGGGAGCTAGTGTGTTGGACGAAGAAAAGTCTGAGCGGAGGTTTCCTCTGATCCAAAACTTCGTGGTTTTCCGGCACTCGCGCAAATGGCGTTGGGCAATATCCAGCAAAACCCTGAGATGGTGGGCATTGCCTGCCCTAAAGATACTTACGTTTGTTCAATGAGCAAATCGCTTTTCTATCAGGTATCAACTGTTTTAAAAAAAAATCTTTTCTACTTTAAATCCCTGAGTTACATCTATATAAATTTTCTGATGGAATATTATGCACCAGATTGATAGCAAAACTATAACTGTTGGATTAATATATACTCAAACTGTACACGGATTCCCAGTATGCTTTGCTGTTTGAATCCTAATTGCTCCATGCCTCAAAATCCTGATGGCCAAATGTATTGCCAAAGCTGCAATACACAATTGATACCCTTATTAAGGGGGCGTTATCGCATTATCAAGGTGCTATCGGATGAAGGTGGATTTGGGAGAACATATCTATCAGAAGATATAGATAAATTGAACGAATTGTGTGTAGTTAAACAATTTGCACCCAAAGTTCAAGAAAATTCAGCTATGAAAAAAGCCGTTGAGTTATTTAAACAAGAAGCTCAACGCTTGCAACATTTAGGAGAACATCACCAGATTCCTACCCTGTTAGCTTACTTCGAGCAAGATAATTATCTATTTTTGGTGCAACAGTTTATTAATGGAAACAATCTATTACAAGAATTACGTCAAGGAGTGGTTTACAACGAAAGTACAATTGTCGAATTTCTCTTAGATTTACTCCCTGTATTGAAATATATTCATGAGCGTGGGGTAATTCATCGAGATATTAAGCCACAGAATATCATCCGCCGTCAGAGTGATGGGGGATTAGTGCTAATTGATTTTGGTGCTGCCAAGCAGCTAAAAGCGACGATGCAGACTCAATTGGGAACCACTATTGGCTCGCTCGGTTACACCCCAATTGAACAAATGCAGTATGGCAAAGCTTACCCAGCCAGTGATTTATTTAGTCTGGGTGCGACTTGCTTTCATCTGTTGACGGGGATTAACCCATCTAATTTGTTTGTAGAACAAGGCTACAGTTGGGTTGAATCCTGGCAGCAATATTGGAACACTTTAGATTCCGAGAGAAAAGAAGGTGAATATCTAGTTAAGGTTTTGAACAAGCTGTTAGAAACGGATATTCAAAGGCGTTATCAATCGGCTGATGAAGTGATGAATGATTTGATCAAGCAGCGATCGCTACTCTCACGATTAAAAACTACAATACCAAAATCTGCTATCTTTTCCACATCTTGGTCAGCATCAACTTCATTAACCGCGTCTACAACCAAAAAACAAACTCGGAAATTACTCAATGGTAGGTTCAAACAACAACTCCTGATAAATACCATGAGTGCGCTGTTAGGTTTAGTGGGCGTTGGGCATTTACAGTCTCTCCCGCAGCTAATTACTAAATTTTCCGAAATTTCTACTCAACCCTACACTCTTAAAGGTCATGCCAGCGATGTAAATTCCGTTGCTTTTTCTCCTAATGGAGAATTCCTAGCTAGTGGCAGTGATGACAAAACTATTAAAGTTTGGAATTTAAAAACTAAACAGAAAATTCATACTCTTCCAGGGCATTCTGGATGGATTTGGGCTATTGCTTTCTCCCCAGATGGAAAAACTCTTGCTAGTGCAGGTGCTGATAAGACAATAAAATTGTGGAATCTGGCAACTGGCAAAGAAATTCGCACTCTGAAAGGGCATTCTCAGGGAGTAGCTAGCGTTGCCTTTAGTCCAGATGGCAAGACTCTAGCTAGTGGCAGCTTAGATAAGACTATCAAACTGTGGAACCTCACAACAGGCAGAGAAATCCGCACTTTGCAAGAACATTCCAGTGGTGTTGCCAATGTAGCTTTTAGTCCAGATGGCAAAACTCTTGCTAGTGGCAGTTGGGATAAAACAATTAAATTATGGAATCTCACAACCAGCAAGGTAATTCGTACCTTGGAAGGACATTCCGACTTGGTGATATCTGTAGTCTTCAATCCAGATAGTCAAACTCTTGCCAGTGCTAGTAAGGACAAAACCATTAAATTGTGGAACCTGTCAACAGGAAAGACCATCCGCACCCTCAGAGGGCATTCTGACAAGGTTAATTCTGTTGTCTATGTACCAGGAAATAGCACAGTTCTTGCCAGTGGCAGTAATGACAACACAATTAAACTATGGGATTTAACGACAGGAGAGATAATCCGCACCTTAAAGCGCGATTCTGGATACATTTATTCCGTAGTCATTAGTCCTGATGGGCGTAATCTTGCTAGTGGCGGTAGTGCTGAGAATATTATCAAAATTTGGCCAATGAGTTGGTGAATGAGTTTCCATTTGATTAATGATGAATCACTAATTCTCCTGGTACCAACCTCTGTAAGATTTGTTTTAAGACCATCGCCGTCCAATCTACATCGGCTGCTGTAGTCTCACGCCCTAATGTCAACCTAATTCCTCCCAAGGCGGCTTTTGTTGAGTAACCCATTGCCAACAATATGGGGCTGGGACTAAGTTTACCACTATGACAAGCTGCGCCCGCACTAATGCCAATACCGGCAAGGTTTAAATGACGCACTAAGGTTTTACCACTGAGTTTTTCTCCGTCGGCTTGTTCAAGATAGAAACTTACATGATGGGGTAGACGATTTTCTCTGTCGCCGGTGGGGATTAAACCGGGGACATCTGCTAACTGGGCAAATAAGCGATCGCGCAATTTCATTAAACGTGGTATCTCTATAGATAATTCCTCGGTGGCAATTTCGGCGGCGACACCAAAACCGGCAATGATTGGGACTGCTTGCGTACCAGAACGTAATCCCCTTTCTTGTCCACCACCATTCAATAAAGGCAACAATTCCACACCAGGACGAATATATAGCGCCCCCACCCCTTGCGGCCCGTATAGCTTGTGACTAGAAAGACTGAGTAAATCTACAGGTAGTTGCTGCACATCTATAGGTAAACGTCCCACTGCTTGCACTGCATCTGTATGGAACAACGCCCCATGTTGTTGAGTTATCTTACCTAACTCTGCAATTGGTTGGACTGTGCCAATTTCACTTTGACCGTAAATCACAGAAACTAAAACCGTGTTATGTCGTAACGCAGCTTTTAAATCTTCAGGGTTAACTCTCCCAATATTATCCACACCCAAGCGGGTGACTTCCCAACCCCATTTTTCTAGTAAGTTGGCAGGTTCGCTAATAGCAGAATGTTCCACACTAGAAATAATGATATGTTGCGGCACATTTTGCATTCTGACAACACCCATAATGGCTAGGTTGTTGGCTTCTGTACCGCCAGAGGTAAAAATAATTGATTCGGGATTGGCAGCGTTAATTAACCCTGCTACCTGCACTCTTGCTTGTTCTACAATAGTGGCTGCCCGTTGTCCCCATTCATGTAGACTAGAAGGATTCCCCCACTGTTGAGTCAGGACTGATTGCATAAGTGCGATCGCTTCTGTACAAGTGGGAGTAGTAGCACTGTAATCTAGATATATTTGCATATAAGGCAAGGGCAGGGGCAGAGGGGAATAAATACTGACTGTTGACTATGGATTAATCATCAATGTGGGAATTATATATATGTCTATTCCCATCCCACTTGTAGCAGATTAACGTGCAGATTTTCCCAGCATTTAGGAATTTTTGGGTATTTTTTTTGATAGTGGCGATCGCAGCCTGTCAAAAAGTCCAATCTCACAATAATCGTCCTGCACCTCTACCGCAAGACTCATTTGTGAAAGTTTACTTTAATCAATCTGAATCCTCCGAATATCGAGAACCTTACCGTCAACAAACTCGACTAGGAGATAACTTAGAACAGCAGATTGTTGACGCTATTTCCCAAGCTAAATCTACTATAGATGTAGCAGTACAAGAATTGCGTTTACCGAGAATCGCCCAAGCCCTCAAAGACAAACAAAAAGCGGGAATCAAAGTCAGAGTCATTTTATAGCCTTTCTCAGTCTGGTGAAGTACAGTAACAAGAATGGGTAAACCAATTATAAATATCATTTAACGAAACTTGATTAAAAGCACTTTCAATTGCTTTTGCTAA
>NZ_JACJQL010000036.1 GCF_014696625.1 Nostoc parmelioides FACHB-3921
GAATGATTTGCTGAACTTAAGTATCCGTGAGTGGATTTGTCCAAGTTGCCAAACAACCCATGACAGAGATGAAAATGCTTCACGGAACTTGAGAGCAGAAGGGATAAGAATACTGTCAACAAATACTGTGGGACACACAGAATTTTAAGCTTGTGGAGAAACAGTAAGACTCGTTGGTACTTGTGCCAAAAAGCGTGTTTCTGAGAAACAAGAATCTCCCGCTACATTGCTAAAGCAATGTAGCGGTGAGAGTGTCAATGTCAGTTGCTTTTGCTCTGGTTTAATACCCTACCCCTTTGTCGATGCAGTTGTTAAAGGTCTGGTTGCAGATATTCTTGTAATTCTTGAGTACGCTGTTGTGTCAGCTTTTCTAAGCAATTCAAATAAACGCTAGGGGCAATACTTCCCCCTTCATACTGACTGGATTCAAACTCACAGCTACTATCACGAAACTTGATCCATGCTTGCTGTGCAGCAATTAACTTTTGTTTTCTAGAACTTTGTAACTTTGGTAAAAGTTGTTTATAAGCTTGGTTTAATTGTTTATCAGCGTTTTGATAGGACTGTTTTGAACATTGATTAATTTCGAGTTGAGTTTGAGCGTTATTGCAATTGAGGTTTTGAGCCAAAAGCATTGGCTTGGTGATGGCATTCCGCCCACTGTCAGCGATCGCTGCCGTGGAAAAAAGTAAAGTACTGCAAGCAAGGATAGGGAACAAAGATTGGGGGATGGGTGGTTTCATGATGAAAGGGGGTAGGGTGAAAATATCATGGGATAATTGCTTTGTGAGTCCCTTATACCCCTACACCATCAAATTTGAGTTTTACGGGCAAAGTGTAAAAAAAACGCTAACCTACAGCCAGTTTAGTAGAGTGCGCTACGGCTTCTTTTTTCTTTTCCCTCTGTGCTTCTTTTTTGTTTCTGAGCGCTTGACGTTCATTACAGTCGCTACGTTTTGGAGATTTTTCATAGCGCTTCCCTGGGGTATGCTTTGCGTTAAGCGGAGCTATGCTGAAGGCTTTACGCGAGTCATTATTGTCAGTGGTCAGTGGTTTTTAAGTATCTTTGCCACTTACCATTGACTGCTGACAAACCACAAAACTCCATCCCCTTGTGGGTGGAGTTTTTATCTAGAAGTCTCTAATATTATTTAGTGATTTTAATGATTATTTTGATATTTGCTACCAGAAAATAATTTTTCTCATGACGTTGGTAACTGGTTGTGAATGATATTTTGCTACCATCAATTACCAATTACCAATGAGCAAATACACAGTTTATGACCATCGATTTTACGCGAGTGTTTCTGGACAGTAACCCAGTCCTCTAACAAACTGTTGACGGAAAGCTTCTATTTCTTCTCTTTCTGGGCTTCCATGTGAAACGATCGCAACTTGATAGCGGCGCATAACATCTACAGGACATTGGCCAGCTTCTAAGCTCCACAGTGCCATTTGCACACGCATAGGTGGCTCATAGCTAATTCCCAATTCATTTAGGAAGGCTCGAAAATCACCATCTTCTTGGGACGAGACAGGATTTTTAAGTTTGATCCTAACCACCCAACCATCTATTTGATGAATCACGGTAACGAACGAAACAGGTAACTGGGGTCTACCGTGTAGATATTGAACGACCCTCAGAGTTAAACTGGCATTTGCCAGATAGTATAGGTATTCCATCATGGTGTTTGGGATCAAATCCAATCTTACATTTCTATCTTCCTCAATTGATTGGTATCCCGGTAGGGTAAATGCCCCCGTCTTTGCATGGGGGAGTTTACCCATTTATTATCAAATTGCTTAAGTGTTACGTCATAATGTCAATCTTATAATTTAGGTCTAAAATTGACTACTTTTGTCAAAAAAATGTAAACAAACTTATTCCAAGCATCGGGAATTTCAATGAAGAAACAGATATTACAATTAAACCTTGAACAAACTTCTAGTGCGGCAGCAGAGGATACAAATTTAGATTGTTCGTTGGCTGGGTATGATTACGTACTACCCCCAGAAAGAATTGCCCAAAATCCAGCAGTTCCCAGAGACAGTTCTCGTCTACTAGTCGTCAACTCTCAAACAACAGGTAAAGAAACACCACCACTACATCAAATTTTTCGTGATTTACCGGATATTTTGCGTCCTGGTGACTTATTAATCATGAATAATACGAAGGTCATCCCCGCAAGATTATACGGGCGCAAAAGCTCCGGCGCGGAAGTAGAAATTTTATTGCTAGAAGAGCGCAAGTTTAACTGTTGGTTGGCTTTAGTTAAACCAGGAAAACGCTTTAAAAAAGGCACGCAGATTATTTTTACAGGACTAGGTATTAGGAATCTGGAAATAGGGCATGGGTATGAAGAAACAAACCCAGTCCCCAGCCCCCACCAGCTAACCGCTACTGTTTTAGAAACCGACAAAGCCACAGGAGGGCGTTTATTACAATTTGACTTACCAGAGGGGCAATCTTTGGTGCAAGTTTTAGATAAATTCGGGGAAATACCCTTACCGCCATATATCACTGCATCTCAAGCGGCGGATGAACAGTATCAAACTGTGTATGCAGAACAACCAGGAGCGATCGCAGCGCCTACAGCTGGGTTACACTTTACTCCAGAGTTACTAGAAAAGTTACGCGATCGCAATATCAATCAAGCTTTTATTACCCTCCACGTTGGTGTGGGAACCTTTCGTCCTGTGGAAGTGGAAGATGTAGCCACTCATCAAATGCACGAGGAATGGATTGAAGTCCCCGCCGCCACAGTAGCACAAATCAAAGCCACCAAAGCAGCTGGCGGTAGAATTATTGCTGTAGGAACTACAGTAGTGCGAGCCTTAGAAGGAGCAGCCGCATCTGGCGATTTACAAGAATTTTGTGGAAAAACCAACTTATTTATCTATCCTGGCTATACATGGCAGGTTGTAGAGGGTTTAATTACTAATTTTCACTTGCCACGCTCTAGTTTATTAATGCTAGTAAGTGCGTTAATTAGCAGAGAACGATTGTTAAGTATATACCAGGAAGCGATCGCCTCTCAATATCGTTTCTACTCTTTTGGTGATGCCATGTTGATTCTACCGGAAGCCAGAGGAGGCAAGTAATAGAAGAGGCGTATACACCCTCTGTACATTAGTTCACCTTGGCTTCAAAATTTTTTAATTTTGAATTTTAAATTTTTCATGTTGTAGTGGGTACTCTTACTTGTAAGGATCTTAACCATAAGTACAGAGATACCACTATGTATAAACAACATCAACTTAAACAGTGGTTTTGCGGTTTATCGTCAATCACCTGTCAGCATATTTCGGATTGGCAAAAGCCGCATTTGGGTGTTCTCTGTGCTGCATCAGCTTTTTTGGTGTTGGCTACACCGGTTGTGAATTTACCAGGAAGCAAGTTGTTGGCACAAACTCCCATTTCTCAGGATTTGGAAACAGCTAGTCTTTACCAACAGGGTGTTACACGCTACAACCGCAGCGACTGGGAAGGTGCAGAAAATGCTTTTCGCCAAGCGTTACAGCGAGAACCCAATTTAGCAATGGCTAGAACATATCTAGGAAATATTTACCTGATGCAAAACCGTCTAGATGTGGCGGTTCAGGAGTATGGGGAAGCGATTAGACTGAACCCAAATTTGGGAGAAACTTATTACAATTTGGGTTTAGCATTGCAACAACAGGGAAAAAAAGAGGGTGCTATTACAGCTTATCGCCAAGCTTTAGTGATAGATCCCAGAAGGGTGGAGGCTCATTATAACTTGGGTTTGGTATTATACGAACAAGGATTATTGCAGGAAGCGATCGCCGCTTACCAAGATGCAGTTAATCTCGAACCCAGTAAAATCAACGCTCATCACAATTTAGCGATCGCTCTGCAACAGACAGGTAAAATGGAAGAGGCGATCGTTGCCTATAGAGAAGTTTTGAAGTTAGATCCCAAAAATGCGGCAGCTTATAGTAGTTTAGGCAGCCTGATGGCAATGCAAGGACGACCAGAAGAAGCCATAGCCGCTTATACCCAAGCTGTTCGCCAAGACCCCAAAAATGCCCTAGCTTACTATAACTTGGGAATAACTTTATATAACCAAGGTGACCTGCAAAAAGCTAGTAACGCCTTTAAACGCGCTCAGGAAGAATACAGTCAACAAGGGAACCTGGAGCAAATAGAGAAGACCGAGCAGTTCATGCAGCAAGTTGCTCAGAAAATCGAGGAACAAAAGCTGCAACAAAGACAAGCATCCGCACCCAAGCCGACAGACAACTCTACAAACAACCTCTTAGAAAAACTAACTCAACTAGTAGCACCAAAAGAACAACCAGCTAATTCTGGTGCAGTACCCGTCTTGGATGAACAAAAGCAGTTTCCACCAATATTTCCTAATACCAATTCTCGATAAAAATACGCTTAATTATTTTAGTAATAGCGAATTATCACCAGAAAACCTCTGCGTGCCTTTGCGCTAACCCCTGCCCTACTCTGCCTTAAAAAGGGGAAGCATCAAATTCTTCTATGACGGGTATTTTGTCCGTCATATTTTTTTGTTTTAAATTGGCAAACGATTAATATCTTTATTACAACCTATAACCACCATTGCCGTACCACGTTCTAAACGTTTACCGGGGTTAGGGTTAATTTGAAATTTACCATCTTGACTCACGGCTAATAAATTCAACCCGTAACGGTTACGTAACTGCAATTCTGCAATAGTTTTCCCGTGAAATTCATCTGGCACAATTAACTCTACGATACTGTTATCTGGATCAAGGTCGAATCTATCAAGAATTGATGGCTTCGTCAGTGTACGTGCTAACGCACAACCCGCCTCATATTCAGGAAAAACAACATGATCTGCACCAACCCGCTTTAATAGCTTGTAATGGACTTCACTAGAGGCTTTAGCAACAACGTGAGGCACTCCAGCTTCCTTGACATTTAAAGTGGTGATTACGCTTTCTTGAACATAGTTACCAATTGCCACAATTACTGTATCAAATTCCAGAATACCCGCTTCCTTAAGGGCTGCTGTTTCCGTTGAATCTAGTTGTAAAGCATGACCAACTATTTCTTCGGTCAACGCGGCTGACACTCGTTTTTCATCTATATCTGTTGCTAGCACTTGATAGCCTAACTTGTGCAGTGTTGAACAGACAGAACGACCAAAACGACCCAAGCCAATTACAGCAAATTGGTTATTATCTTTGCGTAAACTGCGAAAAAAACCTAGCGATGACAAATTCACAGTTGAAATCCTTATTATTAATCCCTGTATTGAAAGCAAAAACTCCTAGAGGGTGTTTAAAAAGTTGAAAATATACTAGAAACCCCTCTCCAAACCTCTCCCCGACACGGAGAGAGGCTTTGAAACCCCCATTCCCTGTCTCCGACACGCTGCGCGAACGCAGGGAAGCTGGGGGGTTAGGTTTTTAAGATTTTGGTGTTAGCAATGATACTTTTCAAACATCCTCTTAGACTAAATTAATTAAAAGTTTTATTTTGCTTGTTCTTTCAGATTTTATCAGTTGTTAGTAGGGGCGGGTTTATTAAGATCATCTTCCCAGAGTGAGGATATCTGTAAACCCGTCCTTACAGTTGTCAGTTGCCAATAATTTTTCCTGACTTCCCCTGCTTCCTGTCTCCTTCAGTTACCCTACAAGTAAGTTTTCTTCAGGGTAGTGAATCCTTGTCGGTCGCGGATCTCCTAATATAGCAGACATTAGTAGTAAAACTCCTACTCTACCTACATACATGGTGATAATTAAAACTAGTTTTGCTGCTGGGGAAACACTAGCTGTAATACCAGTTGAAAGACCAACGGTAGCGAAGGCTGATACGACTTCAAACAGAATTTGAATAAAATCTAGTTTTGGGTCTGTAAGAGATATGAGAATTGTGGCTAAAATGACGGTTGCTATCGAACCAACCAAAACACCAACTGCTTTTAAAATGAGAGCAACTGCTATTTTACGTTCATATAATAAAACTTCTTCTTTACCCTGAAGAATTGTTTTAGTACAGCTAGTTAAAACTCTCAGTGTGGTAGTTTTCATGCCTCCTCCTGTACCGCCAGGACTTGCACCAATAAACATGAGGGCAATTGTGATAAATAGACCCGCCGTTGTCATTTTGCCAATGTCAATGGTGTTAAAGCCAGCAGTTCTGGGAGTAACTGATTGAAACCAAGCTACTAAAAATTGATCGCGTAAATTAAGTGAACCAAAGGTTTGTGGGTTTCTTATTTCTATACAAAAAAATGCGATTGCGCCTAGAAATAGAAGTATTAGTGTCGTGCTAGTAGCGACTTTAAAATCTAATGAAAAGACCAGAGTTTCCTTTTTTTTGAGGATGCGATCGCGCAACCAAATATATGTTTCTAGAATTACTTGATAACCAATTCCCCCAAATATAATTAATCCCGTAACTGTGAACACTACTAAAGAAGAAGATTGATAACCAATTAGACTATCTTTAAATAAACTAAAGCCAGCATTATTCCAGGCATTAACACTATGAAATATAGCTAACCATAGTCCTTGATTCCAGCCATAATCAGGGACAAAAGCTGGTAATAATAAAAAGACACCTGTAATTTCAAAAATTAGGGTTGTGGCAATAATTGAGCGAATAACTTGGGCGCTACCACTCATACCAGGTCGGTCTAAAGCTTGTTGAATAGCGATTTTTTGCCGGAGGTCGAATTTGCGACCAATCAGCAGAATCAAAAAGGTAGTACTTGTCATATAACCTAACCCACCAATTTGCGCCAACAAAGCAATAAACAACTGTCCCCAAAAGGAAAAATAAGTACCAGGATCAACCACTGATAAACCAGTGACGCAAACTGCTGAAGTTGATGTAAACAAAGCCACAATCAGATCATTCCAACTACCATTGCTAGTGGAGAAAGGCATCATCAACAAGATAGTTCCCACTGTGATGACAGCTAGAAATCCCAAGCAAACTGTGCGCGAAACGGTCATAAGCAATTAAAAATTCAATATTTAACGGTCAAAATCATCAAATCCTTTAGCTCATGGAGGTTGGTTTAAAAGGGTGGGCTTATAAGTTATTCCTAATAAGAGCCATAAGGTTGATCCTGGAGACGAAATAAAAACTTTCTTATTTAATTAAAAACACACATGGTAGCCTACGAATATGTTTTTTTTAATTTCTGTTTTGTCTTAACACTACTTTTTTCATGAGTGCAACACTATACCAACAAATTCAGCAATTTTACGACGCTTCCTCTGGGCTATGGGAAGAGATTTGGGGCGAACATATGCACCACGGTTATTATGGTGTAGACGGTACTGAACAAAAAAACCGTCGTCAGGCGCAAATTGATTTAATTGAAGAATTACTCACTTGGGCAGGGGTACAAACAGCAGAAAATATACTAGATGTGGGTTGTGGTATTGGTGGTAGTTCTCTGTATTTGGCTGGAAAGTTGAATGCTAAAGCTACAGGAATTACCCTGAGTCCAGTGCAAGCTGCTAGAGCCACAGAAAGAGCCAAGGAAGCTGGTTTGAGTGGTAGAAGTCAGTTTTTAGTGGCAAATGCTCAAGCAATGCCTTTTGATGATAATTCTTTTGACTTGGTGTGGTCGCTGGAAAGTGGCGAACATATGCCAGATAAAACCAAGTTTTTGCAGGAGTGTTACCGAGTCCTGAAACCGGGTGGTAAGTTAATTATGGTGACATGGTGTCATCGTCCTACTGATGAAACACCACTGACGGCTGATGAACAAAAACACCTAGAAGATATTTATCGGGTGTATTGTTTGCCTTATGTAATTTCTTTGCCAGAGTATGAGGCGATCGCACGTCAACTAACATTAAACAATATCCGCACCGCCGACTGGTCGCAATCCGTCGCTCAATTTTGGAACATAGTCATCGATTCCGCCTTTACCCCCCAAGCAATATTCGGCTTACTCCGCGCCGGTTGGACTACCATCCAAGGAGCATTATCACTAGGCTTAATGCGTCGCGGTTATGAACGGGGGTTAATTCGGTTTGGGTTACTTTGTGGGGATAAGTGAGGGATTGGGGATTGGAGATTGGGGATTGATGATTGTACAGACGCGATTAATCGCGTCTCTGACCACGCTTAATTAAACTGGCGACAACCGTAGCCAATTCTGCGGGTTCAATGGGTTTTGGTAAATGTAGTTGGAATCCTTCTTGGATGGCTCTTGTTCTGTCTTCGGCTCTGGCGTAGGCTGTTAAAGCGGCGGCGGGAATGGTTCCTCCTTGTTCTGGCGGTAAGGAGCGTAGTTTGCGAATTAGGGAGTAGCCGTCTTCTTCTGGCATTCCGATATCACTTACCAAAACATCTGGTTTCCATTGGGAAACTATCTGTAATGCCTCTTTTGCTGTTGCTACTGCTGTAACTTGGGCTTGACATTGCTCTAATACTGTGCCGATGAAATCACGAGAATCTGACTCGTCATCTACCACTAACACCCGCACCCCCAACAGCGAAGGACATAAAGGCAAGGGGGTGAGATTTTCTCCTCTTGGGCTAATTGGCTCGATAGCAGTTGCTTTATTTTCCGAGAGGAGGGGTAATTTGACTGTAAATGTAGAACCTTGTTCTTCACCGGGACTATGTACATTAACTGTACCGCCATGTAACTCTACTAGATGGCGGACGATCGCTAAACCTAATCCTAAACCACCGTGGGATCTGGTGATGGAACTATCAGCTTGGCGAAAGCGGTCAAATACGTAAGGTAAAAAGCTGGAATTAATACCTATACCTGTATCGATGACTTGGATTTGTGCGTAGCTATTAGTGATGAGTTCGTTTTGTTGGCAACCAGGATTTTTGGTGAGTCTAACTTCTACTTTGCCGCCAGAAGGTGTGAATTTAATGGCATTTGTGAGCAAATTCCAAATAACCTGCTGTAAGCGTTCTGGATCGCCGGAAATCTGAAATGGTAAGTTTTCGGTAGCTGGATTTTCTAAGAAGAATGTTAAATCGATTTCTTTGGCTTGGGCGGCGAGGTTAATATTCTCGATGGTTGTTTCAATGATGGGAATCAGGTTAAAAGTGCGGACGTTGAGACGTAACTTGCCTCTAATCATCCGCGAAATATCGAGTAAGTCTTCAATGAGTTGGGTTTGAGCTTTGGCGTTGCGCTCGATGGTTTCTAAGCCTTTGGCGGTTTGCGCTTCACTCAGCCTACGGGCTTGTAATAACTGCGCCCAGCCGAGAATGGCGTTGAGAGGCGATCGCAATTCATGGGATAAGATAGCCAAAAACTCATCTTTCATGCGATTGGCTTCTGTTAATTGTTCTGTCTGCCGTTGCAAAGAATTAATCAGTTCCATTCGTTCCATTGCGATCGCAATTTGGTCGCAAACCGCCTGCATCATCCCCTTTTGATTTTCGGTGAAACTGGTACGGCTGCGACTGCCAAAGGAGAGTGTCCCTAAAAGTCTGCCTTGAGCAATCAACGGATAACTGTAATAAGCATTAATCCCCATAGAGCGAATTAGCTGTGTTTTAGGGTCAGTTGACTGCTGGACGTTCTCTAAAGCGATGGAACGACGTTCCTGAGCAGTTGTCCCACAGATGGCTTCACCAAACCTTAAAAACTCTATTTCTTGTGCTAGTTCCGGACAAATGCCTCGATAAGAAGCTAAACGCATAGACTGAGAATTATCTTCTACTAGGTAGTTGAAATAAACATCCAGTCCAATTTGCTCTGCCAGTTTCTGGAAGCAACCATCAATCAGTGCTACTGGTTCTTGACTTGATAACAGGTCATTAGCTGTACTAAATAGTAGTTGTAATCGTTGATAACCCAAGGACAAAGCTTTTTCTGCCTGCTTGATCTGAGTTATATTTTGAAACACTACTACACAGGTAGCTGGATAACCGTGCATGGCTGGTAAGGTATCAGCAAATATAAGTAAAGATAGTACTTCCTCGTTGGTATGCCAGTCTAACTCTAATCCTTCTAGACGTTCTCCTCTAGCAACCCGCACTCCAGGCATCTGCTCGTTAGATACGGGGTTACCGTTGGCATCTGTGAAATGATAAACAGTGTGATACTCTGCGGCTGGTACTCCTATAGGAAATTTACCACCCGCTAATTCATCTGCTGCCCGATTGGCAAAGGTAACCCGTGCGGTTTCCGGCTCAATAAACAGTAACGGTCTTGGCATCAGATTTAATACATCTTCTAGCCATTTTTGCTCGTTTCGCAGCAATTCTTCTGCTTGCTTGCGTTGTGTAATATCTACAAAGGCACCAATACAGCCTCTGGTTTTGCCATCTTCATCAAACAGTGGGGCAACGTACTCCAGCAATTTGATGATTGCGCCATTGTCATGAACTACATCAACCTCATAATCTAATACTTCCGCACCGTGAGCCGCAGAGTACTGCATGGGCATTTCTGCTGGTGAAAGCTCTCTACCTTCGTGAAATATTTTAAATGTTGTTGGTTTTTGATCTTGGGGAGCGCTGAGGGAGGCATTGACATCTGGCGAAATCTGCAACTGCTTGGCAAAAGCTGGATTAATTTTAATATTTCGACATTCTGGATCTTCTGCTATACCGATGCCAATAGGTATCACGTCTAATAAAGTTTGTAATTCGACGACGCGGCGCTGTAAATCTTTATTAAGTTGGAGTATTTTCTGTTGTGCTTGTTGACGTTCGCTTAAGTCTAAAATAAAAGCAACAGATTCTTCGCGTTTTTCTCCTAGCAATACATAACCAATTAATACGGGAATGCGGCTGCCATCTTGGTGAATGTATTCTTTTTCATAAGGTGTACAAGCTCCTTTGGGGTTGACTTGAGCTTCCGCAATACCTTGCTCATCTAAGTAGATATATTCTGGTGGTGTGATATCTTTCCAATTAAGTCTGCCTGTAAGTAAGTCTTCGTGAGAATAACCAACCATCATCAAAAATGCTTCGTTGGCTTGTTGGATACCACCGTAAATGTCTGAAAATATAATCCCGATAATATTGGCATCGACAAGGCTTGCTAGTTTTTCTTCATAAGCTTTTAAGGTTTCTTGAGCGCGATCGCGTTGTTGGCTCAAAAGTTCGATGACTACTGCATTTTGCCAGATGATGATGGCAAAAATAACAATTAATATAATGGCAAACACTGAAACGGCAAAGGCAGGGCCGTATCTGCCGGCTCTTTGCCCTTGGAGGATTAACCACCCCAAAAACAAAGGTACAGCGATCGCTGCTAATAATAAGCGACGTGCAGTTAAACCCCCATAGCTATCGCTAAACACTATCTTCATCAGCCCTTTTTCTGAGCGTCCAGACAAAATGCCAATACACAGCACTATAAATAATAATGCTGTCTGCAAAGACATTGAGGTAACATTTGGATTAATTGTGTAAAAAAAATTCACTTTATAAGCATAACCAACAACCACCTGTAAGGAAATTACGGTGGTACAGAGAGTGAGGATCTGAGCATACCAATAGCTGCGATGATTTCGGGGATAAATCAGCAGTTCTAAGGCTACACCTATAAGGAGGAAATTAATTGCTGTATTCAACCCCATCCGCCCTGGATGTGGTGTATTGATGGTAGTAAGAGAATCACTCAAAAGCAGTTTGTCAATTCCCAATTCCCAGCCAAATAAATATTGGCAAATTGTTAGCGCAGCGATACTGATAATAGTGAGACTAAAAGCTCTAGAGAGTTTTTTGTAGGTCTTGTGACTCTGGCTAGGATATGATTCCCCCAACGTTTTCGTTACTAAAATCCATACAGAAATACTACACAGTAAAAAGCACAACGCTGTATTCGGTGTCATGCTCCTGGAACTACCCAAAAAAAATGTTTTGAGTATTTCTATATCAAGTAGCCAGCCAATTAATATGGAACTACTAACCAACATGGCGATCGCACTTGCAGTTTTTGCCACTAGTGAACCGTGCATATTGTGCAGTCGCAAGTGCTTGAATTCTAACATTGAAGCTTTTGTAACTTTATTTATATCTGGGACTACTATTTGATTTTTGAATTGTACGTAGGGGAGCCAATGCGTTGGTAAAGCAGTTTAATCTTCTCTATGTTCCCTGGGAAAAGCTCCGCGAACGTAGACAAGGGGTTTCCCTGCTTGGAGCAAGTGGCTTAGATACTTATATTGTTACGCGCAAGCGTAGGCTATATCAACCATAATCAAATCGGATTACTATACGATGGGAATGTTTAAGATAATTTACTATCGATGTGCGCGGTTCCTTGATTTAAACTACTGTCAAAAGTATTAGTTTACATCTATCTATATATATATTTTTTGCTGTGCCAGCAATTAAATTTTTCTTAAACGCCGTGAACACTTAAAATCTTTACCATTTTATTTTTGCGCTTATAATTACCACTGGTAAAATGCTTCTAAAAATATAAAAAAACGGGCGGTAGATAAAATTTTTCTCCAGACAAAAATACTTTCAAAATAGCCTCTTGGATGGTTATTTAAATCATGATTTATCGCTGTGTTCACACTTTTTAAACTGACACATACTAAATACTGAATATTTTTTATTTGATCGATATTTTAAGTTGAATATATTCGTTATTAAAGAAATAATTTCTGCCAAAGAGACTTTTAAGATTCGATACTTGGCAATTAACTTTGAATAACAAGATAAAAAAACTCCATCCCCTTGTGAGTGGAGTTTTTATTCGTGATCAGTGGCAAAAATCCCTAAAAACTACCCACTCTTGGGATGTGGTATTAAAGCAGATCCTTTCAAAAACTAACAAATAACAACTGACAACTGACACGCATTGGCAAAGCGTCCCACAGGGAAGCGCAATAAATTTGGTATATTACGGAATGTCACATTGCTATCACTGTTTATATTTACACCAAAAATTTATAATGTAATATCAAACAACAACGCAAATACGTACAGCACAACTCAGATCAAAATAGATGTGATTTTAATAAATTGAGAATTTTGTTAATTTTGATACAAAAAAACATTAATATTTAGGAGCAATACTAGCTAATCTCTAGTTTTTCCAGTTTAGTCAAAACAATATCCAGTATTATCAAAAAACTGGTAGTGGGATGTGGTGTAAAAATCAACAGAGGAGTGAAAACATGGATTTACGTAGCGATGCCTTGCAAATCCTTAAAGAAACTAGTCGTACTTTTTATATTCCAATTAGTATTTTACCGCCAGGATTACAAGAGGCAGTCGCATCCGCATACTTGTGTATGCGTGCCATCGATGAAATCGAAGACCATCCCACCCTTGATAACCCCACAAAAGCAAAGCTTTTGCGTGCGATTAGCTTGACTCTACAAGCTGGGGTTGATGGTTTTCCTGTTGATGCCTTCGCTGCCGGATTTAGCGGTTACGAGAATACCCTGGAAGAAGTCACCATGAGGATTCGAGAGTGGTCTCTGCTTGCACCAGAAACAATTGCACCGCGAATTTGGGATGCAACGGCGGCTATGTCAGATCGTATGGCTTATTGGGCAGAAAACAACTGGAAAATTCATACGGAGTCTGACTTAGATCGCTATACCTTTGGGGTAGCTGGTGCAGTTGGGTTGCTACTCTCAGATTTATGGGCTTGGTACGATGGCACACAGACAAACCGGACTTTAGCGATTGGGTTTGGTAGAGGTTTGCAAGCAGTTAATATCCTACGTAACCATGTAGAAGATTTAGGACGTGGAGTCAGCTTTTTTCCTGACGGTTGGGACGCAAACAATATGCAGGAGTATGCCCTGCGAAATCTCGCCCTAGCAGATGCTTACACCCAAGCTTTACCAGATGGGCCAGCGCTGAACTTTTGTCAAATTCCCTTGACGTTAGCACATGGAACCATTGATGCGATCGCCAACGGTAAGGAAAAACTCAGTCGTAGCGATGTGATGGCACTGCTGGAACAGATTATCACTTTCAACTTGAAAGCAGGGTGAGGGGATAAGAGGCAGGGGGCAGGGGGCAGGGAGCAGGGGGCAGAATATCTTAAGCTATAAGTTGCATAATTCATCGTGAGATCTGTTGACCGTTGACTGTCAACAGTTAACAGTTAACAGCCCTTATTAGTAGTTATGCAATTTAAACCCGCATTAGCTTATTCAGTCTTTATGATTCATCACTTCCTACCCCGTGATAAGCGAGGTAAACAGCTTCTAGAAATACATCAGAGGTAACAGTTGCGGGTAATGTTTCTAAGTGCAGAATTGCTTGCACTTGTTCGGCTAGTTTGATGGATAAAGCACTTCTGGCTTTGTTACTCATTGCACCACGGCGCTGTAAATATTCATAAATTACAGCAAAGTCATCAGGTAGTAATCTTGATAAGTCAGTTATTGGTAATAATTCTGCATAGAGTGACTTGGCTTGTTCAGAAATGGTAAAAGTGGCTAAAGTAGTTGGTGTTGTCGTTTGAATCACAATTGTACCTGCGGCTAAATCACCAAGACGCTTTTCTTTACTATGAAAAATAATTAAAAAAGCCCCAATAAACAGAAATTCATCGAAAGGTCGTAATAAAGCTCGCAGAGTAGCTTGTTGTAAACCAACTGGTCTGCCATCATCTCGAACTACGCGAATTTTAACTAAGCGTTTACCGGGGGTTTGGCCTTGCCATAAAGTCTCAAAAAAGACAAAGTAGCCCGTGTACATAACAAAGCTAACAATAAATGCGATCGCCACTAGCCAAACAGCCGTTGCCGAACCGAAAGTTTCTGTCCACCAATCTACTAACTGCGCGGAAATAAAAGCCCAGACAAGGAAAAATACTACCCAAGTCGTAGCTAAAATCACATAATCAATGATTAAAGCCCAAGCACGATTACCAATACCAGCAACGGTAAACTCTATCTCTACACTTTCTGGTGTGCGGTATTTGACACGGTTGAACAGGTGCATATCAACTCAAAATTAATAAAACTTTTCAGGGTGAGGGTTCTGGCTGCTGGGACTATGAAATAGTGGGTTAAATTTCGCGATCGCGTAACTGCAAGCCTAACCCTTCACGACGACTCCGCAAGTCATAATAAATTACAGCCTTGATGCTTTGCCAAAAGGGTATCAATAAAGCACCACTGCCGAAACTGAGAACTAAAACTATGACAGCATAAAGTAGTGCAAATGCAGTATTACCCTCGTTGATTAAAGGTAAAAATGCTGCCTGCACAATAGTTATGACAATCTGAACCACAATTTGAATTGGGATTGTGATTAACAAACCAACAAAGGAAATCAACAGTATCCGCCAAACGTGACCTTGAGTTAATTCCCAACTGCGACGAATGGCAGAAGTAGCCTCAATCCCCTCCTCTACAGCCAAGGGCAAATCTACTAAATAAAAACGTGTCACCAGCCATAAAATTGCCACAATTGCCACAATACCGATGACAAAAGCCGCGAGAATAAACACAAGATAAGTCGCAGGGTTGCCTTGTTGTCCTACTCCCCCAACAAATGCAGCCGATACCACTCCTAATAAAATAGATAAAATTACTACACCTAAACCAATGCCAATACCGACAAGAAGTAATAAAAGCATTGCCAACAAAAACTGCCACAATCGAGAGTTAACAAAACGTTCACCCGATGAAATGCTTTCGGGCTGATTCACCAATTCACCAAAGGCTAGGCGTGAAATCAGTGATGTGAGGGCGTAAAACTTTGCCCATCCATAAACTGGAACTAGCACCCACACATAAGCCTTCAATGCCAATAAAAAATAGTCTTTAAGATGAGAACGATACAACCGCAGCCCTGCACTGACAACATTTCCTACACTCAGTGGTTGCGTGGGATTGGGAGAACCAAAGTTTCCTGCCATAGATGCAAAATTTCCTTGAAATTACGGGTGTGAATTTGAGGCTATCTTAAAGTACGTTAATTGCTAATATTCCCAAAATTTATGAATATTCAACGTTGGATTGCTCGGCGAGAGTCAAACTGGCAGCGTTTAGATGCTTTATTAAGACAGGTAGAAACAAAAGGGTTAAAGTCTCTCCCAGCTACAGAAATTCGGGAGTTAGCTAGTTTATATCGTTCAGTTGCAGCAGATTTGGCACGCGCTCAGACCCAGCAAGTCGGTAATATTCTGATACATAATCTACAATCCTTGACAACTCGTGGCTATACGCAGATTTACCAGGGTTCGAGAAGGCAGGAATGGCAAGCTGTGGTGGAGTTTTACCGATGGGAACTACCCGCAGTGATTCAGCAAACATTTGCATACACTGCCACAGCTACCGCTTTATTTTTTCTAGGTCTAATAGTTGCGTGGTGGTATGCTTGGCAAGATCCGACATTCATGTCTTTAATCGTTCCAGAACGCCTAATTTCTCAAGTGCGAGATGAACATAAGTTGTGGATGGGGTCAATTGTGGGAATTGAGCCTTTAGCATCCAGTGGGATTATGATTAACAATCTCAAGGTGTCCTTTGGTGCGGTTGCAGGTGGGATGACAGCTGGAGCATTCACAACTTATGTGATGGTATTTAATGGTTTACTCATTGGTGCTATCGGTACATTGGTGGGGCAGAACAATCTAGCTTATCCCTTTTGGGCATTTGTTTTTCCTCATGGCGCTTTAGAGTTACCCGCCATTTTTTTAGCTGGTGGGGCTGGGTTGTTAATAGCAAGAGCTATTTTATTCCCTGGTCAATATCGTCGAGGTGATGCCTTGAAATTTTATGGTTCTCAAGCAGTACAGTTATTATTTGGGATTGTGCCAATGTTAGTTATAGCCGGGATTATTGAGGGATTTTTCTCTCCTAACCCCAGGATTCCTGATCCCTTAAAGTATTTGTTTGGCACAGGGTTATTTATGATTCTTTTTATGTACTGCAATCGAAAAAAAACATCAGTTAAAAGGTAGATATATAGCAAACTTTCAGTGAGTACGGTTATTGCGATCGCTCTTGGTTATGGAACCGAACCTACAGGCCTTTGATCCTGATCTAATCTTTTAGTGAAGGAGCTAGAGATTAAGCTTTGCCACACTCCAGATTGATTCAAGCATATACCTCTTCGTTCACCAGCAAAAAGCTTAATAATAGCCTTCTGATAAGCAAATGTTGCATTTTAGAGGTGATATTATGGCAATCACAAGATGGGAACCATTCCGAGAAATTGAGCGCTTAGAACCATTCCGAGAAATTGATACATTACAACGGCAAATAAACCGCTTGTTTGATAGGTTAATGCCAACCAATGGCAGTGAAAAAGTGGGATTTGCCTTTGTACCTGCTGCGGAACTTGAAGAAAAGGATGATGCGATTCATTTGAAACTAGAAGTCCCAGGCTTAGAAGCAAATGATATTCATGTAGAAGCGACTCCCGAATCGATTTCCATTACTGGTGAGCGGAAGTCTGAGACTAAGATGGAAGAAAATGGCATTACTCGTTCTGAGTTTAGGTATGGTAAATTCCAGCGAGTTATTCCCCTACCGTCTCTAATTCAAAATGACAAAGTACAAGCTGAGTACAAGAACGGTATCCTCCGCCTCACTGTACCAAAAGCTGAGTCGGAAAGAAATAAAGTGGTAAAAGTCAATATTGGTTAAAGCTAGGGGAATAGTATTGAGTGCTGAGTGGATGTCTTAATAGACAATTCACTCAGCACTCGACGTATAATCATCAGAAAGTACAGCACCTCTAGACTCAATCACAAAGTGATCGCTATTGACGGATAGCTGTAGTGTGGTGCGAATTTCTCCTGCTTCTTTATCCAGACGTAGCCATATTGTATTTTGAGTGTTTGCTGCTAAAAATAGAATCTTCTTGACATCCCCTCTGGGTTGGAAAAAATCTAATTTATTAACATTAAGAGAGAGTATATCTCTAATTTTGTTTAATTTTTGTATTTTCTAAGTTATATATAGTAATCTGTATTGATTGCTGTATCCTTTACAGTAGTTTACCCATAATTACTTGCAGAGAGAAACAACAAGGAATACTCCACGAGAAAATAGATATAAGATTCTGACTGGGTTTTGGAAATATATGTAAGGTGGGCAATGCTGCCCATATCATAGTTTTGCTGGGCATTGTCCAGCCTTCGGAGAAGCAGATTTTTCAGCATAAGCACAAGTGATGGAACAAAAATCAAATCCGATTCCTATATGTCCCTAATTTATTCAAAAATCACCTGAAAGTCAGATATATAGTGGCAAATATTACCTAGTTGTTGATAATGGGCTATATGCTAATAAGACAAGCAATTAATGTTTCTCGTGTGTTCTGTGCCAAGTTGGCATTTAGTGTTTTTCCTAAAATGGCTAATTTGAATAAAACAGACAACTAAACACACACTGATCCTAGTTTATTTGCTTGAATAGCTATATTGAGAGACTTGTAATTCCATACTCTTGATTATGACCAGTAAGTTAATTGATGTTAGAGAATATACTGTTAGGGCGCATAAGCGGCTAATTCACACTCGCGTTTTTAACTTTGTCTGTAAGGAGTGTAATGAGGCGACAAAACGCGAGACTTTTGGCCCTCGTCCTTTATATTGCGAGATATGTCGTCCACCACAAGCGCCGAAAAAGTCTCAGCAGCCGACTCGCAAAGCCAAGCCTCGTCCAACTATTTACAAAAGCGACATCGATTTGGGTTGATTTAAAGCATGATAAATCCGCAATTGCAATTAGAGCCTCCTCCTCAAGATTTCGTCTCTCCATTGTTAGAATTACGAGACTATTATGCTCGTCTTGTAGAAGAGTACGAAACCTTATTTACACAAGCGCGATCGCAGCTGGATCATGTAGAAGCTTTATTATCTACTTGGTCTCCTAGTCTGGAAAAGAAAGAGCAACTATCCATCGGTGATATCTCTCCAGATGTTTCTACCTCTTTCCCCAAAAAATCTCTACCATCTGCAACTAATGTGATTTCTCCCACTGAAGTTAACTTGGTGGAGTCTAAAGAAGTTGAGTCCCAAAACTCCGAAAGCTTGGAAATAGAGAGTTTTGTGACTACAGATGAAGATAACAACGAGTCTCCAGAACCCAGTTCTTCACCAACCATAGAAATTACTCCAGAAACCATTAAGGGAACTGATATCCCGATGTTACCTGAGTATCAATCTCTCACTCGTATGGAAGCGATTAAAAAGCTACTAGAAGAACATCTTGGCGCAGTATGTCATATAGATTTCATTGTGCGATCGCTTTATGGAGAGTTGGAGTCTTACATTTTTAGAGTAGTCAAAGGTAGAGTCCAATCATCTCTAACACAAGGTAGAGAAAGACAAGCTTGGTTTGGCATCCCTGACGAACCCGGATGTTACACTCTGGATTTAGGCTTGGTAAGTTCCAACCGTACTCATACTTACGCCCAAAATGGCAGAAGCAAGAAGAAAAAACCTGTCATCATCCCCAAGACAAAAGTCATCCCCATGTTGGCACCTTTTGAAGGGCAGTTTTTAATTGATGCTTTGAGTGTTTTCTTCAAACAACATCCAGGTAAAGTTTTTAGCGTCGCTGATGTCATCTCTGGACTTTATGGAGAACTAGATGAAGAAGACACCAGAGAAGTTAAAGGCAAAGTCTTGAATGAACTCTCGCGGGGTTATCGTACAGGACGATTCGCTAGATTGCCTAATAAAGTCGGCTTCTATACCTTGGATTTAAAATTAGCAGCTAAGTCGGGATAATGGGTAATGGGTAATGGGGAGTGTAAATAGTCCTTCTCAACCTTTACACCCCATCCCTACACCCAGTCAAGACTCCGTTTAACTGCCTTTTGCCATGTCGCAAAATTGGCTGTGGCGTTTTGGCTTCCTTCTCCTGGCTCAAAAATGCGGTCTATCTGGCGTTGGTTAACTAATGCTGTGTAACTATCCCAAAATCCCACGGCTAAACCTGCGGCGAAGGCTGCACCTTGTACCGTTGTGTCGCGCATAGTTGGACGTTCTACGGGAATACCTAAAACATCAGCTTGGAACTGCATGAGGAAATTGTTCTCACAAGCACCACCATCGACAATTAGGCGCTGCATGGGGTTACTACAAGACGCATTGATGGCTTGTACTACTTCTAACACTTGATAGGCGATCGCTTCTAATACAGCCCTGACTAAATGCTGTGGTTGGACGCTGGCGGTAATGCCAAAAAAAGCTCCTCTAGCGTTCATATCCCAGTAGGGTGCGCCTAGTCCACTGAAAGCGGGGACAAAGTACACCCCACCGTTATCAGCTACTTGATTAGCCATTGTCTCTGTTTCGGCGGCCGTCTTAATTAGCTTGATGCCGTCACGTAACCATTGGATACAAGCACCACTAGTAAACATACTGCCTTCCAAAGCATAACCGATATTGATATTTTCCTGGGAACTATTTTGCGTCCAGGCGATTGTAGAAATTAATTGATGTTGAGAACGAACAATATTAGAGCCAGTGTGAGCTACCAAAAAACTACCAGTGCCATAAGTACATTTCATTAAACCGGGGCGATCGCAGCCATGACCAAACAAAGCTGCTTGTTGATCGCCTAAAATGGCTGTGATGGGGATAGCTACATCTAATAAGCTGGTATCTGTAACCCCGAATTTGCCCAAACTGGGTTGAATTTGCGGCAGAATATGGGCAGGAATTTGCAAAATCTCTAATAGTTGCTCATCCCACTCACAAGTTTTCAGATTCATCAACATGGTGCGGCTAGCATTGCTGTGGTCGGTGGCGTGGACTTTTCCACCTGTTAATTTCCACAGTATCCAGGTATCAATTGTACCTGCCAAAACATTTTTTAAATCAACGCCTGTGGTGTAGTCTAATAACCATCGCAGTTTATTGGCCGAGAAATAAGCATCAACAACTAAACCAGTGCGACTGTAAATTTCCTGAGCATAGCCTTTTTCCTGTAACTGATGACACAGGGGAGCCGTGCGGCGGTCTTGCCAAACAATGGCTTTATGTAATGGTTTCCCCGTGGTTTTGTCCCACAGTAGGCAAGTTTCCCGTTGTACAGTCAAACCTATAGCCGCAATTTCACTAGGAGATATTTGTGCATTGGCGATGGCTGTTTTCATCACCCAGCAAGTATCCTGCCAGATTTCTTCCGCGTCATGCTCTAACCATCCTGGTTGGGGATAATGTTGTGTTAGTTCCTTATATGCTTGAGCAACTATTTTACCTGCATTGTTAAAGATAAATGCCCGGTTTCCAGTTGTTCCCAAGTCCAACGCTAGGATATAGCCGGAAGATGATGTCTGCATAGGCTTTAGTTAAAAGGCGATCGCTCTACCTATCCTACAAATATTTGTGTCTCTCTACATATTCGGATAGTTTAGGCGATCGTCTTTCTGTTTCATCCCCGTGAGGGGAAGTGATTAAAAATGCTAAAACTGCCGCATATTTCTACTTACCGGGTCAAAACCTCTAGAAAATTTCGTAGTTTCGTCATAATAAGCGCCAGTTAAATCTGCTCCATACAACTTAGTCAAATTAAGTTTAGCTCCCCGCAGATTTGCTTGATTCAGCTTCACGCCGCACAAATTAGCTCTGGTCAAATTAGCATTGGCTAAGTTGGCTTGACTCAAATCGGCTCCCCAGAGTTTAGCCTTCGCTAAGTTAGCGCCGCTTAAGTCTGCTCCCCATAAATTTATCCCAGGTAAGTAGACTCCAATCAGCTTGGCTCTAATTAGGTTTGCGGCGGGAAAATATCTTTCTCCTGCTGCATAACGGCGTTTGATTGCTTCAGCATCCATGAATTGTATTTACCTTCTTGAGTAAGAAAGAAGTTATCTGTTCCCATTCCTGATTCAACTCCCCAACAAACTCTGGCTGACTGCTGCGTTGATACCAATAATGAGCATTATTTAAATCGCCTTCTTTGCGATGTAAGTACCCATGCACCCAAGCACTATCAACATCACTGGCGTTTTGTACAATCTCATGAGCTTGGTTCCAATCACCTTGTCTGTCATACCACAGAGCTTGCAGCGCCTTCGGTAGGGTTTGAGGACATGAGCGCTGTTTTTCCATCAATCGCAGAAATTCTTCTGTATTCATAATCGCCACCCAGCAATTATCAGACCTCTATTTCCAAGATACCCTGTAGATTGCTAGTGTGGAGAGATGAAGAGAACACCAAAAATAACAATTCAAAATTCAAAATTAAATTTATTCAGGTGGGCATTACCCACCCTACGGGTTACCAATTACCCATTACCCATTACCTAAATCTTACCTAGTTGCTCCCTACCTTTAACTTCCCGATTTCCTTTGGGAACAATTTCAAATTCAAAATTACCGACGAGATGGTCATCGACATAGACATATATTATATGTTTACCAGGAGGATCACCTGGTGCGATCGTCCAAAAGTTTTCAATCACTCCATCCTTTGGTAACTGGGTGCGTTTGGTGACAGCTTCTGTACCATCTGCTGATAATGTAAAATTTTCACCGTTATCTGTAGCCCAAGTTTCTGGGGGTTTTGGCAAGCGCAGAACTTCGCGCCATGTCACTTGACCTTTAACGTCTTGAATTTGAATCCGCCAACCGTATTTACTACCCTCCACTAGGGGAACTCTGATTGTTGGGGTGAAATTAAATTTCCCTTCAGCGTCACGGACTGCTACACCAAACTCAGCTTTATTGATATTTATCGGTTGAGTTTTGTTTGGCTGCAACTGAGGAGTTGACTGAGAAAGTGTCATAGCATTGTTGGCTAAAGCTGGGGTATGAATAAACCCAGTCGTCAGCAAAGAAGAAGTTAGTACAACTGTCGCAGCCAAAATTCTCATTCTTATCAATTTTTTGGTCAGTTACTAGTACATATTCAACTACTTTTTGTGCATCTCCGGTAGGGGTGATGCGGGATTTTTTTTGGTAACACATTTAGCCGCAAGATAGTCACACTTAATAGATATTAATTGTTGTACTTAATTTGTGTTGAAAAGAGTCTTTTAATTGTAGCGATCGCTACTCTATAGGCTTTGGGTTTTATCTCTTTAAACTTATTAGCCGTTACCAAAAATTTTTCCCTAAAACTATAATTATTGAGTATGATTTAATTTCCTGTTGCCGGAAAATTATAAGTTTAATGGAAAATTCATCATTGAATCATGTTATTATGACAAAATTTACCCTATTTGCAATGATTGTAGTGAGTGTGATGAGCTACGTTCCATCAGAGGTGATGGGCGAAATCCCACCAGTGATCGCACTACCCCAAAGTGGTAATATTAACCAGGAGAATTTGCCAGAAACTATCATTGAACGCCATGAGGCTGCTGCTTTAACCACAGAACCTGTGACAATTAATAGTCAGTGGAATAGTGTCACAACACAACCTCAAAATTTTCAAGGAACTTCTATTCCCCTAGAACAGAAAAAAGGATGTGAAAGTCTCAGTCCGTTTGATTTACTCAATAATCCAGATGCTCTTTTTAAAGAATGTGTCAATCCCGCAGATAATCGCACACCACAACGTGTTGAGCCAGTGGAGTATTTAAAAGTCCCTGGACTTGATTCTGGTGTGAAGGTAAATGTTACTAAATTTTAAATACAAGGTAAATAAAATAAAAATAAGTTTCTCGTATTAAAAATTCCATTTGGCTGTTAAAACTGCGATAGCGAGTGGTAGGCGTAGGCGAAGGATAAGCATCAATTCCCAAATTTCTTGCCATTAACACGGCTCGTTTTAGGTGCAATGGATCACTGATAATCAAAAATTTGGTAGATTTTTCATTAGTACCTACCACTTCTATGGCATTTTTAAGATTTTGGTAAGTTGTCCGAGACTGAGTTTCTATTAAGATGTCGGTTGCTTTTACTCCTCTAGCTATGGCGTAATCCTTGCCAACAATAGCTTCAGCCAGTTCGTTAACTTCTCCCACTCCACCAGTAAAAATAATCTTACTAATAGCCCCATTTTTATATAGATTAATGGCATGGTTAATTCGTTCTCGAAAAACAGGTGATGCTTCTTTTCCCCAAACTGCTGCACCTAGAACTATTGCTGCATCTGCTTTGTTATTGTAACTATTGCTTCCATAGGAATAGATACTAATTGCTGTAGATGAAATAGCAAATAATAGTGCAGATATAATAGTAATTAATATCCAGAAAATCCATTTTTTAGGAACATTCTTGAGCATAAAATTGGTGATATCAAGGGTTGAACGTTAGCAACGCAGTATCCAAAATTTTCGGTGCGTTGGGACTAATGCTCATAACGCACCCTAATGGATTGACCAGCCTAATCCATCATTTTAGCCTTGTCACGCCGCTACCTTTTTCCTGAACTGAACCGTATTAGCATATATAGCTTTCTCTATGTCCCGCAAGTATGGGACATTTTTTTGTGGTTGAAAGTTCCTTACACCTGACTTTTGAAGTCAGACATAATTATTCTTTCCATAATAATATTTATTTGGATGTACTTACTTTGGACATCTCGGAATTGCTCAAGAGCCTACAACTATCTAAAGTATGAGAAAATATCTGGAAAATATGACCTTTAGCTAGTTATTAAAACGGGTTAAGGTCTGTAACAATTCTCTTTATAAGACTAATAACCTTTGCAGTTCTAATATTACTAGATGTTGATCATGAATGGACATTCCCGACTCCAGACCCTTCTATAATCATGGGCATGGCATCTCCTAGCTACATATCTTTCTATCTAATAACTCTCTACCTTACACATAATGGTATGGATTCTAGTTTAGAAGATGAAAACTATGTTGTTAGCAAAATTGATGCTTGTGAGGAAAAATATATTCATCATTTTGGTATTTTCTGCACCAAAAATAATGTCTAGGCTTTTATCGAATCAACCATACAAGCAGTTGTCTCCCATAGTCAATTGATGTGTTTTTGTAATTTATTTAATTTTGGAGGAATTTTTCATGTTTAGTTCGGTTCGACGGTCATTAGCCTACACAACTTTGCTGGCTTTGGGGATGACAGCTATAACAATAAATCCCTTAATAGTTTCTAAACCAGCTTCAGCACAAACACCCGTTCCTACAGAAGCTCCTTCTACTACAAGTTCCAACTTTTCTGATGTCAGTTCAGATTACTGGGCGCAACCATTTATTCAAGCTTTAGCGCAAAGAAATATCATTGCTGGTTTTCCCGATGGTACTTTTAGACCAAATCAAGCAGTAAGTCGCGCTGAATTTGCCACATTAATTCAGAAAGCCTTTAATCAGCAACCAGTTCGACAATTAGGTGCATCCGGATTTACAGATGTACCTGCGAATTTCTGGGCATCGCAAGCAATTCGGGAAGCTTACGAAACGGGATTTCTCTCCGGCTATCCAGGGAATGTGTTTCGCCCCAATCAACAAATTCCTAGAGTACAGGCGATCGTTGCTTTAAGCAGTGGTTTAAACTTAACTACAACTGAGACTGCATCAGGTGTTCTTAGTAATAACTATGCAGATGCTTCGGCAATTCCTGACTATGCTGTCAACGGCGTAGCCGCAGCCACACAAAGCAACATAGTTGTTAACTACCCAAATGTGAGAGAACTGAATCCTTCCACATCTCTTACCCGTGGGGAAGCAGCAGCATTTTTGTATCAAGCTTTAGTTCGACAAGGACAAGTACAACCTCTACCTAGCAATGTTGCAGCTGCTAACTACATAGTAGGTGGGACTGGTACAACAGGAGGTACACAAGGTTCCAATAATATTGTTGCTTTGGCAGCAGCAAGTAATTCTTTTAGTACCTTAACTTCTTTATTGAAGACAGCAGGTTTAACAGATATTCTAGAGCAACCGGGGCCTTACACAGTCTTTGCTCCTACCAATGAAGCATTTGCGGCGTTACCTGCGGGTACTTTAGAACAACTGCAACAACCACAGAACAGAGAGTTGTTGGTGAGAATTTTGCGCTATCATGTGGTTCCTGGTCAATTAACTGCTAACCAACTCTCTTCTGGACAACTGACAACTGCTAGCGATGCGCCAGTCAATGTGAGAGTTGACACAGCCAATAATCAAATTGCTGTTAATGAGGCGAGAGTTGTTCAAGCAAATATTCAAGCTAGCAATGGCGTTATCCATGCTATTAACGAAGTCCTGATTCCACCTAATCTAACTGGTCAGCAGCCACAAGAAGGAACCCCTCAAGCACAAAATCCGGGTGCTGTAACTCCAGGTAGAGCTACCCGTGGCGGTTCTAGTTATATAGGGGTTGCTGGTAACATTGGTTTAGGTGGTGATACAGCTCTCAGCGATAGCAACTTTGCAGTTATCAGTAAAGTTGGTTTGACACGCAATCTATCAGTCCGACCATCGGCTGTTTTTGGTGATGATACTGTATTTCTAGTGCCGTTGACCTTGGATTTCACCCCCCGCGCAGTAGAGCCTGGTGTTGTGCAACCATTCGCCGTATCACCTTATGTTGGCGCTGGTGTAGCAATTGAAGCTAGTGGCGATACTGATATTGGTTTACTGTTAACTGGTGGTGTTGATATTCCTTTAGGACAGAGATTTACCATTAATGGTGCTGTTAATGCAGCTTTTGTAGATGAGACTGATGTTGGTTTGCTATTAGGTATTGGCTACAATTTCTAGGTGACAGAATAATAGCGAAACTAGAACCTCGACTTCTTGAAGAAGTCGGGGTTCTCAAATCTTGATACTTTAAAGCCCATTGCCAATTATAATAAATGATGCCCAATAATAGGGATAATTAAACTGATTATTGCCTGTCAATAAGGAAAGTTGTGCTGTACGTAAAGCTTCAGATTTAGTTAAATTACCTGTTTTTAAGACGCTATAAAAGCCATCCATTAATGCTTGTGTGCCGCCATCAGAAACAGCCCATAGTGAGGCAATGGAAGCTTTTGCACCTGTTAATTGAATTTGGTATCCTAGACCGAGAATTTCTTGACCATTACCTAATTGATTACCTAAACCTGTTTGACAGGCACTCAATACTACTAAATCGACATTTGGTAAAGACCAATTTTCTATATCTTTAAGGGTGACACGATCGCCATTACCAAATAGTATAAATGAACTTTCTGGATCACCACTTACCAGCATCCCATGAGTTGCCAGATGGACGATTTTATAATCGTTCATTTGGGGAATTGTAACTTGGGGACTAAAATCATTATCGAAAAGTATTTTTGTGTCTTTAATTGTCTTAGCTAAATTGTCTACTTCGACTTTAGCAAATGGTAACCCACTAAATACTTCTTGACGTTCGCCTACGGCTACTTTATAGTCACCTTTGGTAAATGCTGCGGCTAAAGTTGGTAGAGAGGCTTGGGGTTTGCTGTTTAATTTAGTCAAACTAGCGGCTGTTATATTATTAATGATATAACGCTCGATTAGCCAATTTTTGCCATCATACAATGCAGCTAATGGTATATATCTGAGTTTGCTATCTGGAGCGTAAATAATTGCTTGAGCATTAGCCTGTTTCAGGTCGTTTTCTATAGGTTTAATAAGCCAGTTATATAATTTATTGGCTGGTATTTTACTATCTTTATAGGGAATAACTATGGTTTGTCGAAATTCATTAATTACTTGATTTAGTTCTGCTGGTTTGACGGGAACTGGACGATGAATGGGTGGTGTATCCGCCGTAACGACAACTAACTCTAATCGGTCATCTAACACTAAGGGATATAATAAGACGGCTTTTTTGTTTAACTGTCGTAAATTATCCCGCAAAGAATTAAGTTGTCTTAAGCTGAGGTTTTCCTGTCCAGAATTGACAGATAATTGTTGTACAAGAGCGACTACAGCAGGTGTTTTGGTAAATTTGTTAAACTCAGCCATGATTGTTTGCTCAAGTTTCACTAATTCAGCAATGCGTTTTTCTTGAGTGGCTGTGCGTGCATTTGCTGGAGTTTTGCGGAGGTTTGTTAGTTCTTGCCCAAGAGCGATCGCTTGATCTTGAATGGCGCTATACTTTTGGGATATCTGCTGTTCTTGGGGTTGCAGTGGTAATTTTTGGCTTGGCTGTGGTTCTGTATTCACTCCCCTTTGTCCAGTATTAACTACTGCTGTTGTTGTTTGGGGTTGACTACGGCGATTACCAATAAAATCATTGGCTTCTTGGATTTTCAGTAAATCTAAAACTTGCTGTGCTTCGCTGGGACGGTTTTGTTTGAGTAATAAATCTGCAAGGCGGCGATATCTCTCAGCGACGGTTTCTGTGTAGGATTTTTGGATATCTGCGGGGATGGTGCGTAAACTTTGGCGAATACTTTCCGTAAGGTTTACTGATTGCTTGTAAAATGCGATCGCTAGTTGTGGTTGATTTTGTGCAGATAGGGTATCGCCTAAAAGTTTGAATGTTGCGGCTTCACTGACTTTATCGCTAACTTGTCTGTGCATGGCTAAAGCTTGCTGATACAATCCTGAAGCCTTCTCTTGCTGGCCTTGCTTTTGATAGATTTGTCCCAGATTACTTATTGTCACACCTTCCCCAGTGCGATCGCCTACTTCTTGATAAATGGCTAAAGCTTGCTGATTTAACTCAATGGCTTGTGGGTACTTACCTAAACTACTTTGCACCTTAGCAATATTATTGAGAGTTACAGCAATTCCCGGTTTGTAGCTATTCTCCTTATATATATTTAGAGCTTGTTGATACAATTTTAATGCTTGGTCATATTTACCCAAACTCAAGTAAATTTGTCCAATATTATTGAGATTTAAGGCTCTACCTTGGAACTGAAAAGAGTCCTTACCAAAAGCATCGCCAACATTAGCACGACTGGCGACTTGTTGCAAAGCTTGGGAATTTTGACCTAAATAATCATAAAGTAGTTTTATCTCTTGTTTCGTAGCTTTTTCTGAATCATGATTAATTCTGCTATAAATATTTGCTGATTCTTCTGCTAATTCTAGAGATTTTTTATATTGACCCAAACTAAAATTAGTACTGGCAAGGTTATTAATAATTGCTGCTTTCGTACCAATATAATTTGAGCAGCATTCTTGCAGATTAGCTAAACCTTGCTCATAGGAATCTAAGGCTTGTTTATAGTTGCCTAAATTAACGTAAACGACACCGATATTATTCAAAGTTTGAATCCCACCAATTTTATCATCATCAGCTTTTTGCATTGCCAATGTTTGCTGATAAAAATCGAGAGCTTTTGTATATTGTCCCATACGAAAATAAACCGCACCAATATCAGCTAGCAGAATTTTTTCGCTAGTAGGATAATTAGAATCTTTGGAATTAGCTGCTTTCAGTTCTTTGATAATAGCTAAAGCTGGTTGATAATATTCCAACGCCTGGGGATACCGTCCCAAATTGACATATACTTCACCAATATAAGAAAGGGATATCCATTCATTTTGGCGGTCTTTGATTTTCCTGCGAATATCTAAGGAGGACTGAAAATATTCGAGCGCTTTTCCATACTCCCCTTTACGAAAATACACATAACCAATATTTACAAGGCTGTTTGCTTCTCCAGCCTTAGCACCATATTTTTTAAAAATAGCTAACGCCTGCTGGAAATTTTCTAAAGCTGCTTGTAACTCCCCTACACCAAAAAAATCCTTGTAAATAAGGGATTCACCATTACTATTCAACATCACAGCTTGTGTTATCTGTTCTTCGGTGGTTGGGGTTGGTGCTTGTGCTAGAGATGGGGAAGCTAGAGTTAAAATTAGAGTTAAGGGAATAACAGGAAGCCGCATATATGTATTAATAGTGACAAGATGCTTCCCATAATAATCGTGATCACTAAAAATGTTGGAAATTGCTTATGATTGCCTCACCTGAACCAGAATACCTTACACCTGAAGAATATCTCCAGTTAGAGGAAACCAGTCCTATCAAACATGAATACATCAACGGCTACGCTTATGCAATGGCTGGAGCTACTGATGCTCATGTCACTGTTGCCCTGAACCTTGCTACAATTCTCCGTAATCACGTACGTGGTTCTGGTTGTCGTGTTTACATTGCTGATATGAAAGCCAGGATTGAATCTTTAAATAGATATTACTATCCTGATGTAATGGTTACTTGCGATCAACGGGATCAGGAAACGCCTAATCATAAAAGGTTTCCTTGTTTAATTGTAGAAGTTTTGTCTAACTCTACTGAAGCTTTTGATCGAGGAGATAAATTTGTAGATTACCAGGAAATCGAAACTCTCAAAGAATATGTTTTGATTAATACAAAACGTCAGCGAGTTGAATGTTTTAAACGTGGTGATAATGGTTTATGGATTCTGCAAAATTATACAGAGCATGATAAAATGTTTCGCCTCGATAGTGTTGAGTTTGAAGGAGCGATCGCCGAGCTTTACGAAGATGTTATTTTTGAACAAACTCTTCTATAAATTACAACATGATATTTAATCAGCGATTTAACCAAGATATGAATATTGCTAAAAAGATTATGAATCAATTCAAATCTAAGTTGTATTCTTCACTTGATCAATGGATTAACTTGGCAGGAGCTACGCACCTCACAAAACCTTACCGCTCAGACTTTTAATTTAGACAAATTTTAAAGAAGAATGTTACGATCCTGGCGAAGCACACCCAGGAAATCAATCGTGCCTAAAAAATTCCGTAATCTCAAGTGGCTGAGATTTAATCATACCTCTTTCACCCTGTTTGCGATTTTATTTGCAATAGTTGTGATCATTGCCCTCTTCTTCCGAGATGATTGGATTAGACCGTTACTGGGCGACGTTTTAATTGTCATGGTGATTGCTTACTTTGTTCATGCTTTGATTGCAGTCCCACTACGGAAGGTTGCTATTGGAACTCTCATCTTTGCCTACTTGATTGAGTTTCTTCAGCTTGTTAATCTCATTGATATTTTAGGCTGGCGAAACTCCCAACTAGCTCATTTAACAATTGGATCTACTTTCGACTGGCGAGATTTAGTTGCTTATACGCTAGGGATTGCGATCGTTTTCCTCAGTGCCAATCGTTTGCAGTCATAAATTAGTCTTATTTTCCTCTTTAACGAGTATTCATCATTGCTTTGATATGGCGTAAACGTCCCAGATTTAAACGATTTGGGCATTGCTTGCTTCTGCCTTGACTACCAAAAAACTGTGACTCAAACTTGCAGTACTCAGTTTGATAACGCTCCCAAAGAGGTTGAGTTGTATATTGGAAAGATGTAACTGGCGTTCGCTGTTGATCGTCTTCTGGATCGTATACAGCTATCCCCTTTAGATCCGCAATGCGATCGTTATTTAGCCGAGCTAAACAGCGATGATAGAGCATCGGTGCCATAGAACTTTCTTTAAAAGGTTCAACCAACTCAATACAATGGGCTTCACGATAGTCTTGCCAGTGCTTCTGTGCGATCGTAAATGTTGGCTGATACTGTTTCGATAGTCTTTTTGCCCAATCGCCATAAATGCTTGATTGCAAAAGCTGAGTTGTTTTCGACCAATAGACCGCGCATCGATTTAACCCCAACTGCGTCTTATCCACACACTTTAGCTCTGGAATTCCAGGTAGCACAGAACCACTGGAGAGAGCTAAACCACGAGCAGGCGCTTTCAAAAGTTCTTCCAGTTGACGAATTCGAGCCTCTCTGAGACGCTGATGACATTGAGCCAATCTCAGGGTGTTCAGGGAGAATAGAGCTTTTTCGATCTGGCAATACTGAGTTTGATATTGCTCCCAGTGGCGTTGCACCGATGAATTTCTCAATTTGAGTCGATCAAGTAAGGATTCAAATCGAGGATTGCGAGATTGGAGGGTTATAACCTCACCACCTCTGTGCAATTCTAGAATGCGATCGTTATTCAATCGAGCCAAACAGACAGATGTTGCAATTGGAAAATCTGGCGTATTGCGTAAGCGTTGAGTTAACTGTTGGCAGTGTTGTGTTTGAAAGTGTTGCCAGGATTGATCTGCGATCGCCAGTTGATGTTGAAGGGGTGGAATAAGTTGCGACTCAACATCTTGATAAACCAATGATTTGAGCAAATGAGTTACTTCTACCCAACGCTTCGCACAGCGATATTCACCCGCTTCAACCTGTCGAACACAGTCCGGTTGCAAAACTCCGGCAAATCCTAGTATCACAGTTGGAGAAAGTTGAGTATGTGGCGCAGCATCTGACGCAGGGATAGCTTTGCTCGCTTCCATACCAAGCTGAGTTCCTACTAAAATGACACTAGCAAATATCGCAGCCCTAAGTTTTATCATTTTTCTAATCACCAATCCTGAGTAGCCTTCAACCACTATCCCTGGCATTTAGATTGTATGAGCTTACTCGTTCAAACGGGACGATAATCCCAATTACCAATCATAGTAACTGTATAATTGTAGTATCAGTGGAAAAGAGCGTGGCCACCGTCGATTCATAAATAAGCCTTTCTGGATGGCACGCACCCAAAAGTAAATCGCTCAAACTAATCAAATCAATGCTGCGATCGCGTAGCAGTCCCTACGAAGCATCACATTTACTATCCAAAACAATTTTGCTCTTTATTGTTCTTACAAACCGATGACGCAGTTGTTAGCACTATTAATTTCCTGGGGAATTGAAATACCTGTAGTGTTAATTACTTCAGCAAAGACACAGCAATTTTCTTCCCGTGAGGATATCTATAATACGTCGATTATAGCCTTTGCTGCAACTCTCTTCACCCATCCCCTAGCTTGGGAAAGTAACCAAATACTAATTCCTCACATGGGCTTTCTTTTGAGAGTAGCACTGATAGAAAGCTTTGTGGCGATCGCAGAAGGTATTCTCTATGCTATATTTTTAAAATTAGGTTGGCAAAAAAGTTTATTTTTATCCATCATTGCCAATGTAAATTCCTTTTTAGGAGGTTTGCTAATATATAAATTATTACAACAATAAATATTAATTAATTTAGGCATTAAGCGTTTACGTCACTTCCTTATGTTATTGTCAAAGCTAAGACCGAAATCGTAATTTTATCTTATGTATATACTGCTGCGACAATCCCATACAAAACACGAGTATTGATGAATGAGATTCTAGTAAAACCGACAAAGAATAACGTACTTAAGAATGTAATTAACTGGCAAAAATTAACTGTGTTTTTTGTCAAATTTTAATTTTTTATAAACCATTATTATCCCAGCCAAAGATATTGCAGAGATTATCAATTTTAACAAATTCAGATGATTAAGTAAAGATGGTAATGGTCGTGTATCTTGAACTTGATAAGCTTTTGTTTCTGAAGTTCCTAGCTGAGAAGTATAAACAACTGCTTTATATTTTAAATCGAGAGATGTGGGTGCGATCTCGACAATTTCTAAAACATCAGCAACTTCTTTTATGCCATATATATCTGGTAGCAATCTCAGAGATGTAATGCTATTATTTGCTGGAATTAACAGAGATTTTTTGCTATTCAAATCCTTAATAGATTCACCTTCTTCACTCTTAACAATCTCTTGAGATTTAAGCAAGCTTTTTTTAATTGCATAGATATCACTATATTCTCGATATCCATTTAAACCTAAACATTTACCTGACTGAAGAATTCTGTTATATGTTGGCAGGTTGGGATTTTGTGACTTAATATGTGCAATTAATAAATAATTAGGATATTTATCAGGATTGGTAATTTTAAAACAGTAATTAACTCGTGATTCTCCCGGAGTTATAACATCTGCCAAAGCCACAGGTAATCGCATATAGTTGATTAGCGTTACTGTGATTAATATTTTGAAAATATTTTCCAGGAATTTCATAATACTAAAATGGAAATTAATTTACAATTACTAGTTATATCCTAGTTTTGTATAAATAGTTGATAATGTTCTTAAATCAAGATTTGCAGTGTTTGTAATGTTTACTTTACCTAATCATCTGCCAAATATTCTTTCACAGATTCAATAACTGGATTATAATTCTATAACTACTGGGTTGGTTGCCAAATATATTTACCAGTGCTATCAATATATCCAGATGCTTCTCCAACTTGCACTTGTGCTAACCCATTAGAGAAGGAATAAGCACTATCAAACTGTGGTGCGATCGCTAGTTTACCAGTGCGGTCAATATATCCCCATTTCTCTCCAATTTGTACATTTGCTAATCCCTCAGAGAAATAACCAATTTTATCAAATTTTGCTTCAATCACTGGTTTCCCTGTACGGTCTATATATCCCCATTTTCCGTCAACTATTACTTGCGCTAACCCATTTTCAAAAACCCAGGTCATATCAAACTGGGGTTTAATTACTAATTTACCAGTGCGGTCAATAAATCCCCATTTTTTTTCAATCTGAACTGCTGCTAAATCCTCAAAAAATGACCAAGCCGCATCAAATTGAGGTTTAATGAATAATTTGCCTTTTGGATTAATAAATCCCCATTTTTTACCAACTTGTACTACTGCTAAACCCTTAGAAAATGACCAAGCAGTATCAAACTGGGGTTTAATTACTAATTTACCAGTGCGGTCAATAAATCCCCATTTTTTACCAATTTGAACTGATGCTAACCCCTCAAAGAATGACCAAGCGTTTTCAAATTGGGGTTTAATTACTAATTTACCAGTGCGGTCAACAAATCCCCATTTTTTACCAATAGTAACTAAAGCAAAACCATTGACAAAATATTCAAGCATATCAAACTGTGGTTTAGCCACAAACTTACTACTACTGTCTATAATTCCCCACTTTTTACCAACTTTGACTCTAGCAAAACCATTTAAAAAGCGATCGCAATTATCAAACTGTGGCTTGATGACCAATTTGCCTTTGTGGTCAATATATCCCCATTTCTCACCTACTTGAACTTGAGCTAATCCCTCATAAAACGATCCAGCATAAACAAACTGGGGTTTAACCACTAATTTTCCAGTGCGATCAATATATCCAGATTTCCCATTAATTTTTACCTTCCATAACTGGGGTAATAAATTCTCTTTTGCAGACTTAACTGTGATAGAAGATATTGATTGATGAGTATCACTAGATATAGATGGAGTTGGCAACAATGTTATCCCAATTATCGCTACTAGCAAAATCAAGGGATGGTGAATATGAGATTTCATATTTGTGACTGAATAAGTAGTAATGTCACTTATCCATAACTCAAAACTAGCTTAATTGTCATCCCTAAAAATCATCGGATACACGAAACCAATACCAATCACCGTGCAAGTAAAATACTTGGTACTTAGCAGCACCAAATGGACTTCCTTCACGATTAGGTTGATGGACAAAACCATAGGATATGACATCAGGACTTAGACCATCACCACCCCAGAAAACACGAAAATATACACCACCACGGGAGTCGATAGCATATTCGTCAACTTCATATAAACCAAGTTTGCGGTTTAATGTGGTTTTTCCTGTTGCAGAGATAGGAAGTTGTAACCGAACTTGTTCAAATGCCGATTGCGATATCATAAATGCTAAACGACGGGGAATATAGAACTTGAGCAGGACATAACAAACTAAAACTATACCTGCAATGATAGTAACTTCTCTCCAGGGTACAAAAGTGTGCCAGGAAAGCCTAATAATTTTCAAATTCCGTCTTCCTAAAGTTCTCAATCCCCAGAAGAGAATTGCCAATACTGCAATTGGTATACAAACAATTGACACCAGCATGACTGGAAAAAAGAAACTATTTAATGCACCAGGGTAAATACTGATAATTAGAATTGCGACACCAATCAATAAGGTTATACATATTGCTATTTTGCCAAGTATTTTTATCTGAAGATTATCCATAGTTAATTGAAAATTTTCATCCTAGCAAGTGTTGCATTATTACGATAATTTTCTTGAATTGTGATGCGATTGCTTTGGTTTGGGTTCCCAATTAAAATCATGAGGACAATCGCATCCTTGAGCTTGGTTGCAGTTAATTACCATCATGCTAAAGCAAAAATTTAGGAGAGTCCCGTTATCAAATTTTACTTGTAAATTGCCTGGACTACGAAAACCAGCACCACTATAACCAATAATTTGATACTTAGAACTTAAGTTTGAGACATTAAAGAAATATGGTTTAGGACTGAAGCTAGAATCACCCTTTAAATCATTTAAACAAAAAGCTTTTGTGATATATCTTTGTGCGATAATTTCTGCTTCTTTTGCAGATGGATCGCCAATTGCACTGATAAAATTATCGGAGATTTTGGTGATTAAATTAGCTTGAGTACAGTCAATTATATAGGTTTTTGGAAAAGTAATACTTAATAAATGATATGTCAAACCTAGTGATAGAATGATAATAATTGAAATTTGTATAAGTTTTTTCATTGACTACAAAGTAAAGTGCTGTTCTAACTTTGTGTTGCTGATAGGAACAGTTTGTTCACGAAGTGCTACAAATGAAAGCAGAACATCCCATTACGGGTAGCAGCGATTACTCTTTGATGTGCAGTATCTATTGCGATCGCCTGTATAATTGCATCTGTTTGGTACTCTGCTTTCACAACTCCATCTTGGATATTTAGCAAAGCGAGGGTTTTTCCTGCCCCTAATACTAAGGTTTGGTCATTGAGAAAAGCAATATCACTTTGCCAATAATTTTCTTCATTATGCTGATGTTTGAGGTAGGGTAGGGAGACTTCCCAAACTTTATAGAGAACAGAAGTTGGTGTAGGATTGTTATTTATTCCCCAATGACTGCGATCGCTAAATAGCTGGGAACGATTAAATCTACGGTATGTCACCAATAGCTTGCGTTCAAAGTTATACCAAGTATGGATAAAAGCGTCTTCGTTGGGACTAAAAATAATAGTATCGTTATGACAGCGCATATCCCCCCAAAAACCTCCTCGAAGGGAAAATTTACCAGTCGCTAAATCATCAATCCAATGAAGTTGAAAATAGCTGAATTGGTCAATTGATGAGGTTATAAAAAACTGCATCTTGGGGTCAAATACCAGATTGTAATTATATTCTGTCTCAAAAGCAAAACGCTTAATTATACCCGATGCCAATTCCACTAGATACAGCGAAGCATAGGATTCGACAACGATGATGTACTGATGACAGGGAGTAATCGTGACACAACCTGGTATATCGGTGAATTCAGGTAACTCTAGTTGCTGGATACAGCTAAAATCTTCCCAGTGAAGAATTTCTAAGACGGCATTGACTGGCTTGTATGGAAGTTGGTAAATATTATTACACTTAATAATAGCGATGCTCCAAAGGATCTGGTCTTTGAGCATCGCATTTGCTTGGGGTATTTTGGTAAGTAAACTTAATTCTGTATATCGTTCCAAATAAGACTCTAACAACATCTGGGGTGTATCGGAAACATCCCAACGTACCAATTTGTAACGCTTTTTCTCAACAGTTAAAGTAATTGCCTCTTGCTTATTGGGATCGTAAATTAAAGTTTTGCAGTTCATATTTTCGGCAGTATAAACCTATTCCCTTAGCGTACGACTTTCCCATTTTGGCACGATGACCCCGTTTATGACTGAATCATCACAATTATGACCCTCTTCAGTTCGACGACTTTTTCACAAAATATTAAGTCCCACATCGCCTTACTTAGAGGGATGACATTTAGCCAAAAACTTTAACTTTCTCGTTGGCGTAATTTTATACCTAGACCACCCAAAGCAAAAGCCAAGAAACCTAAAATTGCACTTGGTTCAGGAACCGACTGGAAAATCTGTCCATTGCTATCTACCAACAGAGTAATGCCGTCATTGTAGGTACGGCGCTCAGTACGCACTAAATTATAGTTTTCGTCAAGAATAGGAAAAATATACACAGGTGTCAACGCGACCTTGGCATATTGGTTATTTCTACCACTGAGTCGTTCTAAATTAACCTCAAGATGTCCGTAGTGTTTGCCACCATTGATTAATTGCCGCCCACCCGACATTTCTTGCCAAAATTCGCCTTCGCTTTGGTCGGCTGTCCATTGACTAAACCTGTTGTAGTTTAACAAAGGATCGCTCAAGCTAGAACCAGCGCGTTTCTCGCCTCGTAATCCGTCACCTGCTACACCCACATCATAGTAATGTACGCCAATACCATCGCCGTTTTCATCTACAAAACTGCGCTCGAACATTTCACTATGACCAGACAAAACTGCCAAGACACCATACTGCTCAAACATATTATGGTATTGGCGCATTGGAGTACCGCCCTGACCTGTTGAGAGATTATGGTTCATTGGTTGTCCGTGTTCGCCACTACTGTATGGTGCGTGATGAAACTGCACGAAAATCATTTGACCTTTAGCTCGTGCATCTGCTAATTGCGCCTCTGCCCAATTCCATTGGGGGCTACCAGGGTTGAAGTCAGCCAAGTCAGTACCACCAGCCGCTTCATACTGTTCCCGTGTATAGTTTTCTTGAGTGTCAGTTCCTGTGCCTGTATAATCTTGTCCACTGATTCTAGGCGGTTGTCCTGCGCCACCGTAGTTACTGCGGCGATCATCAGGTTCACCATTAGAACTATCGAGGGTAATGATAGTGATGGGGCCGTAGTCGATACGATAGTAATTATCCTGATGCTCTGGTGTACTGTTATCAGGTGCATCAAAATATACGTGATATTTATCACGGCCAAATTTCGGGCCAAAACGTCCATCAGCATCAGTACCATAACCACCATTGAGAGCGCCAAAGTTCTCCCAATTACCGAGGGCTGGTAGGATTGGGTATTGTGATAACACACTGTCAAATTCTCCGGCATTGTGACGGAAAAATTCGTCCCACCCTGGTTGATAACCGCCGCCTTGTACCAAATCGCCCGGCATCATCAGGAAGTCAGGATTGCGGCTATTAACGATCGCTAAATTATTTCGGTAACCTTCATTTTCAGTTAAGGCATAGCGTAAAGTCTGCGAACCACCAGAGCCGGAAGTGCCGAAGGTATCTGCCCATCGACTACCAATTAGCTCAGGGCGTGGTGCTGAACCTGGAGCCAATGCGCCTGGTTGCCATTCACGACGGGTAGAGCGTCCCAATGGCTCGGTTTCACTATCAGACATGGCGATAAAGCGAATGCTGTCCCAGTTGTCTCTAGTAGGGGCGGTTTTAAAGAATGAATTAAAAACACTCGACCCTTGGGACACCGTATATTGATATGTTGTTCCTGGTTGCAAACCACGCACATCTACTGTGTGTTTGTAATTGTTATCACTGAGTAACCAAGAACCTGGAGATAGACCAGCAATATTTTGATTTTTCTCGGCGTTGGTATATGTAAGTACGGACTGGTATGTAGGTGTGCTAGTGAAGGTGAGGGGATTGGTTAGACCAGTTCCAGTAATTGAGAGGATACCGGGTGTGTCTTCCTCTGTAAACCAAGTGAAATATATACCTTCGCTGGAAGGCTGCTGTAGATAGGGATTGACGCGAAAGGGGGATGCGGTGGCTGAAGAGCTTGTTGCCATAATCAATCCAGTGGTGAGTGTCATAGCGATCGCCAAAGGCCGGGGGAACATCGTCGCTATTTGCTGCAAGGGCAACTGGTTGAGGGTAGACATGAATTATAATTCCGTGGGGTTTCCTAGTCTTTCTGCTCTGGACTGGAGCTATTGAGTTCTTATCTTTCTCAAGTGAAGAATAGGTTAAGCCCCCCATACCCCTAGTTTAAGGAATTGTGGAAGAGCTTCAATGGAGCGATCGCCACCAAATTCCAGCCTACAAGCCGCAGGGGTTGAAACTGGGGTGTAGTCGTTTAGTCAATCCTGGGGTGATATTTTATAGCCAGTCTGAGGATCAAAAATAAACAACTGATTTAAATCGAGTTGTAGAGAAAGGCTATCGCCTGAATGTAGACGCACGTTTCCACTCAATTGAACACTCAATAGTACTGTTGAATCGGGTAAACTCACACGAACTAATGTTTCCCTTCCTAAAGGTTCAACTAATTTGACATCGACTAACAATCCTGAACTCTGGTCATTAATTGCGTCGGAATTAATTGAAATGTGTTCTGGACGAATGCCCAAATTTACTCGTTGTCCCGGACGCAGTTGTAAATTTTCCCTAAGTAATGCTGGAATTGCGAGTAATTGTCCATTGACATCAAAACCTGCAAGTTGATAAGTTGCAGGCAGAATATTCATCGGTGGATTACCTAAAAAAGTTGCCACCATTTGATTAGCAGGACGAGCATAAATTCCTTGAGGTTCACCAATTTGTTGAATCCGTCCGCCACTTAAGACCACAATCTTATCAGCCAAAGTCATCGCCTCGACTTGATCATGGGTAACGTAGATAGTTGTAATGCCTAATTGTTGATGTAACTGCTTTAATTCTGCCCTAGTATCGTCTCGCAATTGGGCATCTAAATTAGACAAAGGTTCATCTAATAAAAATACTTGTGGTTCACGGGCGATCGCTCTCCCTAATGCTACCCTTTGTTGCTGACCCCCGGAAAGTTGCTTGGGTTTGCGATCTAACAAATGATCCAACGAAAGCGATCGCGCCACATCCACCACCCGTTCTTGCACAATTTTCGGGTTAATTTTCCGCATCTTTAACCCAAAGGCGATATTTTCCGCCACCGTCATGTGGGGATAAAGGGCGTAATTTTGAAACACCATCGCCACATCGCGCGCTCTGGCGGGAATGTTATTGACCAAGCGATCGCCAATAAACAGATTACCTGATGTGGCACTTTCTAAACCAGCGATCGTTCGTAAAATTGTAGACTTACCACAACCAGAAGGCCCCACCAAAACCCAAAACTCACCATCCGGAATTTCAAAGGAGATTTCCTCAATTGCAGTGACGTTGTTAAATCGACGCTTTATATCTTCTAAACGAACTTTTGCCATTATCTTTAGTCATTGGTCAGTTGTCAATTGTCAGTTGTCATTAGTTCTTTGGGGACTTCCAGAAAATAAATTATTCAATGGGTCAGAGCAAATATGATCATTGTATTATTCCTCCCCTGCTTCCCCTGCTCCCCCTGCCTCCCCTGCTTACCAAAGCGATTGTATATTTTTTTAGTTGGAAGTCCCTTTCTCTTCCTTCCCCTGCTCCCCTGCTTCTTTCCCCCAGTCCTCAATCCCCATCACTTCGACCAAGCAGGATGAGCAAATAACGAAGCAATCACCCGCACCCCCCGCAATTGATTAGAAAGGGGTAGATGACCTCTAGGCGCAGTTAAATTCCAAGTAAAGCCATTCGGGTAGCGAGTCCAGTTATTACCGCTTTTCCAGCCAATTTTCGGCCAGAAATTATCCCAGTTTTTCCCTAAACTCAACCAGATGTCTCTCTGTACGGAAAAGCCAAACTTACCTTCAGAGTGAACTATCCACAATTGATTAATGGTTTGTAAGTCGTCAGAGGGAAAGCTATCCACGTCCGTAAAATACAGCCATTTCCTTTTGACAGCCATTGGCCCTGCTATTTCGCACATGGTTTCAATGGTCAGGAGGTCTGCGGCTTGGAAGTCTTGTTGAGCTAGTAACTGTTGCAAAGGATTGTAATTAATCCCGCAGCTTGATTTTAGAGTTACAATGCCCTCAGGAAAATTATTTTGCAAAAATTCCTGGGCTTGAGGTGCATCAGACCCGTAAAGGACTTGGTAGGCTTTCCCATCAATCCAAGTCGCTGGGTTCTCACGACGTTTCAGTAAGAATTCCATTAAAACATCTAATCCTTCATTGCCCACATCAGCCAACTGTAGGATTATCTGTTGTTGAACTTGGATAGACCCAGCGATTAGCCGTTGCCTGAGGGAATCGATGTCATTAGCAGTGCCTGATACAATCATTGGGTCTGTCATGCCATTACTCGTAATTAGCGGGAGAGTGAAAAAACGGTCAGCTATCGGCCTTCTTTACGGCGAAGCAATGATAGCGAAAAGTAGTTTACTATTTTTGATCGTACAAAATTGCGGCGGTTTCACTGAAAATCCTATACCAGAATCCTCCAATGCTGTAAAAAGATGAATAGGGGGAAAATCTGCGCCTCAATGAATGATGGAGTAGGGAGTAGGGAACGGAGGCGAAAACAACAGCAAAAATCCTAATTCCCAATCCCCAATCCCCAGTACCCAACGTATCTTTGTGGAGTGTGTGAAATATGTACAACAAGATTACCCCCCCTACAACCGGAGAAAAAATTACCTTCAAAAATGGTGAACCGGTTGTGCCTGACAATCCAATTATCCCCTTTATTCGGGGCGATGGAACGGGAATTGATATTTGGCCAGCTACGGAAAAAGTACTGGATGCGGCGGTAGCTAAAGCGTATCAAGGTAAGCGGAAGATTAGTTGGTTTAAGGTTTACGCTGGGGATGAAGCCTGTGATTTATACGGGACTTATCAGTATTTACCAGAAGATACCTTAACAGCTATTAAGGAATATGGGGTGGCAATTAAAGGGCCTTTGACTACTCCTGTCGGTGGTGGTATCCGTTCCTTGAATGTGGCACTTAGACAAATTTTTGACTTATACGCCTGTGTACGTCCTTGCCGTTATTATGCGGGTACACCCTCACCCCACAAAAATCCTGAAAAACTGGATGTAATCGTCTATCGGGAAAATACGGAAGATATTTATCTAGGAATCGAATGGAAACAAGGTAGTGAAATAGGCGATCGCCTCATCTCTATCCTCAACAAAGAACTCATCCCCGCCACCCCAGAACACGGTAAAAAGCAAATCCCCCTAGATGCTGGGATAGGAATCAAACCTATCAGCAAAACTGGTTCCCAGCGCCTAGTACGTCGCGCCATCAAACACGCCTTAACATTGCCCAAAGACAAGCAACAAGTGACTTTGGTGCATAAGGGTAACATCATGAAGTACACCGAAGGCGCTTTCCGTGATTGGGGTTACGAATTAGCCACAAGTGAGTTCCGCCAAGAGACTGTCACCGAACGGGAATCTTGGATTTTAAGCAACAAGGAGAAAAACCCGAATATCTCCTTGGAAGACAACGCCCGTCAATTTGACCCTGGTTTTGATGCCCTTACCCCAGAGAAAAAAGCGCAAATTGTCAAGGAAGTAGAAACAGTTCTTAACTCAATTTGGGAAACTCACGGTAACGGGAAGTGGAAAGAAAAAGTGTTAGTGAATGACCGGATTGCTGACAGTATCTTTCAACAAATCCAAACCAGACCAGATGAGTATTCGATTCTGGCGACAATGAACTTGAACGGCGATTACTTGTCTGATGCGGCTGCGGCTATTGTCGGCGGCTTAGGAATGGGGCCAGGGGCAAATATTGGCGATGCTTGCGCCGTGTTTGAAGCTACCCACGGTACAGCACCTAAACACGCCGGCTTAGACAGAATTAACCCAGGTTCAGTCATTTTATCTGGGGTGATGATGTTGGAGTATTTGGGTTGGCAAGAAGCCGCAGACCTAATTAAGAAAGGTTTAAGCGATGCGATCGCTAACAGTCAAGTCACCTACGATTTAGCTAGATTACTCGAACCACCAGTTGAACCCCTAAAATGTTCTGAATTTGCCGACGCAATTATCAAACATTTCGGTTAATTAGGGTCATTAGTCATTAGTCATTAGTCATTAGTCAACAGTTAAAAATGAAGGTTTTTAATCATGGACTATTGACTATGGACTATTGACTATGGACTACTCTCAAAACAACAAGCGATCGCTAATTCGCCATGACGTACTAAAGTATCTTTATCTAACATCTGTACAGAATATTCTGGAGTTACCGCCAATAATCTTTCGATTCTCTCCTTAGCGGACTCCACCACTAATTCAGCCAAGGTACCATCAGTTAAAGCATCAGCAAAATCTTCGGCAATTTTATAGGTACGCTCGATAGAAGACGCGTAGATATTGCGAGAAACAATAAATAAATCACAGCCAGCATTAAAAGCCCGCGCGACTGTACCACGTTGCATAAACATATCGGAAACTGCTTTCATGTCTAAGTCATCAGACACAACGACACCCTGAAAACCAAGTTCTTCCCGCAATATAGTCTTGAGGATGGGGCGGGATAGGGTAGCTGGTAAATCTGGGTCGATTTTGGGAAATAAAATATGAGCGGTCATAATCAGGGGAATCCCTTCCTCAATCAAAGCTTTGAAGGGAATAAGTTCTCGATTTTGTAATTCCTCTGGAGTCAGGTTGAGAATTGGTAATTCCACATGGGAGTCTTTGCTAGTATCACCATGTCCGGGGAAATGTTTGGCGCATCCCACAATTCCGGCTTCTGTCAGTCCCAAATAATATTCCCGCGCACCAGTAGCCGCAGTTTCAGGAGTATTCCCAAAGGCGCGAGAACCGATAATCGGATTTTGCGGATGGGAATAAATATCAGCTACAGGAGACCAAGATAAGTTGATGCCTAAAGATTTTAATTCAATTGCCGTGGCTTTTGCTACTTCACGGGCGTGCGATCGCAACAACAACGCCTGAGGAAATCGCGTAATCGGTAAAGGTGTCCTGACAACGCGTCCTCCCTCATGGTCTAAGGTAAAAAACATCGAATCGCGTTCTGTATATTCTTGTATTTGGCTATGTAACTCCTGAAAAGTCTCCAGCCAAACATCATAAGGTACACCATCTACAAAGTTTTTAGCAAAAAATATTACCCCTATCGGTTTCAATTCACCCAGAGCGCGTTTATCTTCATCACTCAAACTAGTACCAGAAATACCCAGAATCAAGTGATTTCCAAAACGTTCTAGTCTCTGCAATGCCGGCATAATGCTTAACCTATAGTTGTGTAGCTAAAGACTGGATTAACAGCATAAATAATCTCAGCCCTTATCCTACACCCTCAATAGAGGTAATTAATACCAATTCAAAACTCAAAATTAACGCCGTGTGCAACTTTCTCTCAGACCTAACCCCCAACCCCTTCCCTACAAGGGAAGGGGCATAATAATTAAAGCCTCTCTCCTTGCAGGCTACGGTGTACACACATCTTTTTGCTGGGTGCAAAATGTCGTTCGATCCCCCTAAATCCCCCTTAAAAAGGGGGACTTTAATTCTTGTTCCCCCTTTTTTAAGGGGGGTTAGGGGGGATCAAAACGTTATGGGGCTAGGTTATTAGACTTGTGTGTACACCGTAGCTCCTTGCAGGGGAGAGGTACCCTGCGGGTACTCCTACGGAGAACTCGTAGAGTAGCAAGCTATGGAGAGGGGTTTTAAGAATAAGTCGCACATCGCGTAAATTAGGAAAGCCAAACAAAATATGGGTTTGGATATATCTATATCTGTAGATTAATGATGTTCCCACACTTAAAAGCCCCCTAACATCTCTTAACAAGAGGCTAATTAATCAATCTTATTAATCATGAAAACTTGTGAACGAGTATCAAAACCTCACCCATGAGTCTTTTATTCTCGTGCGCGAGTATCAGAATCTCGTCCACGAGTCTTTTATTCTCGTGCGCGAGTATCAGAATCTCACTCATGAGTCTTTTATTCTCGTGCGCGAGTATCAGAATCTCACTCATGAGTCTTTTATTCTCGTGCGCGAGTATCAGAATCTCGCCCATGAGTCTTTTATTCTCGTGCGCGAGTATCAAAATCTCGCCCATGAGTCTTTTATTCTCGTGCGCGAGTATCAAAATCTCGCCCATGAGTCTTTTATTCTCGCAAACAAGTCAAAACTTTGTTGAGATGCGCTATCACCCCACCCAACCTACCATAATGTTTTTGCCAATCACGAATTACTAACCACCAAAGAATAACGATTTTAAGCCTCTCCCCGCGTCGGGGAGAGGTTTGGAGAGGGGTTCTTCCAAATTCATTTTCCTCTACCCAAACTCATAGCAGAGCGTTATTCTCCCACGTAAATCAAAATCTCTTTAGGTGAAGCAACAGCGCAACCCAACCTTATACATTGAGAGCAAGTTGCACAGGGCGTTAATCACAAATTTAACTCAGTCCTAACTGTTGCTTTAACGCTTCTGGTATATCCATCGCTTTATCCAGTCCTCGTACATTCTCCCAGTTTGTATTTTCATCCCACTTGACATCTCCCCATATTTCACCACTGAGGACTGCGCCACTGAGGTCTGCGCCTCTGAGGTATGCGCCACTGAGGTATGCGCCACTGAGGTCTGCGCCTCTGAGGACTGCGCCACTGAGGACTGCGCCACTGAGGACTGCGCCACTGAGGACTGCGCCTCTGAGGTCTGCGCCACTGAGGTCTGCGTCACTGAGGTCTGCGCCTCTGAGGTCTGCGCCACTGAGGTATGCGCCACTGAGGTCTGCGTCACTGAGGTCTGCGCCTCTGAGGTCTGCGTCACTGAGGTCTGCGCCTCTGAGGACTGCGCCACTGAGGTATGCGCCTCTGAGGTCTGCGCCACTGAGGTCTGCGCCTCTGAGGTATGCGCCACTGAGGTCTGCGCCTCTGAGGTCTAAGAGACTGAGGTCTGCGAGGCTGAGGACTGCGCGACTGAGGTATGCGCCTCTGAGGAATTTGCCAACTATCTTAATAAAGTTCCCTAAATCCAACCCATCACTATAATTAATGATGCGAAGTAATTGAGTTGTCCAACTATCTTCCTGCGGTTTCCCAGATGGATAAAATACAATTGCTGCTTTTAGCTCATCTCGCCCTTGAGCATAACGGTGTAACTCCAACAGCAGAATCATCACATTCAACCCAGCATAAACATCCACCTGACGCTGACCTAACCCTGTAATCCCATACCTTTGCAACTGTCGCAACTTCTTCTGGGGTAAAGTCTCCTCAGCCGTGTCAATAAATTTCCCTTGACACCATTTACTATAAAACTTGTCTAACCGCTTAAATAATTCCACCCACGGGAAATCTTGACTCTCAGTTAACAACCCCATCAGGTAGTCTACAATTTCCCTAGTTAACCCACCGTAACCGAGTAAATCATAGATTTCCCAATTCATCACAGCTTCAGAAATAATTGGTTGTCTCCCCTCATCCGCATCATAATCTTGCGTCCAAGCTTTAAGCCGTGCTTTCAGGCGCTCAGCAAAGAGAAACTCCCCAAAACTTTTATGGAAGAACTCAACCCCACCCTCTTGTTTTTCCGCCGGACGAATGTAAAATGCAGCCAAAGCTGTTTTCAAGGCTTCATTCCCCAGTTTCTCTTTCGCTTTTTCAATTAAAGCCTTCGCTCCTTCATCTTCTTGTAAACGTGCTTCTAACATCGACATAGAAGCAAATTCACCACCAGACTGCACAACACAAACAGCAGCTTCCATGAGGATGCGTTTTAAATCCTCAGGCTTTTGTTTGGTGAACTCAATATTTAAATCAGTCCCATCTGCGTCAGAACGCTGTTTAGTCAGTACCCAATTTACAGCTTCTTGGTAAATGATAATTTTAGCGGTACGATTATCACTTGCTTGCTCTAACTTGTGAATGTCTAACTTCCAATCTCGATACATTGCTGCTAATAAGTAGAGCAATAACGGTTCTTGAGCTAATTTCTTAACTTCATCGGGGCATTTATCACTTTGTAAAAACTGCTCAAATGCGATGGTTTTACCTTTATTTATTTGTAAGGCTTCCCACTTATTTAACCATTGCTGTTGGAGTTGTCCATCCATTTCGACAATCTCCACCCGTTCTAAATTGCGGGGTAAATCAGCAATACCTTGTAAAGCCATCGACCTACCAGTAATAATAACTCGATGCCCCATTTCACTGTAATCTTTGCATTCTTTCTGAAATCCAGCTACTTGCTTAATAAAGTCGCCCAAGTTGAGGTTATTTCTCGTTTCAATATGCAGTTCATCAAAACCATCAAGAATAAATAAAAACCGAGTATTGGCATTAGTCAACCAGTTAGCATTGCCTTGAATAAAATCCAGCTTTAATTCGGCTTTGATAGTATTTTCTAACCGTGTTTCAAAAGTGTCGATATCTCTCAAGCGAATTAAAATTGGTGTCCAAATTGGGTGTAACTGTCGCCACACTGCATAAGCAAACATCCGGCAGAAAACGCTTTTTCCCCTGCCTGGGCCTCCTTGGATAAACATCACCTGTTCCAAGTTATCAGGATTCAACAGAATCGTTTTCGCCCAAGTTTCTAAATTAAAAGCATCTTTTTCTTCATCTATCTTGCCATTTGCATCTACAGGCTTGGCTTTGATAGGTACATAAATATCTTTAAAGGCAAACTTTTCATCAAAAACTAATTCAAAAGGTTTCTTAGCAATACGAGTTTCTAAATAATCGTCAATACTTTGAAACCTGTCCTGTTCTCTCTGCCAATCACCCAAGGAAGGCTGAATTAAAGTTTTTATCACTTCACCCGCTTCTATCCAAGCTTTAATAATGTAGCGGTGGGTGTTCCGAGCAATGCGTTGGGTTAAAATTTGCGCTTGTCCTGGAGAAATATTTGCTGCTGTTAATCTAGCTAATAAGACCCGGTTGAAAGCTTCAGCTAAAGGCGATTCATGGAAACATTTGATGGCTTTACCCAAACTATCAGAATTAAATTCAACATTATTGAGCTTTTCTATTTGCTGACTGATGGCTTGAATATCTAGCTTGCCATCCCAATTAAAATGCTGATATATATTTAAACTTAAAATTTCTTTGGTGCTTTCCAAATAAGCCGCTTGACTAACTATAAAAAAGCAGTCTTCTAAAGATGGGTCTTTCTGATTTATATCACGGGCAAACTTTAACAAAGCAATGCCAATTGGCACAAAGGGCAAACCCGCACCTATAACCTGCGCCATTGGCGAACACAACACATCTAATAAAGAAGATGAGTTTTGCAGGACTGATTGCAAGATTTCTATACTATCACCCTCTTCTTTGAGAGTATTGGCAGCTTCCAACACTGCCTTACCTGTCTCGACACTTGTACTTAGGCTTTCTGATACTGAAAATGACTGCCTAAATTCTTGCCAAGTTTGCCAGAAACGCTTGCCCATCCACTCACACCCGTATAACTACCGTTAATTCGAGCTTAGTGTAGCATTTTGAGGAGCGCCGAGTAGGGAACTTCTAAATGAATCCTTGCTTTTTATACCTTTGCGCCTTTGCGCCTACCGCAAGCGGAACGCCTCCGGCGAATGCGTGAGATAAAAATCATCCCCTTAATCAGCAACACCTAAAAAAATATCCAAAATGTAAGGGTGCGTCAGTATGAATAATTTTTGAGTATAGTTAGGCTCTATCACACTGACGCACCCTACCAAACTCTAGACACACCAGTAAGGTATTTTGAATTTTGAATTTTGTAGCTTTAGCTTCCCGTAGGGTATTTTGAATTGATTTACCTCTTCCCCAACTTTTCCCGCAACGCCTCCGGCAGATTCAGCGCTGTCTCCAAACCGCGCACACCTTCCCATTGCTGAATTTCTCCCCAGGTCATCTCTTCTAGGTTGGCTTCACTTAAATCTGTATCGTCGAGAATGGCATAACTGAAGTTAGCGCTACTGAGGTCTGCACCATTCAAAATTGCACCACTCAAGTTACTACCACTGAGGTTGGCGTTGTTGAGATTGGCAAAGCTGAAGTCAGTACCCAAAAGTATGGCATCGCTGAGGTCTGCGCCTGTGAGTTCGGCTTCGCTGAGAATCCCACCACTCAAATCGGCATCGTTGAGAACCACGCCCGTTAAATCTACGCCACTGAGGTCTGCGCCTAAGAACATAGCGCCGTTGAGTCTGGCGTAGTTGAGTTTCGCGCCGTTGAGTTTGGCATAACTGAGGTCAGCTGCTTCCAGAATGGCATCACTTAAGTTAGTACTAAAAAGAATGGTATCGCTGAGGTTAGTACCGTTGAGGGTGGCGTGGGTGAGGTCTGCACCACTCAGGTCTGCACGACAAAGGTCGGCGCGACTGAGGTCAACATGATTGAGGTTGGCATCACTGAGGTTAGCACCAAATAAGATGGCGTTGCTGAGGTTGGCGCGACAGAGTTCAGCATCTCTAAGATTGACACCACTGAGGTTGGCGTGACTTAATTCGCCATCGTTGAGGATACAGCTACTCAAGTCAGCACGGCTGAGGTCGGCACGTTCCAAGTTAGCACCGGTTAGGTTTGCCCCTGTCAGGTTGGCGCTGCTGAGGTCGGCGCTACTCAAGTTAGCACCACTGAGATTAACACTGCTGAGGTTGGCATCACCAAAGTCTGCACCTGTGAGGTTAGCACCTTGGAAGTTTGCGCCTGTAAGGTTGGCATCACCAAGGTATGCACCACTGAGATTAGCCCCACTGAAGTTGACTCCTGTCAAGTTGGCATTTCCCAGGTATGCACCTTGAAAGTTACCACCCCGGAGAAATTCCCCCACGATATTACTAAAGTTGCCAATTTCAATGGCATCGCTATAATTAATTACCCGCAGTAGTTGGGAGGTGAAAAAGCTGTCTGTATCTGGTGGGGAAGAAGGATAAAAGTTGATTTGTTGCCGCAGTTCTTCTTGCTCTTGGGCGTAGCGGTGTAATTCTAGAAGTAAAATCAGGACATTAAGCCCAGTGTAAATATCAATCTGCCTCAGCCCAATACCCTGATTTTGTGCTGCCATCTCCAGCAATTTTCGCTGAGGTAAGTTCTCGCTTGGTGGCGCATCGATAAATTCTCCTCGACACCAACGTTGATAAAAGTCTTCTAGACGATGAAATAGCAATCCTGGGCGAAATTCTTTTTCAATGATAAGCAATTCTATGATTTTTTCGACTATTTCTGGGGTTAATGCACCATTACCGAGCAAATCATAAATCTCTTGTTGGAATTGGCTACTACTAGTCGAAAATTCCCCCCGACCATCCTCTCTTGTCCATGTCTCGAAACTGATTTGTAATCTTTCACATAAAATTTCTTTCTGTAAATTAACTTGAGAAAAATTTACATCTTTAGTTGGTTTTTGTTGGTGTTTCCCCAGAGGTAAAAATGAACGACTACCTACATACTTTGTTGTAGGCCTATCTGTTGACCTTGTACCCCGAACATAATTCTGTAAGAGTTTCCAAACATGAGGTAGCTGTGACATTTTTCTATCCATTAATAATAAATTCCCCAGGTAGAAATATTTAGATAAATTCAATGTTTTGGTACTATAAGAAAAGAAGATTCTAGTATAAAATAAATCCTAGTATTTAAAATCAAAATTACATCAACAACACCTGACATAAGGATTTTCTCGGTAAAAAATTTTATCTTTAAGAGGACGATAAGGCTATATGTTCTCAAAAATTGGCAAAATTGAGCTATTTTAAGGAAATAATTCTATTTTTAGGCGCTAACTCTACTAAAACAGATGTAAAAATAATACGTACTGTTTGCTACAAGGACGATAGTTAGGAAAAATACTACAACAAAACAGTGCAAAAAATCTGAAAAATGCTGTTCCTCACCAAACTGAGAAGCTAATTGCTAGCCATCAGGTAATTTTGGGTCTTTTCCGGTGAACAGACAACTGAGGCTCATAGGGCAGACGAAATAATTAACGATAGTTATTAGGATAAACTAGATGAAAAAATTTACATTTTATTTAATATTGCTCAATGGATTGTTTTTAGGAATAGCAACAGCGAACGCCAAGTTGTCACCTGTAGATATAGTTAATCGAGATTCTCAAAATTCTCCAATTATAGATATAACAACTAAGCTTCAAAAACCAATAACCAATCAACACCCCCTTACCCCTACACCCTTACACCCTGCTTACACTACTTTCACCTCTGCCGCTATCAAACAATCACATCAGCTTTTACTACAAAAGCCAGAACAAATTTGGGTAATTAACCAAAATCAACAAGTCAAGGATCAACCCTTTATTTGGGTAGTAAACGATAATAAAAAGGCGGCACAGCAACCATTTCTCAAAGTTGGTAAAGCCACAGATAAACCAGACAAGAAACCTACTACAGAATCTAAGCCAGAAAAAAAGGATGATTTGGAATCTTTTGATGAAGTAGTGAAAGATACCGAAAAACTAGACGGTCTATTTACTCTCTATCGCCATAAAGAAAAGAATAAAATATATCTAGAAATTAAGCCAGAACAAATAAACAAAAATTACTTAGCTACCGCAACCCTGGAATCGGGTATTGGCGAACAGGGAATTTATAGTGGTTTACCGTTACAAGACTTTTTATTTTATTTCCAGAGAGTAGACAAAAAACTATCTTTTGTGGTGCGTAATGTGAATTTTCGCACAAGAGAAGGTGATCCACAAGCGCGATCGCTCGCCCGTTCGTTTAGCGATTCCGTTCTCTATTCGGTGGACATCAAAAGCATCCATCCCCAAAGAAAAACCTTGTTAATTGACTTGGGTGATTTGCTGCTGGCAGATTTAGCCGGATTATCTCTGTTTACAGGATTGACCCCAAATACAGAACAGTCCTCTTTTGGCAGTGCCAAAACCTTTCCTCACAACTTAGAAATTGAGTCGGTCTTGAACTTCTCTAGTAGTACTGGTACCAACCCTAACAATGAAATGTTATATTTCACGACTGTACCAGATAGTCGTGGCTTCACCCTCAGGGTTCACTATAGTCTTTCCCAACTACCAGAAAATAATTATCGTCCCCGGATAGCTGATGAACGTGTTGGTTACTTTATCACCGCTTACCAGGATTTATCTAAAGAAGAACGTAACGATCCTTTTGTCCGCTATATTAATCGCTGGCACTTAGAAAAGAAAGACCCGGAATCACCCCTATCTCGTCCCAAGAAACCCATTGTCTTCTGGATTGATAACGCCGTACCCTTACAGTACCGCCAAGCTGTCAAAGAAGGGATACTCATGTGGAACAAGGCTTTTCTCAAAGCCGGATTTCAGGATGCAGTGGAAGCCAGACAAATGCCAGACAATGCCACATGGGATCCAGCCGATATTCGTTACAATACAATTCGCTGGATTAACACTGTTGATGGTTATTTTGCTATGGGGCCATCTCGCGTTAATCCTTTAACTGGGGAAATTTTGGATGCAGACATATTAGTTGATGCTAGTCTTGTCCGCTTACTCAAAAGTCGATACAGCACACTTGTAGAACCTAATCAACTCAACACCCGTACTTCCTTATCGGCACTAATGCGGAATCGCGGACTTTGTCACAAAGGTTTAGCCGCAAAGGCCAACAACACTACTCAAGAAAAATCCCCAAGACCAAATGGTTTTTTGCAGCGTTTATCCAAGTTAGCCAGTGATTATGACTTATGCTACGGGATGGAAGCCGCCAATCAATTTGCCTTTGGGGCTTTGTCCATGTCACTGTTACAAAACAACGCACCGAATCAAGAACAGCTACAACAATATATAAATCAATATTTACGTTTAATTATTGCCCATGAAGTAGGACATACCCTCGGTTTGCGCCATAACTTCCGTGGTAGTAATTTGCTATCTCCAGAAGAAATGAACAATCAGGAAATTAGCCGCCATAAAGGTTTGACAAGTTCGGTGATGGATTACATTCCGCCGAATATTGCCCCCCAAGGAACACAGCAGGGAGACTATTTTCCCAGTATGGTCGGGTCTTATGATGATTGGGCAATTCAGTACGGATATACCCAAACCAACGCGACAACTCCCATAGCGGAAAAGCCAATTTTACAAGCAATCGCCAGCCAATCTTATAAACCGGAATTAAGTTATTCTCCCGATGAGGATATGTATGACCTCGACCCTACCGCCGATGCTTGGGATCATAGTAGTAACGTGTTGGTTTATTCCCAATGGCAATTAGATAATTCTCGGTTGATGTGGGAAAGTCTCAATAAAAGTTTCCCCATGCCTGGAGAAAGTTATAGTGATTTAAGCGATCGCTTTAGCTCAGTTCTCAGTAACTATTTTCAGAATATCTTCTACACAACAAAATACATTGGTGGGCAGTCCTTCTACCGTCTACAGGCTGGGGAAATCTCAGCTACTAAATTAGCTAGCCGCCCAAATCGCTTACCATTTGAACCTGTACCTGTAGACCAACAACGGCAAGCACTCAAAACACTACAAAAGTATATCTTTGCTGAAGATGCCCTGAATTTCCCCCCAGACCTGCTGAATAAATTAGCACCTTCTCGCTGGTATCACTGGGGAAGTTTCCCCCAAATTGGCCGCTTAGATTATCCTGTTCATGACTTGATCTTATTCCTGCAAGCTGCTGTATTACGGGAATTACTAGCAGGCGATCGCCTCACTCGTCTCAAGGATATTGAACTCAAAAGCTTACCCGAAAAATCACTATCATTACCTGAGCTTTTTGATACTTTGCAAACTGGAGTTTGGACAGAAGTTCTCAAACCAAAAGCCGGGGCGCTGAAAATTACCAGCCTCCGGCGCGGCTTGCAACGAGAATATCTTGATATCTTGATTGGTATGGTGTTGCGGCGAGAATACGTCCCTGAAGATGCCCGTTCCTTAGCTTGGTATAAACTTAAACAATTAAACGACAAACTCAAGTCAGTCAATACCAACGATGAATATACCAAAGCCCATTTACTAGAAACTAGCGATCGCATTGAGAAAGCCTTGAATGCCCCATTGCAGGCGAATTAGGTTTGGGGAACGGGTAATAGGGAATGGGTAATAGGGAATGGGTAACGAAAGAGAATTTGATTTGTCCCCAATCCCCAATCCCCCTAACGATTCAACGCCTTAATAAAACGTTGTAAACTTTTGAAAACACTGGGCTTTCTGGCAGGTATAGCATCTGCCTCTGCTGTTTGTGCTTGCCCTTTCATCAGAATTAAATCTATTTCATCACCTGAAGGCTTTTTGGGTAAATTGGCAATTTTCGCCCAGTTACCATCATTTTCTACCCAAATTTCCCAGTCTCCAGGGTAAGAACGGAATAAAGCCGTTTCATCATCAATAGGACGTAGGTAGTAACAGGATTGAATGATATTGAGGAAACGCTCGCGGGTTTGTCTGGCTGTATAACCAATACCTACAGTACCTGCATCTTCTAAGCGAGGGTTGAGGAAAATAGCCGGGCGATCGCCTATTATTTCACAAATTTTCTCTAGTTGGGGTACTTCTACGGAAGTGGGGGAAATAAAGAGGAAAATTTCATCTTCCGGTTGAATTTTCGATTGAATAGAAGCAGTCCTTCCCGTACCAATATCCAAAATTTGAAAGGGTGCGTCTTTCCAATCACGACGAGCTAAAGCAGCAGCGCCAGCATCAGCAAAGAAGACTTTCAAACGAGATTCATATTCTACCAAACAGGGGAGAAACTGTTCTGCTACAGGCATAAACTTGAGTTCGGGAAACAGCAACTCGACTTGGATACGGTTACAACCGTCTGCGAGAGCTGCTAAAGCAGCTTCACGGGATTGGGCGATCGCGTCTTCTAAACTGTTGGGAAGTTCCGGCATAATATATTTATCTCTCAAGCATTGACTTCTATTGTTTCAGTTTATGAAAAATCGAGCCTGGCTAACTAGCTAAAGCTCAAGAGATTTAAATATATTAAACTGTGTGAAGACATGGTTAAGCGCCTAGTGTCCCCAGTTTTAGGAATTATTTGCTAGCTTAACCCAATTGAGCGATCGCCTTCGCCAATTTTGTCGTAACACCCTCTACAAGCAAAAACCCTTGTCTTCAAGGTGAAATTGGTGGGTCGTTACTAATCGAGAGCGCTTTTTTACTACGTTTCAATTGTTTCCAAAGAGACTTAATTTGCTTACAAGCTTCATCAGGAGAAAGCTTACCGGATGTTTCCAAGGCTGTGACATAGCCAATTCTGTTGGCAAATTCTCGCAAATCAGTGTTAAATGTATTATTTTCTGCTTTCTCCCCACCGTAGTGGCGACTGCGAGCAGAAAAAAAGTTGTTTTTGTCGTTCCGATTAGGCTCCATCATCACTTCACCCGCTTTTAAGACTGTTTTTGAATAGTTTTTTATACTTAGACAAATAGTATTCCCAGCCTGAAGTCCTAAATTAACATCAAAATCAAATTAGGGCTTTCCCAAAAGTTGTTGATCATTTCAGCCAAAACACTCTTCTGTATGAGCGTGTATCATATCAATCCCGGCTAACCACTTAATAATATGGTTGACCGCCATGAGTCAGCCGTCAGTTGTATGGTTTGTTGACTGCTGACGGTTAACGGTCAACGATTCGGCTTCGCTTATGCTTGACCCTTCGACTACGCTCAGGGTCAACTGTCAACCGTTCACAGCCAACACGAAAAGATAAGCAGCGTACCAGAAATTGATCTTTTTCAACTCATAAAAAACGCTCCGCGTACCTCCGCGCCCCTCTGCGTTTAAACTTAAGCAGTGCGAAAACGCGCCAACTCCTCACCAGTCTTCGCATCATGAGCGTGAACAGTACACACCAAACAAGAATCAAACGATCGCGCCACGTGTCCCACTTCCACAGGATCTCTAGAATCTTCAATAGGAGTCCCGATCAAAGCTTCCTCAATAGGGCCGCGTACCCCCTCACTATCACGGGGGCCGACGTTCCAAGTAGTCGCTGCAATCACCTGATAATTCTTAATCTTGCCACCTTCTATATCTATCCAGTGACACAAAGAACCCCGTGATGCTTCCGTTGCACCCCAACCGCGACCGTCTTTTTCTTTGGGTTTGATATACCAAGGGTCATTTAAGACGAACTCACGCAGACATCTTTCTGCTTGGCGATATAACTTGACAATTTCGTGAACTCGTGCAAGTTGACGCAAGTGAATACTAGCACCACCCATTTTTTGAAAAGCATCCAGAATAAACCCGTCGTAGTGTTGCCAAGATTCACCATGCTGACCACCAGCAACTAACTGACGGGCTAGGGGGCCGACTTCCAAACGTCCGAAGTCTTGGTGTAATACCGCCGTTGACCAAGAGTAGGCATTTTTGAAGTCTTTAGTATTTTTCTGGGTGGGTTTGGTGGTGCGGTCAAAGGGGTGAACATCTGCGTTACCTTCGTCATACCAGGAGTGGGTGGTATTCTCACGGGCGAAGGAGTGATCCATCAAAGTATGGGTATCGCTGAAGCTATCGTACACGCCACTTTTCATAATCATAGCGGCGTTGCGTCCTTCGATGGTGGGCTTTTGGTATTTATCTTCATGAGGTAGGTATCCCCAAGAGACGTATTTACCCACACCAGCGCCGTATCTATCCAACCCGATATCTAAACCCATGCGCCAATAGAAACCCAAGTCTGACTCACGATGTTTGATGTCTGCTTCTAACCAGTCCATGAAGTCATCGTACGTTTGAATTTCTTCGTAGCGTTCCAAAGAACAACCCAACCATACAGGTTCTAACCAGTTGGTGCGGAAGTATTCGAGAATTGCCCAAGCGCGGGTAATGTCGGTTAAGGTAGGGGCGCACATCACACCACCAGGCACCATATAACTGCTGTGAGGCCATTGTCCGCCAAATAGGGCGTAAATTTCTACGGGTTTGCTGGAAATGGTCACGCCGAGTTCATAGGATTTGCCTGTGAAGGCGGCGAAGCGACGGACGGCTTCATCGTAGAAGCGGCTACTCCGGTATTTTTTGTTTGTTAAGTCAATGGCGAACAATCCATAGAAGTAACGGGGGATGCTTTGGATGGTTTCGACGATTTGACCGAGGTTTCTGGCTAAGATGGCGTTGCGGGGAACGGTTGTATTCCAGGCTGTATCTAATGCCCAGGATGCAGAGGTTAAGTGAGAAGCACCGCAGATACCGCAGATACGAGGCGTAACAATTAGTCCAGCTTGGGGGTCTTTACCACGAAGAATGATTTCAAAGCCGCGAAATAGTTCGGCGTGTGTCCAGGCGTTAACTACTTGTCCGTTTTCTATTTCCACACGAACATCTAAATCACCCTCGACTCTACCGACGGGTGATATATCTAATGTTTGAATTGTCATGATTATTTGTCCAGAGTCAAGGGTCAAAAGTCAAAAGTCAAAAGTCATTAGTCAACAGTCAAGAAATTTGCACTATGGACTATTAACTATGGACTATGGACTAAACTGTAAAAAAGTCTTCTTCTGCCCATTTGGGGGCTGTGTCTTTAGCCACCATTGTGAGGACAGCGTAGTTTTTATTGCTTACTCCTGGTGGTAATTCTTTAGGTACTCCCATAATGGTTTGGGTTTTAAATACGGTTCCTGGTTTGAGGTCGAAGAAGGGGAACTCTGGTTCTGTGCAACCTAAACAGGGCATTCCGGCGCGGGTTTTGGAGGAAACGCGATTCCAGAGGATGCGGTTGCAGGAAGAATGAGTCATGGGGCCGCGACAACCCAAGTCGTAGAATAAGCAGCCTTTGCGTTGTCCAAATTCGGCGGTGGTGGCTTTGTAGGCGAAGTGGACGTTACGAGTACAGCCGGTTTGGGTGAAGGTGTTGAAGAAGGTTTGGGGGCGGTTGAGTTCATCGAGGGCGATGTCGCCGATGCGTCCGGTAGCGATCGCCACTAATATCTGCGTAATCCAATCGGGGTGAGATGGACAACCGGGGATATTGATGACTGGTAGTCCTGATTTGGTGCGGAAATTTTGACCCAAGAAACCGCCAGCTTTACGTTTGAGGAATTGCAAGCCTTGGGATTCGCTGGGGTTTGGTTCCATTGCGGGGATTCCTCCCCAGGTGGCGCAGTCTCCCACGGCGACGACGAAACTAGCGGCTTGGGCGAGGTCGGTTAGCCAATCTTTCATGGGGCGATCGGCAAAACGATTCCATTCGCCTGTACCGTTGGGGGCATTAATTACAGTACCTTCAAAGACCAAAATGTCTAGAGGTATTTTGCCTAAGATGCAATCCCAGAGTAAGGTTTGTAAGTTGTCGCCTAGTTCCAGTCCTAAGGAAGGATGCCAAAGTACTTTGATACCAAAATCAGCAATTAAATCGCATACTGTGGGTTCTTCGGCATTAAGAAAAGACATGGTGTTGCCTGAACAAGCACCACCTTGCAGCCAGAGTACGTTAGTCATTGGCTATTAGTTTATATATTGTTTATCGCACTGGGTGTGTCAGTTGTGAGCCAGTGCAGTCTTGGGGGTTTCCCCCATGAGCAACTGGCGTTAGCGAGGAACGAGCGTCGCCCGAAGGGTCAGTAGTCAGTTGTTTTGCCACTGACTACTGACAAAACTCTATCCTCTTGTGAGTAGAGTTTTATCAGGTGTGATGCAGGTGTTGACGCTTGTAGAGGTTCACCTGTTTATAAAGGTTTACTTTTCAGAATACAGTATTTTCTATCCGATTGAATATCATTAAATAAATTTAATTTTTGATAATAGTTAAATCAATATTATATTTGTTTTAATAGTAGTTTTTTAGACAGATTTTAATTAGTAAATTTACATTTTGTAGAGCTTGCTTTTAGGTATAAGTACTGGGTTATTATATGAGATATTTTTGATTGATGATCACCCTCTAGAATTTATATATATGGTGTTTTATATTTAAAAGTTAATGAGGCTTTTTGTATACTGCCAGTCAAGAGAGGAGCATAATAGCTAATGAATGAATTTTTTAGTAACTCTCATCTTCGTGAATTTCTGACCAATATGGTCACAAGTGATGTCACTATCATCACGGGATTATTTTGGTTAGTTGTAGCCACACTTATATCAATGATTGGCGGCGCTATTGGTGGGATGGTATTGGCTGGGAAAGATATTGGCTATGGTTTTTCAGCCACAATTGGGGCATTGTTTGCGCCGGCGGGAGTAATTCCTGCTATTGTTTTGGGTCTGGGTTTACTAAGTTTCTTGAGTAATTATTAGGAGGCAATATGTTGGAATTAGGTTGGTTGTCAGCGAGGTTATTTTTGAAAGGTAAGCTGCTACGTGACCCCATATATTTTATGAGGCAAACTCTGATAGGTAGTACTATCGGTTTGTTAGTACTAGTATTACTTGCTCAGGCGGAAATTCCTTTTTGTTTACCAGTAACTATTTCTAGTTTAACTACAGGTATAATCATGCCATTCCTCCTCAAGGATTTCAAAATGAAGTGATTTGTTGTTTACTTGTCAAAGTAGTGCTGACTGTCGGATTAGTATTGATTAATCACCAATCTAAAAATGGAAGTTATTGCATAAAAATTAGGGGCTGAAAATATTATTTTTCATCCCTTTCTGTCTGTAATTAGGCTGCATATGTACCTAGAAAATGGTGATAGTTCCTGAAAAAATACTAGTTTCTCCTACCTCATAATTCACTTTAAATGACACCCAGCATTACAGATTCAACAGTAAAAGCCGCATTGGCAGCCATTGCATCGGAGTCAGCGACAACTGAAGAGAAAATTCAGATGTTGATTGAATTGGCACAAGGTTTGCAGAAAAAGCCTAAAACGTCTGGGGATTTATGGAATGCTGTTGAGTTATATCAGCAAGCAATTAAAATGTGTAGCGGGGATTATTCTTTATGGAAAGCCCGTTCTCAGGCGGGGATGGCTGGGGCGTTGAAGTCGATTCCTGATGTGGGAGCGGAATTGCTGCTACAAGCTAAAGCTGGTTATGAGGAGGCGTTACCGATTCTGCGACAGTTGGCTGGGGTGGTGGAAGTTGCAGAAGCCCAGATGAATTTCGGGTTGGTGTTGCAGTCTTTAGTGCCTTTTAATTTGGCGAGGATAACCGATAGTATTGCTGCTTATCAGGAGGCGATGGGAGTATTTACAAGTCAGGATTATCCTCAAGAATACGCGATTTTGGCGAATAATATTGCGATCGCCTACCTTTCTATGTCGGGGGAGTCAGAACAGCAAAATCTCTATGCAGGTTTGGCTGTACAGACTTTTGAGTCAGCACTCAAGCAAATTAACTTGATTGACCACCCCAGGGAATATGCGATGTTGCAAAATAACTTGGGTAATGCTTTGCAATATTTACCCAGTTCTCATCCGGTGGAAAATAATTTACGAGCGATCGCAGCTTATAATGAATCATTAAAGGTACGTACTTGTCAAGGTACGCCTGTGGAATATGCCAACACGATTGCCAATAAGGCTAATGCTTTGTTTAATTTACCTGACGACCCCGAAAAGCCAGAGTTAGGTAATTCCCAAAATCTTTTACAAGCCCGTGCTTATTATCAAGAAGCTTGGGAAATATTTAGTCAATGTCAGCAAATGGAACAGGCGGAGGCGGTAGCCCAGGCGTTGCATGAGGTAGGGGCAGAAATTCGGGTGAGTATGAGTAATGACGACAAATAAACCACTTGTAGAGACGCGATTCATCGCGTCTTCCTCACCCAATAATATGTTGCCAACCAATGACAAATTTAGACGATTTAGTAACGGAAATTAACCGCTATGAGGCGATTATCTCACAGTGGGATGAAACTCAGCGCGGGGTGGTAGTTGGGTTGAAGCGGGCGATTGAGGACTTACATCAGGAAGCTTTGAGACGGTTAATTAAAAGTGTCAAGCAGGAATGTTTGCCGGCTTTACAAAATGCGGTGCAGGATGAGGTGGTTTACGGGGTTCTACTTTATCATGGGTTGGTGAAACAGCCCCAACCGCCGCTTTTACAACGTGTGCAAGCTGCGTTGGAGGAGGTGCGTCCGGGTTTGAAAGACCATCATGGGGATGTGGAGTTAGTGGCGATTAAACCACCGGATACGGTAGAGGTGCGGTTTATCGGGACTTGTAGTAGTTGTCCGGCTTCTACTTTGACGTTATCTCAAGGGGTGGAACAGGCTATTAAGGCGCTGTGTCCAGAAATTATGACGGTGATTGCTGTGAAGTAATAAAATTAACAAATCACTATAAGACTTTGCAACCAGAATTAACAAAAACTCCTGCAAATTTTCCCCTTTCACCTCTAGGGGCGGTGGTGATTTTAGGTGATATTCCTAACCCAGAATTATTAGCGATTCCTCTAGCGCCTACTCCCAGCACAATGTTCGGCCCCCGTGGTGCTTGCTTGGTGGCGGAAACAGGGACGTTATGGGTGTCAGATACGGGACATCATCGGTTGTTGGGTTGGCGACAAGTACCCACCAGGGATAGTCAACCGGCTGACTGGGTAATTGGACAACCAGATTTTTATCATGAGGGACAGAATGCTAAGGGTACACCAGGTAGGGCTACTGTGAGTGTACCGACGGGGATTTGTGTCTGTGGTGGAGGTTTGGCAATTGCTGATGCTTGGAATCACCGGGTTTTAATTTGGCACAAGATACCGGAAGATAGCAATGTGCCGGCGGATTTGGTATTAGGACAAGGGAATTTTTCGGAGAATGAATCAAATCGGGGTAAGCAATCACCAGATGCCAATACTATGCACTGGCCTTATGGGGTTGCATATCATCAGGGGCGTTTATTTGTGGCTGACACTGGTAATCGTCGGTTGTTAATTTGGCAGGAGTTACCCACAGAAAATGGACAACCGGCTGATATGGTTTTGGGACAGCCAGATATGATATCTCGGAATGAAAATGGTGGTGGTTCCCCCACGGCTGGGAGTATGCGCTGGTGTCATGATATTGCTTTTTGGAATGATAATTTAGTTGTTACCGATGCGGGTAATAATCGGGTGATGATTTGGCAGGGGATACCTACGGAAAATAATGTCCCTTGTGCGGTGGTGTTGGGACAGAAAAGTTTTGATTTGGTGGAGATGAACCAAGGGGTTTATTTTCCCAGTGCTGGTAGTTTGAGTATGCCTTATGGGGTGGGGGCGACTGAGGATTGGTTGCTGGTGGCGGATACGGCTAATTCTCGGTTGTTAGGATGGAGAAAGCCAGAGTCAATATTATTATTGCAGGGTGCGATCGCTGATGGTATCGTCGGCCAAAATTCTTTTCAAAGTAAAAGTGAAAATCGGCATTTTGGTTTGCCAACTAGGGATAGTCTGAATTGGTGTTATGGGGTGAAGGTTTGTGGTGGTACGGCGGTAATATCTGATTCTGGGAATAATCGGGTTTTGTTGTGGCGCTTTTTGTAACGCAGAGGGGCGCTGAGGTAGGCGCGGAGGGGCGCGGAGAGGAGTTTTTATGGCGACTGAGGAAATTCGAGTGCGGGGAACTGTGCAGGGAGTGGGTTTTCGTCCTACGGTGTACCATCTGGCTAAGGCTTGTGGGTTGCGGGGGGATGTTTGTAATGATGGGGAAGGGGTGTTAATTCGGGTATGTGGTGACGAAGGGGCTTTGGCGGAGTTTGTTGTTAGATTGCAGGAAGAATGTCCACCACTGGCGAAAATTAATGAACTCATCAGGACACCTTGCAAAGATGAGCTAAACTTTAATGATTTTGTGATTTCTCAGAGTGTTAGTGGCGTAGTGAGAACGGAAATTACTCCTGATGCAGCTACTTGTGTTGAATGTCAGCGAGAAATTTTTGACCCCTTTAGCCGTTTTTACCGTTATCCCTTTACTAACTGTACTCATTGCGGCCCCCGGTTGAGTATTATTCGTGCCATTCCTTATGACAGATGTAATACCAGTATGTCTGCGTTTGTCATGTGTCCCGAATGTGAGGACTCATACCACGATGTAGAAAATCGCCGCTTTCACGCCCAACCTGTAGCCTGTCACACCTGCGGCCCCGCAGCTTGGCTAGAACGGGCTGATGGTAAACCTGTGACTGCTTCCATGTTTTCTATGTTGGATGATGTGGATGCTGTTTGTACTTTGTTACAGAAGGGTGAAATTGTCGCTATTAGGGGAATTGGTGGTTTTCATTTAGCTTGTGATGCGACCCAAGAAGCGGCTGTGGAGAAATTGCGTCAACGTAAGCGAAGATATGATAAGCCTTTTGCTTTGATGGCACGGGATATTAATGTTATTGAAAAATATTGCTTTGTTAATGATAGGGAACGCCAGTTATTAGTTAGTCCTGCTGCACCGATTGTTTTGTTAGCAAAAAAGACAGAGGAACAAATTTCTTTCCCTATCGCTTCCACTGTCGCACCAGGACAAAATACCCTCGGTTTTATGCTACCTTATACGCCTTTGCACCATTTGATTCTCAAGCGGATGAATCGCCCGATTGTTTTGACAAGTGGTAATATTTCTGACGAACCACAGTGTATTGATAATGATGAAGCGAAAGAAAAATTAAGTCATATAGCCGATTATTTTCTTCTACATAATCGAGAGATTGTGAACCAAGTTGATGATTCAGTTATGCGGGTGGTTGATAATAAAATTCAAATCATGCGTCGTGCTAGGGGTTATGCGCCAGCAACGATAAAATTACCACCAGGATTTGATAATGTACCGCCAATTTTAGCGATGGGTAGTGAGTTAAAAAATACCTTTTGTTTATTGAGAGGAGGCGAAGCAATTTTGTCTCAACATTTGGGTGATTTAGAAAATGCTTTGGCGTTCAATTCTTATCAAGATACATTGAATTTATACTTAAATTTATTTCAACATCAACCAGAAATAATTGCGGTTGATTTACATCCTGAATATCTCTCAACAAAACTTGGTAAAGAATTAGCCACAGCCAACCATATTCAACTGCAATCTATTCAACATCATCACGCCCATATTGCTGCTTGTATGGGAGAAAATGGTATTCCCTTAGATTCATCACCAGTTTTAGGTATTGCTTTTGACGGACTAGGTTATGGTACAGATAGTAAACTGTGGGGTGGAGAATTTCTTTTAGCTGATTATACTCAATTCCAACGCCTGGCTACATTTAAACCAGTGGCAATGATTGGTGCTGAACAAGCGATTTATCAGCCTTGGCGTAATACCTATGCTCATTTATTAAGTGCCAATATTTGGGATAGTTGTCAACAAAAATACAATGATTTAGAGATTATTAAATTTTTACAAAAACAGCCGATAAATTTACTAAATCAACTTATAGAACAAGGTATTAATACTCCTCTGGCTTCTTCTGTAGGAAGGCTCTTTGATGCTGTAGCTGGTGCTATCGGTATTTGTCCAGAAAAATGTAGCTACGAAGGACAAGCAGCGATCGCACTAGAAGCTATAGCCGATATCCATACATTAAATAATCCTAAAGAAACAGCAGTTTATCCCTTTCAGGTTACCTTTTCCGATAATATTTATTGTATAGACTCATGTTCCATGTGGCAACTATTGCTTGATGACTTACAGCAGCAAACTCCTCAACAAGTTATTGCTGCTAAATTTCATTTAAGTTTGGCTAATGTCATTGTGGAGACAGTCAAACATCTTCGTCAACAAAACTTATTTAATCAAGTCGCCCTAACAGGAGGAGTGTTTCAGAATAGTATCTTATTACAACTAGTCACTAAGCAGTTACAAAACTTAGAAATTAACGTACTTACTCATAGCTTAGTTCCTACAAACGACGGTGGTTTATCACTAGGTCAAGCAATCATCACAGCCGCCAAATTAATGAAAAACTCTTAATATTAAACATCCTTAAATACTCATAAAAACTCTCTGCGCCTGTGCGTGAAAAAAATCTTTCCTCCCTCTCCACCCAAGAACAACAAAAATGTGTTTAGGAATCCCCGGACAAATCACTGAAATCACCGACATCAACCACAAACTAGCCATCGTTGATGTTGGTGGAGTAAAACGCCAAGTCAACATCGCCTGCATCGTAGATGAACAACATCCCCCAGAAGCTTGTTTAGGAGATTGGGTATTAGTCCATGTAGGCTTTGCTATGAATAGAATCAACGAACAAGAAGCAGCCGAAACTTTAAAATTATTACAGGAAATCGCCACATTTCAAGCAGAAGTTAGTAATTAATTTTTTGGTGTTGTTGATTAGTGGGATGGTTTTTGTCTCACGCATTCGCCGGAGGCGTTCCGCTTGCGGTAGGCGCAAAGGTTTAAAAACCAAATCATTGTGGCTGTTTTGAATTTTGAATTTTGAATTTTGAATTGATTCATCTCCCAGTCCCCAATCCCCAATCCCCATATATGAAATACGTCGATGAATTTCGGGAACCAGAAAAAGCTGAAGCCTTACGCCGTGAGATAGAAAAACTCAGCCAGCAATTAGATAAACATATCAAAATTATGGAAGTATGCGGCGGGCATACTCACTCTATTTTTAAATACGGTATTGAAGAAATCTTACCAGCCAACCTAGAACTGATTCACGGGCCTGGTTGTCCAGTCTGTGTTATGCCTAAGGGGAGATTAGATGATGCGATCGCTATTGCTCAAAATCCCAACGTAATTTTAGCAACCTTTGGCGACACCATGCGCGTCCCCGGTTCCAAAACCAGCCTCCTGCAAGCTAAAGCCACAGGCGCAGATATCCGCATGGTTTACTCTCCCCTAGATAGCCTGCAAATTGCGAGAAATCACCCTGATAAAGAAATTGTATTCTTCGCCTTAGGCTTTGAAACCACAGCCCCCAGCACCGCTTTTACCATCCTCCAAGCTGCTTCAGAAAATATTACTAACTTTAGTATGTTTTCTAATCATGTCCTCGTCATACCCGCCTTGCAAGCTTTATTAAATAACCCTGATTTGCAGCTAGATGGCTTTATTGGCCCTGGTCATGTGAGTATGGTAATTGGTACTGAACCTTATGAATTTATTGCCCAAAAATATCATAAACCAATTGTTGTTTCCGGCTTTGAACCATTAGATATTCTCCAATCAATTTGGATGTTGTTACAGCAACTAAGAGAAAATCGCTGTGAAGTAGAAAATCAATATAATAGATTAGTCCAAAAACAAGGGAATCAAATAGCCCTAGAAGCTATGCACAAAGTGTTTGCAGTCCGGGAAACATTTGCATGGCGTGGCTTAGATGAAATCCCGGATTCTGGGTTAAAAATTAGAGAAGAATATACCCAATTTGATGCTGAATTAAAATTTACTATTCCTAACCTGAAAGTTGCCGACCATAAAGCCTGTCAGTGCGGCGAAATTCTTCAAGGAGTCCTCAAACCTTGGCAGTGTAAGGTATTTGGTACAGCCTGCACACCAGAAGCACCAATAGGCACCTGCATGGTGTCCTCAGAAGGAGCTTGTGCCGCATACTATAAATATGGCAGATTTTCGACAACGTTGCAAAAACAAGCAGCCGAAAAGCCAAAAGTGACTATCTCGTCATAACCTCCAAAAAAAGCAGCGACACACTCCACACAACAACACTGCGAGGACATTAGTATGCCATTTGTCACCGTTAAAATTGCTAGAGGACACTCCATCGAAAAAAAACGGCATTTAGTAGAAGCTATTACTAATGCTTTAGTAACTGCTTTAGATACTAAACCGGAATGGATAACTATTCACATTGATGAATTTGAACGCGAAAATTGGGCTGTGAATGGTATTTTGCATTGTGATAGGCATCGTGGAAGACACGATGAAACAGGCAGATAAAAACTCCACCCACAAAGGAATAGAGTTTTGTCAGTGGTCAGTAGTCGGTAGTCAGTGGCAAAGATACGTAAAAACCACGCCACAAGTATCTGTAGGGTGGGCAATGCCCACCACAACTACGTATATCTCAGAAATCAAATACTGGGGTATTAGACCATATCCTTTCAACAACTGACAACTGACAACTAACAACTGACAACTAACACGCAAATCTTAATAAATACTCTCTTAATTCCCAACTACAAATGATAAAAAATGGATTTTTCAAAAACTAACTCAGTATCAAATCCCCTATTTAAAAAAATCGAACAAATCCGCCGTCGCCCAGCTAAAGTAAAAGATACTCACATTAATTTGGCGCATGGTAGCGGCGGTAAAGCTATGCGCGACCTAATTGATGATATTTTTGTTAATAATTTTGATAATCCTCACCTTTCCCCATTAGAAGACCAAGCCAGCTTGGATTTATCTAATCTTTTACAGCAGGGGGATAGGCTAGCTTTTACCACAGATTCCTATGTTGTAGACCCGTTATTTTTTTCTGGCAGTGATATAGGAGAATTAGCAATAAACGGCACAGTTAATGATTTAGCAGTGAGTGGTGCTAAACCCTTATATCTTACCTGTAGCGTAATTTTAGAAGAGGGACTAGCAACAGAAACCCTTCGTCGTGTTGCCACCAGCATGAAAATAGCCGCTCAAAAAGCTGGAGTGCAAATTGTTACTGGTGATACCAAAGTTGTTCCTCATGGATGTGCGGATAAACTCTTTATTAACACTGCTGGTATTGGTATTATTCCAAGTGGTATTAATATTTCTGCTCACAATATTCAACCAGGAGATGCCATAATTATTAATGGTGAGCTAGGCAATCATGGAGCAGCAATTTTAATTGCTCGTGGGGAGTTAGCTTTAGAAACTAATATAGAAAGCGACTGTCAACCGCTACATGATTTAGTAGCAACTATCCTCAATGTTTGTCCTCAAATTCATGCCATGCGGGATGCTACACGGGGCGGTTTAGCTACAGTTTTAAATGAATTTGCCCTAACTTCTAATGTGGGAATACGCATTAATGAAGCATCCATACCTGTGCGTGAGGAAGTCAAAGGAATTTGCGAAATTTTAGGTTTAGACCCTTTATATTTAGCTAATGAAGGCAAATTAGTAGTAGTGGTCAGGGGTGAACAAGCGCACACAGTTTTATCTGCCATGAAGTCTCACCCGGCCGGTAAAGATGCGTGTATTATTGGTGAGGTTATTGCTTCTCCTCCAGGGGTAGTGTTTCTAAAAACTACTTTTGGCACAGAACGAATTATTGATATGCTAGTAGGCGAGCAATTACCACGAATTTGTTGATAATAAGTAGAGTGTTTCATGCACGAACTAGGAATTACACAAAATATCGTAGCCATTGTTAATGAATATGCTCATGGCGCGAAAGTACGCCGAGTTTCATTAGAAATCGGCAAACTTTCAGCTATCATGCCAGATGCTATAAAATTTTGTTTTGATATTTGTAGTCAAGGTACAGTCTTAGAAGGTGCAGTATTAGAAATTTTAGAGATTCCTGGTTTAGCAAAGTGTCGCCAATGCGGTGCAGAAATTGCTTTAGAAAAACCATTTGGAATATGTGGTTGTGGTAGTGTACATTTAGATTTAATTACTGGCGAAGAACTGAAAATTAAAGAGATAGAAGTTGAGGAAGTATGTGTGTAACCTGCGGTTGTTCTGATGATGCTGAAGGCACAATTACTAATTTAGAAACAGGTGAAATGGAACATAATCACCATCATGCACACGAAGGACAAAACAGTGATCATCATACTCACACTTTATCTGATGGTACTGTAGTCACTCACTCCCATCATCACGATAATGAACCATCGCAAATTCATGCAAAAATTCATGGCACAACTATATCTTTAGAACAAGAGATTTTAGGAAAAAATAACCTGTTGGCTGCCCAAAATCGGGGATGGTTTAAAGGTCGAAATATTCTCGCTCTCAATCTAATGAGTTCCCCTGGTGCAGGAAAAACAACTCTTTTAACTCGCACCATTAATGATTTAAAACATAAATTACCTATAACCGTCATTGAAGGCGACCAAGAAACAATTAATGATGCCCAAAAAATCAAAGAAACAGGGTGTAAAGTTGTTCAAATTAATACTGGTACGGGCTGTCATTTAGATGCTTCTATGATTGAACGGGGTTTACAACAATTAAACCCACCTATTAACTCAGTTTTAATGATTGAAAATGTCGGTAATTTAGTTTGTCCAGCTTTATTTGATTTAGGCGAACAAGTAAAAGTTGTAATTCTCTCGGTGACGGAAGGCGAGGATAAACCAATTAAATATCCCCATATGTTCCGTGCTAGTGAGATTATGATTCTTACCAAAATTGATTTGTTACCTTATGTACAGTTTGATGTGCAGCGTTGTCTAGAATATGTACAGCAAGTAAATCCCAAAATGCAGGTTTTCCAAGTTTCCGCAACTACAGGTGCGGGATTAGATACTTGGTATCAATGGCTAACGCAAAAAGTAGCCGCTTCTCTACAACCAGTAGTGATGTAAGCAGTAACTTTGCGTCAACCCATAGATGTTTTTCCACAATAGACTTGTCTACAAAAGATAAAAAGCTTACTGTGAAGGGATTATAGGAGATATAACTGAGATAAGATAGTTATCATTGCTGAACGTAAAAATCACGGTTTAAGG
>NZ_JACJQL010000037.1 GCF_014696625.1 Nostoc parmelioides FACHB-3921
GCAGTGGTCCCACTCTGACTCCATCCCGAACTCAGTTGTGAAACGCTGCTATGGCTACGATAGTCTAGGGGTTGCCCTATGCCACAATCGCTCGGTGCCAGGTTCTACTTTTAACTAAAAAGGCGCTCTCTAGTAATGAGAGCGCCTTTTTGTTTTATCTATAGTTAATCTAATTCTCTGCGTCCTTCTAAAGCTCTTGCCAATGTAATCTCATCAGCGTATTCTAAATCTCCCCCTACAGGCAAACCAAAAGCAATTCTTGTCACTTTAGTAAATGGTTTCAATAGTTGACCAACATACAATGTTGTGGTTTCCCCTTCGACGCTAGGACTAATTGCCAAAATCACTTCTTTTGGTTGCTGCTGACTTACCCTTCGCAACAAAGGAGTTATGGTCAACTGTTCTGGGCCGATTCCATCCATTGGCGAAATCACCCCACCCAGGACATGATACTTACCTTTGAATTCGCGGGTCTTCTCTAAGGCAATCACATCGCGGGAATCTGCTACTACGCAGATAGTATTATTTTCACGGTTAGGATTGCGGCAGATTTCACAAACTGGTTCAGAAGATAAGTGGAAACAGACAGAACACAAGCCTATCTGCTTTTTCGCCTCAACTAGAGCTTGTGCTAAAGCTTCTACTTCAGATTCCGGTCGCTTCAAAATATGCAAGGCTAGGCGCTGGGCTGTCTTGGGACCAACTCCAGGGAGGCGTTGCAATTGCTCAATTAACCGTGCTAAAGGACGTGCGTAAACCGTGGTTTTGTCTCCAGAATGCTTTTACTTTAACTATGATGGCATTTTTACAAGATTTTTGATTGGTAAATTAATTGATCAAAACTCAGTAGCTTAAAGTTTGAAAAGCGATCGCAGTTATATTACATTAGTAGGCATTAACTCAAAAAAGAGACATCATAGCTAAAAGAAAAAGAGAGGAAAAAAGCAATTGCTCAATCCTCCCCTAAAATCTATATGTCACGCTGTTTTTGCGCCTGGTTGCCCGTTTTCTACCACAAAGGAAGCGAGGGTGCTAACAGAAGCATTCTCTTCAAGGATACTGGACACCACACGATAATCAGTTTGCCAAAGTTCTCTAGTTAGTTGGCAACGAACATAACCGCGATAAGCAGCATCAAAGAATTTGGTATGAGGATTATCCCTGAGTGCGTTCTGCACTGGGGCAATAAAACTGGTTGGAAAGTCGGAAGTAATAGAAGTACCGACAAACTCAGTCCCAACGGTTAATGAAAGTGGGTTACTGAAATCAGTTTTTAAGTCATGTACCCAACTGGAATGGATATCTCCAGTAATTACAACTGGGTTGGAAGGTTTGCGTTGTTCTAAAAACTTTAAAAGCCGATTACGAGCAGCCACATAACCATCCCATTGATCAATATTGAATAACTCTACTCCAGGGCGAGCATCGAAATCGAATTGACCAAGCATTGTTTGTTGAGCAATTACATTCCAACGCGCTTTTGATTGGTCTAGTCCTCTGAGTAACCAATTTTCTTGTCTTGCACCTGTCATAGTCGCTTTTGAATCTAAAGCTGCGTCACAACGTGGTTTGAGTCCATCATTACAAGGTTGGTCAGTCCGGTATTGGCGAGTATCTAAGACATTGAATTCGGCTAAATCCCCAAAAGTTAATCGTCGATATAGCAGCATACTAGATTGCTTGGGCAAGGAAGATAGGCGCAATGGCATATGCTCATAGTAAGCTTGGTAAGCATTGGCTCTTCGGCGCTCAAACGCTTGCCGACTCTGGTTATCTTCAGGAATGAAGTTAGCATAGTTGTTATCTACTTCATGGTCGTCCCAAGTAAAAGTCCAAGGAAAGTTAGCATGAGCTGCTTGTAAATTTACATCGGTTCTATACAAAGCATAGCGGTTACGGTAATCACTAAGGGTAAGGATTTCTGGGCCTATATGCTGACGTGGCGCACCAGAGCGAGGCCCATACTCATAGATGTAGTCACCCAGATGCACCACTAAGTCAAGGTCTTCTTCAGCCATGTGTTTGTAGGCTGTGTAAAAGCCATTCTGCCAATCTTGGCAAGAAGCAAAGGCAAAATTAAATTTTTGGATAGAGCTATGAGGGGCTGCGGCTGTACGTGTGCGTCCTTTGGGGCTAACTTCATTACCTACTTTGAATTGATACCAGTACCAACGATCAGGCTCTAGCCCACGCACATCGACGTGTACTGAGTGAGCTAGTTCCGGTGTTGCTAAAACTGTTCCTTTTTGTACAACCTGTGTCATATTTTCATCCCGTGCGATTTGCCACTGCACAGGAACATTCACCCGTGACATACCACCCCCATTTACTGGATCTGGTGCTAGTCTTGTCCATAAGACCACGCTATCAGGTAAGGGATCTCCAGAGGCAACGCCTAGACTAAATGGATAGCCGGAAAATCTTGTTTGCGCCATCACAGGATGCCATTGACTGGCTACTACTAACCCTGTGATTAATCCTGCACCCAGTAAAAAATTCCTGCGTTTGCAATGGGTTGCGAGGAAGTTGGGATTTATTAATTCCATATTCACCCCTACTAAGATTTTGAGATATTGTTAAGCTACTTGAGTTTGTCTAAACTAAGTAAGAGAAACTTATCAATAAATCATCAAGTAGGGTTTAAGACGATGTTAAGTGATTGGTGATGGGTAATTGGTCACTATTCCAATAAGCAATGGTGCTTTTAAATTACATATTCAGTTATATAGTTTTTTGATCGTTAATTTTGACGTAAATAACCGTCCTCCATGTGAATAATGCGATCGGCAATATCTAAAATGCGATTATCATGAGTGACTAGCAAGATTGTGCAACCCTGTTCTTTGGCTAATTTTTGCATTAAATTGACGACATCTCGCCCAGATTTACTATCTAAAGCAGCTGTTGGTTCATCGGCTAGTACTAGTTTAGGGTGATGTACTAAAGCACGAGCGATCGCTACTCTTTGTTTTTGTCCACCTGAGAGATCATCTGGATAATAATTGAGTTTTTCTCCTAAACCTACAGTTGTGAGCATTTCTGCCGCTTTTGTGGTTGCTGCACGAAAGGAAATACTCTGGTTCATTTCAAATGGCATTTGTACATTCTGTTGGGCTGTGAGAAACCCTAGAAGGTTATGTGCTTGAAATATATAACCAATATTACGCCGCACTTCTACCATTTCATTTTTAGTAGCACCAGATAGTTCTTTACCTAATATTTCCAGGCTCCCTGATTGTACAGAACGCAAACTACCAATGAGTGTAAGTAGAGTAGTTTTACCCGAACCAGAGGGGCCAGTCATGATGACAATTTCCCCTGGTTGAATTGTTAAATTGATATCAAAAAGTATCTGCTTTTTGAGTGAGCCTTCACCATAATAATGATTGAGATGAGAGATAAAAATGGCAGGTAACATAATAATTTATTATTAACTATATTAATGTTTAGAAAATATCAGCCGGGTCAGCAGCTTGTAATTTCCTGATGGCTAGTGAGGCAGAAATTGAACACATCAAAGTTGTGATCATAAATATAAACACTGCCCTTTCTAGTGTCATCATGATGGGGAGGAGTGTTGCTTGGCGCGTAATCATATATAAGCCTTGGGAAATGGCAAGACCAGGAATAAAGCCAATAGCGGCTAAAATCAAAGCTTCTTGAAAAACAATTATGAGTAAGTAGCGATTTTTGAAACCTATAGCTTTTAAGGTTGCATATTCTGGTAAGTGATCAGAAACATCACTATAGAGAATTTGATAAACAATAACTGCACCTACCATGAAGCCAATTATTGCACCTAACGTAAATGTAAAGCCTACGGGTGTGCTACTGTTCCAATAGCTTCTTTCTTGGTTGGCAAACTCTTGTTTTGTTAAAATATTTATATCATCAGGAAGATTAGCTTTTAAGTTAGCTAATACCCAATTTATATCTGCTCCTGGTTCTAACTTAATCAAGCCTAAATCAATTAATCCTGGTTCCCGTCTTTGATTAAAGAGGCGAAAAAAATTCACATCACTAGTGATGAGATTACCATTAATGCCAAAGGAAGTTCCTAATTTAAATAAGCCGACAGTTTTAATTTGACGATTATTAATTTCTGTGGTGAAAGTGTCACTAGTTTGAAATTTAGAAACAATCTGACCAAATTCTTTGCGAGAACCTAGATCAAACAACACAGTATCAGGTTCTCTTAATTTAGTTAAATTCTCCTGTACACCAGCTAAATTAAGTACTTTTTCTTCAGGATTAAAAGCAATAACATAAATATTCCAAGTTTCTTGATTATCAGGGTTTTTCCAAGGAAGAGGATCGACATAGATGGGACTGACTGATTGCACGCCAGTAAAACCCATTGCTTGATAAAGTCTGCGTTGGGAAAAACGTTGCTGTGAAAATAAGGATTTGTAACGACTACTCACCAGCACGATCTCACCTTCCAAGCTGTTGTGTAGTTGTACAGCACCATCAAACAAAGCTTCGCGGATACCAAGTTGTAAAAACATCAGCACATCTGCAAAAGCAATGCCGGCGATCGCTACTAACATCCGTGCCTTTTCCCGCGATAATTGCAACCATGCTAAAGGAATTTTTCTTTTCATAGTTAGTTGTTGGTTTTCAATTTAAGGCGATCGCTACTTTGACTTTAGAGTTAGTTAAACCTGTAACTCTTTGACTGGATTCGGGGTTGAGGCGGATTTTTACTTCCACTACTCGTGCATCGATATCTGCTGCTGGATCGGTGTTGAGTACGTCTTTTTTGGCGATTAATAAGCCAATATCCTCGACGGTTCCTGTCAATTCTCCGGGTAGGTTGAGTTGAGTTACAGTTGCGCGTTGTCCAACTTTGACGCGGTTGATATCAACTTCATACACTTCTGCAACTACATACATTTGATTAGTCTGTCCAATTTCCACAATACCTTTGTCACTGACTACTTCCCCAGCTAAGGTATGGGTTTTCAGGATTTGACCAGCTTTAGGCGACCTTACATAAGTCAAGTCTAAATTAGCTTGGGCTTCTTGGACTGCGGCTTTGGCACTTTCTACTTCTGCTTGCGCTGCTTGTACATCTGTAGGACGTACCTCTGCAATTCGGTTTAAGGTGGCTTTTGCTTGTCTAAGTCTTTCTTGTAAAGTTTCTGATGTTTGGCTGCGATTGGCTAAGGCTTCCCGTAAACTTTCTTCGGTGGTTTCTAGAGTTAGCTTTTTACTATCTCTCATAGATGCAGAAACCGCGCCATCTGCTTGCAACGATTGATAGCGCTGATATTCAATCTGAGCATTTCTCACTTCTGCTTCTAAGCGCCTCACCGTCGCCACTCTGGCTGCAACTTCTTGGCGTAGTTCTGCTGCTAATTCTGCAATTATGGCTTGTTGAGCAGCAATTTCTCCCTGTTTGGCTCCAGCTTTTACCTGTGCTAATTGCGATTGTGCAACTGCAACTTGTTGTTTGGCTCTATTTAAAGCCGCTAGCCGAGTATCGCGGTTATCTAGGATAGCAATGATTTGTCCCTTGTTGATGCGATCGCCTTGTTTTACCAACAATTCTGCTATGCGGTTACTACCAGCAGTCTGGGAAACTGACACCTGTACAACTTCACCTTGCGGTTCTATCCTCCCCAAAGCAGTAATAGCCTTGATTGCAGGACGCTGATCAATTACCAATGGGGTAACTTCTTTCCCCGAATTGCCTACGCCAGAGGCTAAATACAGCGAACTAGCTGCGCTTGCTAACGCTATGGCAACTATACCGAAAATGAGCTTTCTATTAGGATAACTGAGATTCCTGAATCGGTCTGGATGGAGGTTTTGCATAAGTCATTGCCTAGATGTTGGCAGATTTACTGTATACAATATTTGATACTCACAAATTTGTACTCAACTTGTTGTATACAAGTTCTAGTGTACACTTAAGAAAATATCTGTCAAGTAGTTTTTTATGGGTTTATCGCAAGCAATCCTGACCTGTTTAATTGATGCACCCCACAGTGGTTATGATCTTTCTAAAGTCTTCAGTGAGTCCGTAGGTTATTTTTGGCAAGCTTCCCAGCAACAAATCTACAGAGAACTGGGTAAACTGGAATCTGCTGGTTTGATTGTGTCCGAGGTGATTCCCCGTGAAGGTCGCCTGGATAAAAAAGTGTATTCAATCACCGAACAGGGAAAGCAGCACCTGATTGAGTGGATGCACAAACCCAGCGAACCTGATGTAGTCAGAGAAGATTTGTTAGTCAAAATTTTTTCCGGTGATCTAGTACCAGTCAATCTGCTGATAGAAGATGTCACACGTCATCGCAGAATCCATTTAGAAAAATTACTTACTTATGGAGAGATTCAGAAGGGGAAATGTCCTTACCCGAAAGAACTAAATAAGGATGAAAAATTGAAAAATTTAGTCTTAAAAGCGGGAATTAAATATGAGCAAGCTTGGATAGAGTGGTGTGATGATGCACTTGAAGTTTTAAAAAATCTATCGGAAGCAGGAAGATGATTATGCTGAATATTTAATATTGATAAAATAAAACACCAAAAGTGAAAAATTCCAGGGTTATTTTCGTGAATCACAGTTTTATTTTCAAATTAAAATTATAGAAAATAAAATTCTATTTTCTGTTAATAGGTAAGGGATAATTGGTAAATGTCATCCCTATTACCCATTACCTATTACCAAAAACTTCACCACAAAAGAATGGACTTTTTTATTATGATAATTATGTCTAAAAAATTAGTGAGAGATACTTGATTTATATCAATAATTCGTCAAGAATGAAATCAGCCTCTAGAAAATAGTAGGCCATCTTGGTAATAACCTAACCTTATCCAATGTCCGTAGTCCGCGCAAGCGGACTTTATTTATATCAGCTATTATGTCCAAATATTTCAAAAATTAAGTATGAATCCTGTATATTCTATTTTTAATCAATAGGTATTACTAAAAATGGGTAAATTAGATAAAAAGAGAATAGAGACAGTTTTATTTATCACTACTTCTTCTATTAGCGGTGCTACAACTTCAGCCATACCAAGTCCTGGTGGAGAAATACCCAAGCAATTCATCTTAACTGCTTCTGATATTCTCATGTACACCAGCATTTGGAAGATTTATTTTGAAGAAGACTTATCAAGCAAATCACTGTCAGAAATACTGGTAGACTTAGGTTTAGTTACCGTTGGTGCAATAGGAACAGCTTATATAGTTGGCAAAGCCAGCACAGCAATTATCAAAGAAATTACCAACTGGACAGGGCCGTTGGGATGGGGGGTGACAGCTGCGATCGCTGGTTCCCTAAGTGGTATATTTGGTGTAGCCTGGGCATTACACTGCGATCGCCTGTATTCTCAAAAAAAGCAACTTGCCTAAGTTAGGATTATGTACTTTGATACACCTCATGGTTATCATACACATATCCGCATAAATAGGGAAATGTTAAAAGTATTCGCTGACCGGGGTGGTACATTCACAGATATTGTTGCTGTTACCCATAATCCAGAGATAGTAGAGAGATTATCAAAATCAACCGAACGTTTTTTGATTGTTCCTCTGCCTAATCAAGAATGGATAATAGTATATAAATTACTCTCGGAAAATCCTGAACAATATCAAGACGCAGTTATCCAGGGTATCCGAGATATTCTAGGGCTTGCGGATAATCAACCCATTCCTGATGCAGCAATAGAAGTAGTTAAAATGGGAACAACAGTAGCGACAAATGCGCTGTTGGAAAGAAAGGGAGATAGGGTTGTCCTACTGATTACCAAAGGATTTAAAGATGCGTTAAGAATCGGCTATCAAAATCGTCCCAATATTTTCGCTCGGCAAATTATTTTACCGACAATGCTTTATGAACAGGTAGTGGAAGTAGAGGAACGCTATGATGCCCAAGGCAAGGAATTAACACCTGTAAATATTGTACAATTAAAAGAAGATTTACAAGCAGTTTATCATACAGGAATTCGTAGTTGTGCCATTGTTTTGATGCACAGCGATCGCTACCCCACTCACGAACAACAAGTAGCCGAAATTGCTCAAGAAATTGGCTTTACTCAAATCTCCATTTCCCACCAAGTCAGTCCCTTAATGAAGTTAGTAAGTCGAGGGGATACAACAGTAGTAGATGCTTATTTAACTCCAATTTTACGGCGATATGTTAACCAAGTATCTAGTCAGTTACCTCATATCAGATTAATGTTTATGAAATCTGATGGCGGTTTAACTGATGCTGATAAATTTCAGGGAAAAGATAGTATTTTAAGTGGCCCGGCTGGCGGTATTGTGGGAGCAATTCAAACTAGCAAAAGAGCAGGCTTTGATTTAGTAATCACCTTTGATATGGGGGGTACAAGTACAGATGTTGCCCATTTTAAAGGTGAGTATGAACGTCAATTAGATTCGGAAATTGCTGGCGCACGAATGCGAGTTCCCGTATTAGCAATTAACACTATTGCGGCTGGTGGCGGTTCAATTTTATTCTTTGATGGTTCTAGTTATCGTGTCGGGCCAGAATCAGCTGGTTCAAATCCTGGGCCTGCTTGTTATCGCCGTGGCGGGAATTTGGCTGTCACAGATGCCAATGTAATGTTAGGTAAAATTCACCCGCAATATTTCCCTTCCGTGTTTGGAAATAATGGCAATTTACCTTTAGATAAAGATATTGTCATTCAGAAATTTACTCAACTAGCTCAAGATATTGCATCCATTACAGGAAATCATCGTACACCAGAACAAGTAGCAGCTGGATTTATTGCCATAGCAGTAGAAAATATGGCAAATGCGATTAAAAAAATCAGTTTGCAGCGCGGTTATGATGTCAGTGATTATGTTCTTTGTTGTTTTGGTGGCGCAGGCGCACAAGTTGCTTGTTTAATTGCTGATACATTAGGTATGAAAAAGATATTCCTTCATCCTTATGCTGGGGTTCTCTCAGCTTATGGTATGGGATTAGCTGATGTCCGTGCTACCAGAGTCGCAGGGGTAGAACAAACTCTAACTGAAGAATTAATCCCTCGATTATTGCCGTTGATGGAGTTTTTAGAAATTCAAGCCAAAAATGAATTTAGCAATAATCAAACAACTAATGAAGAGATAATAGTAAAAAAAATAAATTTAAAATACGCAGGAACTAACTCTACTTTGACAGTTGCTTTTTCTGCAAATGTGACGACAATGAAACAAGAATTTGAGATAGAACATAAATCTCGTTATGGTTTCATTCAGTCAGCCAAAAGCTTAATACTTGAATCTGTCTCAGTAGAAGTGATTCAAAAAATCAACACTCCTGACGAACCATTAATTACTCGTACTCGTTCGATAGATATAGCACCTAAATCTGTGGAAACAGTCCAAATGTTTACAGCAGATAAATGGTATGATACACCAGTTTACCGCCGAGAAGATTTACAACCAGAAGATAATATTAACGGCCCTGCCATCATCATTGAAAAAATCAGTACGATTGTCGTTGAGCCTAATTGGCAGGCAAAATTAACTAAACGCAATCATTTGATTTTAACACGGGTTTAAAAAAGAGATTAGAGTCTAGAGCTTGGTATTTCTTAATCAGCATTCGTTACTTTCTTGGAAACTGCTATTTTTTAAAATCAAAAAATGTACACAACATCTCAACCAGACCCCGTTAAGTTAGAAATATTCAAAAACCTCTATCAATTTATCGCCGAACAAATGGGTATTGTTCTGCAAAATACAGCCACATCAGTCAATATCAAAGAAAGACTGGATTTCTCCTGCGCTATTTTCGATTCCTCTGGATTATTAGTCGCTAATGCCCCTCATATTCCTGTACATTTGGGGTCAATGAGTGAAAGCGTCCGCAGTTTAATTAATGATAAAGGCGACACCATCAAACCAGGGAATGTCTATCTATCTAATAATCCCTATAACGGTGGAACCCACCTCCCAGATGTCACAGCCATTACCCCCGTATTCCCAGAAACTAAAGAAAATACCCCCACTCCCTTATTTTTCGTTGCTTCTCGCGGACATCAAGCCGATATTGGTGGTATAACTCCCGGTTCCATGCCTCCCCACAGTACTACAGTAGAAGAAGAAGGTATTCTTTTTGATAATTTTCTCTTAGTTGAAACAGGAAATTTTCAGGAAAGTCAAGTAAGAAACTTACTAGTTAATCATATTTATCCTGCTCGTAATCCTGACCAAAATATCGCTGATTTCAAAGCACAAATCGCCGCCAATGAAAGGGGAGTTAAAGAACTTCATAAAATGGTGACTCAATATGGTTTAGCAACAGTCCAAGCATATATGAAATTTGTGCAAGATAATGCTGAAGAATCAGTAAGACGAGCAATTGATGTTCTCAAAGATGGCACATTTGTTTATGAAATGGATGGCGGCACTAAAATCCAAGTTAAAGTAACTATAAATAGGAAAAATCGTAGTGCAGAAATTGATTTTACTGGCACATCTAAACAATTAAATAGTAACTTTAATGCTCCCAAAGCTGTCACACAAGCAGCAGTATTATATGTCTTTAGGACGCTGGTTGATGATAACATTCCTCTCAATGCTGGGTGTCTCAAACCTTTAGAAATTATCGTTCCTGAAGGATGTATGTTAAACCCAACTTACCCAAGTGCAGTAGTAGCAGGTAATGTGGAAACGTCCCAAACCATTGTTGATGCTTTATATGGTGCGTTGGGTGTGATGGCTGCTTCTCAAGGAACCATGAATAATTTTACCTTTGGGAGCGATCGCTATCAATATTATGAAACCATCTGCGGTGGTTCTGGTGCAGGTTCTAACTTTGATGGTACAGACGCAGTTCATACCCACATGACGAATTCCCTCCTCACTGACCCAGAAGTATTAGAAACCCGCTACCCTGTACTCGTGGAAAGCTTTAGTCTGCGTTCCCACAGTGGAGGTAAAGGAAAATACTCCGGCGGTAATGGAGTAGTGCGCCGCATCCGTTTCTTAGAACCTATGACAGCGAATATTCTTTCTGGACACCGGTTAGTTCCTCCCTTTGGTTTAAATGGTGGAGAAGCCGGACAAGTGGGACGCAACTGGATAGAACGCCACAACGGAACCCAAGAAACTTTAGATAGTACCGCCACAGTAGAGATGAATCCGGGGGATGTCTTTGTCATAGAAACCCCTGGCGGTGGCGGATTTGGTTCAAAATGAAAGGTAATAGCAGAGGAATTGTTGACTGTTGACTGTTGACTAATGACAACTGACTAATAACAACTGTTACATTAAATTATCACCAAATAGTATGTTAGGTTATTATGACTTTTGATTATGATTTGTTTGTCATCGGTGCTGGCTCTGGCGGTTTGGCTGCTTCTAAACGAGCCGCTAGCTACGGGGCAAAAGTAGCGATCGCCGAAAATGATTTAGTGGGTGGAACCTGTGTAATTCGCGGTTGTGTACCTAAAAAACTCATGGTTTATGGTTCTCACTTTCCCGCTTTATTTGAGGATGCAGCAGGCTATGGTTGGCAAGTAGGTAAGGCAGAATTAAATTGGGAACATTTCATCACATCTATAGATAAGGAAGTGCGGCGACTATCCCAACTGCACATCAGCTTTTTAGAAAAAGCTGGGGTAGAACTGATATCTGGTCGTGCTACTTTGGTAGATACTCACACAGTAGAAGTAGGCGATCGCAAATATACCGCCGATAAAATTTTAATTGCCGTTGGTGGTCGTCCTATCAAGCCAGATTTACCAGGAATGGAATATGGGATCACCTCCAACGAAATCTTTCACCTAAAAACCCAACCAAAACACATCGCTATCATTGGTTCTGGTTACATCGGGACAGAATTTGCCGGAATCATGCGCGGTTTGGGTTCAGAAGTCACCCAAATTACCAGAGGCGACAAAATTCTCAAAGGTTTTGATGAAGACATCCGTACCGAAATTCAAGATGGCATGACAAATCACGGTATTCGGATTATCCAAAATACCGTAGTCACAGCAGTTGAACAAGTCCCAGACGGTTTGAAAATAAATCTATCTGGAGACCAAGAACCAATTATTGCCGATGTATTTTTAGTAGCCACAGGGCGGGTTCCCAACGTAGATGGTTTAGGTTTGGAAAATGCTGGTGTTGATGTTGTTGCCAGTTCTATAGAGGGGCCTGGATACAGCACCATGAACGCCATTGCCGTCAATGAATACAGCCAAACCAGTCAACCCAACATCTATGCTGTTGGTGATGTCACAGACCGCTTAAACCTTACTCCCGTAGCCATTGGTGAAGGTCGCGCCTTCGCCGATAGTGAATTTGGCAATAACCACCGAGAATTCAGTCACGAAACAGTACCCACTGCGGTATTCTCCAACCCACAAGCCTCCACTGTCGGGCTAACAGAAGCCGAAGCGCGGGCAAAACTCGGTGATGATGCCATCACAATATACCGCACCCGCTTCCGCCCCATGTATCACAGTTTCACAGGCAAACAAGAGCGCATAATGATGAAATTAGTGGTTGATAAAAACACCGATAAAGTTTTAGGCGCTCACATGGTGGGTGAAAATGCTGCCGAAATTATCCAAGGTGTAGCGATCGCTGTCAAAATGGGAGCAACCAAAAAAGACTTCGATGCTACCGTTGGTATTCATCCCTCCGCCGCCGAGGAATTTGTCACCATGCGATGAAGCAGGTAGGAAGCAGGGAGCAGGGGAGCAGAGGAGCAGAGGAGCAGAGGAGAATAACTATGGACTATGGACTATGGACTATGGACTATGGACTATGGACTATGGACTATGGACTATTGACCAATGACCCAATACATCTACCTCCACGGTTTTGCTTCTAGCCCCCTATCAGCTAAAGCACAAGACATTAGTAAGCGTTTTGCCCAAATTCACACACAGCTCACAATCCCTGATCTCAATGCGGGTGAATTTTCCCAGCTAACAATCACGCGCCAGATTCAGCAAATAGAAGCGACTTTCCCTGATGATTCTGTACCAATAACCCTAATCGGTTCCAGTTTAGGTGGTTTAACTGCTGCTCATTTAGGACAGCTATATTTACAAGTGCAACGCTTGATTTTATTAGCGCCAGCATTTGGTTTTTTATCCCATTGGTTGCCCAAAATGGGTGAAGAAGCGGTGCAAAGTTGGCAACAAAACGGATATTATCCGGTTTACCATTATGGCGAAGGGAAGTCGCTCCCCCTAAGTTACAATTTCGTCACAGATGCGGCTCAATACCAAGAAGACCACATACAACGCCCCATCCCCACCTTGATTTTGCATGGCAAACAAGATGAAGTCATCCCCATCACAGCCAGCCGCGATTTTGCTCATTCCCGCCCCTGGGTGGAACTAATAGAACTCGACAGTGACCACGCCTTAGGTAATGTCATGGAAGAAATATGGCAAGCAATTACCCTATTTTGTCAGTTACCCGAAAGCGGTAAAATATGAACTTAGTCCATAGTCTATAGTCAATAGTCCATAGTCCATAGTTATAAATCAAGATAACTAACTAATGACTAATGACCAATGACTAATGACCAATGACTAATGACTAAAACTTATGCTTCCTTTTATTCGCTCAGACCTAGCCCAATTCACCGCCTATAAACCCCACCCCAGCAGCGATACAGATGCAGCCGTTCCAGTGCAATTGGATCGGTTGGATACTAATGAAAGCCCCTATGATTTGCCACTAGAGTTAAAACAAAAGCTCGCCTGGACTTTTCAGCAGGTAATTGAAAGCAATCGTTATCCCGATGGCGGACATCAGGAACTTAAAGGTGCGATCGCCGAATATGTCAACGAATCGGCTAATCTTCCATCATCGTCGTTTACCGCCGCTAATATATCTGTCGGTAATGGTTCCGATGAATTAATCCGTTCTTTATTAATTGCTACGTGCTTAGGCGACGAAGGTTCTATTTTAGTTGCTAATCCCACTTTTTCTATGTATGGGATTTTGGCACAAACTTTGGGTATTCCTGTCGTGACAGTATCAAGGAATCCTGAGAATTTTACCATCGACTTAACAGCAGCTCAATCTGCAATTGAACAAACCCAAAATCCTCCCATTCGGGTGGTGTTTGTCGTTCATCCCAATTCCCCAACAGCTAATCCTTTAACTGCAAATGAGTTGAGATGGTTGAAAAGTCTCAGCGACCAAATTTTAGTGGTAATTGACGAAGCTTACTTCGAGTTTAGCCAAACTACCCTAGTTAGTGAACTAACCCAGCGTCCTAATTGGGTAATTTTACGTACATTTTCTAAAGCTTTCCGATTAGCAGCCATGCGCGTTGGCTATTGTGTCGCTCATCCAGAAGCGATCGCTATTTTAGAAAAAGTCCGCTTACCTTACAATCTACCTAGTTTCTCCATTGCATCGGCTTTAGTTGCTTTACAAAATCGAGACATCTTACTAGAATCAATTCCCCAAACCCTAGATGAACGCACCAAGCTGATTCATGCTTTCTCTCAACATCCCGCATTAGCCGTTGCAGAAAGTGCCGCCAACTTCATTTTCTTGCGTCTGAAATTAGATAGCGACAATTCATCAGACACTACTTTACTAAATCTTCATCAACAACTCAAAAATTCTGGCACTCTGGTACGCCAGATTAGCGGCGGATTGAGAATTACCATTGGTACACCTGAAGAAAACATCCGCACGCTTAATCACATACAAACAGCCTTAATCAAGCCAGAGCTTATAGGTTAGAAGAGACACAAATTACCAATTACCAAAGATCAATCTATTCCGTTTCACTACCCCAACGACGTACCATTCCCGCCGTTTGTGGTAGCACACCTACTAACAAAGCAAAAGCAACATCGGGTAAATCAGCTACTGTCGTAGGTGGAAAGTATTGCTCAAACTGATCCAGAATCTTCTGCACTCGCTGCTGAGGTACTGGGTCTTCTGTAATTTGCTTAATTAAGCGAATCCATTGTCGCCGAATTAAATAAGCTTTTTGGCGTTCTTCATAAGATTCAGGGCTTAACAAAGAAAGATTGCCTATAGGTATGACCCTTTGACAATCACAGTCATAGTCCCCACCAATCGCCGCCCCTGGGCCTGCAAATTCCGCATGGTAGCGCTTAAATAATATTAATCCGTTCCGTCTCCGACTATTGACGATAAAAACTTCTCCACTGTGCAGAAGTGTCAGAACGTCCGAGCTATGCGATTGCTCAGTCCCATCTAGCATGACAAAATCGTCAAGGCAACTTGTGTCAGGGTAGTAAGTTGATACCATAGTAATTTGATAGCGGTGGAGTTTTTCGCTATCCATGTTTTTGCAAACTTTTTAATAATTGAGTTGCGTGGACAACTTAAAGTGGATATTTACGGTTAAAACCACTTCAGTTTTTATTGCTTCTTAGTAATATAAATTGGTTGTTCAATTTAACTAAGATACAAATATATTAATGCAAATCATTAATTAATTGATCATATTGTAGGTGAATTAATCGATATTGTCTCTAAGAATATGTGCAATTTATTTAAAGTTTTGATAAAGTCTAATATGTTTAATGATAAGTTATTGTAAGGATTTAAGAATTTGTTTAAGGTATTTCTACTGACATTGCTGTTTATTTAAATATTCAGTTTTTAAAATATTTATATTTGGTAATACTATAGTAGCAAATTAACATTTTATGTGAATACGACATATTTGTACTATATTTATTAGTCGAAATAATAGAAAGTCCATCAAAAAACTGAAATAGCATTATTTCCACAGAAAAGTTAGTACAATTTCACCTAAGACCAAGCTCACATAGGGATTCATAGCGATTTTTCGTAGAGACTAGCACTGAGGTAAGAGTAAAGGATAGCATACGGATTTACGAAGTTAATCTTACTGAAAAATCTCTGAGTGTCTGATTAGTGAGTGGTGGATGCTCACAAATTCATAAGTTTTAACCAAAATGTTAAGGTGATGGATAAAAATTTATGGGTCAAAAAATTTGTTCAGAGAATAATAATTCCATGATAACTACCCCCCCAAATCATAAATCTTCAATTACGATTGTATAAGGCTCTTATAGAGATTATTATCTACGCTGAATAGAAAAAACCCTTAGATCACCTTACTGTTTCTCACAAACAATCCAATTAACCAGTCGAAGTTATGTTGATGTGTTTGTACAGAAGAATGTGTTGAGAGCGTCGAAATAAAAAACTACTCCAATGAGAATCAATTTTGTGTACCTGATATCCTAACTTAAAATAAAGCTGACGCGCTTGATAGTTATTTTCCAGAACGTGCAGGTATAAGTTTTGAAATCCCCATTCTTGAGAAACTTGCTCACATTTGACAAGTAATTGTGAAGCCACACCATGCCTGCGGTATTGAGGATGAACAGCTAAATTAGACAGGTAAGGAAAACTTTTACCCGTCTGTGTCCAATAATCACTAAAACGTACACCAACTTCTACCGTTCCCAGCAACCGATCAACTCCATTGTTAGTAGTTTCCACAGCAACTAAACAAAGGTGATGGGGAGCAGGCGATAACAGGCGATGTTTGAAATCTTCATAAATACCCAAACGGAGTAGTGGAAAAGCCCAACCCCAGAAACCATTCTGAGAGTGAAAACTTTCCGCAATAATTCGGGCAATACTAGTCAAATCAGCAGGTGTAGCAGCACGAATGTGAACTTGGTGAGAACTTGGCTCAGTATCTGCTGTGACTGGCTTGTGGCTGGATGGATCAAAAAACCAGGATGTCAAGGCTAGTTGAATATTAATATTATCCAAATAAAATCTTCTCAAATATTCTAAACAGCAACTGGGAAAATTGAACTTGTAAATTGATTTAATAGTCAATGGTCAGTGGTCAGTTGTCAACTGTTTTGCCATCCATCTCCGTAGGCTTTCGCACTCTTAGCCTAATTCTGTTCAGATGGCGACCTAAAACTTCGATATTTCGACAAAAATTAGGCAGTATGAGCGCTCCGGCATATCTTTGAATACGAAAGTTTACGGAGAAAGCCTAGCCCCTAATTCGCGTCCTCTTACTCTAAGATAACTGCTATAAATAAAATTTACTTAAATGTGTTAGCACAAGTGTTGCAACGGGCAAACTTAATATGTAGCTTCATCTGGTTTTTGCACCAGACTTGAAGAATGTATACAGTAAGACTGAAATGTTTGTGTTGGAGGTGAGGGAAGATTTGACTAATAAGCATCAAATCTGTAAAGCAAAAATTGATAACGAGACCAATTGCACTGCACTAGCGCAAATGGCAGCCCTAAAAAGCCATTGAGGCAAATTACTGTGAACCAATCCTTCCCAATGAGATTAACCTTTATCCGACTGCCGTTACAGCAGGAAAGCGGTGCATGAAATCCCCAGTAAACAGTAAGCCCAAAATTTTGGTTGTTGATGATGAGCCAGACAACCTTGACTTGCTTTACCGCACCTTTTATCGTGACTACAAGGTGCTAAGAGCTATATCTGGCCCTGCGGCACTGGATCTGCTGGCGCAAGAGGGGGAGATCGCGGTGATCATCTCCGATCAGCGAATGCCGATCATGAGTGGTACAGAATTTTTGAGCCTAACAGCTACACAATATCCAGATATTATTCGGATTATATTAACTGGTTACACTGACGTAGAAGACTTGGTAGAAGCAATTAATGCTGGTAAGGTATTCAAATATGTCACTAAACCTTGGGAAGCTGAAGAACTCAAAGCCGTAGTTCGCCAAGCCTTGGATACTCACAATGTTCTCAAAGCCCGCACTCGTGAACTAACCCGCACGCTGCGTCAAGAATCACTGCTGAACACTGTCACCAATACAATTCGCAGTGCCTTAGATTATCGACAGATTTTGCAAGCAATTGTCGATACAGTTGGTCATATGTTAGAGGTGGATGTCTGTCTATTACGTTCCTTTCAAGAGGGACAATTAGTAGATGAAGGATTTGTTTACCAGAAAGATTCTCCAAGCCCAGTAGAAAAAACTATACATGATTCTGCCCCTTTGACTATTCTGGCTGATACTGTCTGGGAAACCCGCGAAGTGCAGATAATTCATGATGTGGCAGGTGATGAGCGCATTCATGGAGATAGCCCAGAGCTACAGCACAGAACTGATGCGTTTGCTGCGGCTGATATCCGTTCTAGTTTAGTTGTGCCACTGATTTGCCAACAAGAACTGATGGCAGTTTTGGCACTGCATCAATGCTCTCAAGCACGGGTCTGGGGAGAAGAAGAAGTGCAGTTAGTTTTGATGGTGGCGGATCAAGCTGCCTTGGCTTTGTCCCAGGCCTATGCTTATGAACAGGTACGGGCGCTGGCAAAACGAGAGTCCTTGATCAATACCATTACAACAGCGATTCGCTCTAGTCTGAATCCTGAAGATATTTTTGCGGCAATTACCCAAAAATTGGGGCAAGCTTTACAAGTTGACGGTTGTGTGTTGTCTTTGTGGACGGAGGAGGATGAGTTTGTCAAGTGTGTGGGCTTGTATGATAGTTCTCGACATAGCGAAGACTCGTTGGACAATCACCGTCTGATAACTCAGGAATTACCAGAGTCCCAAGCACCTATTTTAGAAAATCATATTTTACAGGAAATATTAAAAACCCATCAGCCTGTAATAATTACTGATATTAATCATTCGGATTGGGAAACCAAAAGGTTTGATTTACATTTGAAAATGCCAGCGCGATCGCTCATGGTTGTCCCTTTGCTGGCAGATGGCAAATGTATAGGCAGTATTACCCTACGAGAAGGGAAGAGAGCTAGGCAGTGGCTATCAGCTGATATTGAACTGGCTAAAGCCGTAGCCGCACAAGCAGCGATCGCCGTACAACAGTCCCATTTATACCAAAAGACCCGCGAACAAGCCGAGCGCTTGCTGCAATTAGACAAACAGAAAACAGAATTTTTTCAAAACATATCCCATGAATTTCGTACTCCTATCACCCTCATTCAAGGGCCGTTAGAATCGGCAGTGGGAGCAGGCGAGGGTTTATCTTACGCCCAAAGTGCGATCGCCTTGCGTAACTCCCGACGGTTGTTGCGGTTAGTTAACCAACTACTAGATTTACAACGCCTTGATGCAGGGAGAATGCAGCCTAGTTTCCGTCCTTGTGATTTAGTGGATTTTGTCAGTCAAATTGTTGAGTCATTTCGCCCCTATTGCGAAAAAAAGGCACTACATCTAACTACCGAATTAGATGAATGTCCCACAGTCTATATAGACATGGAAAAATTCGACAAGGTGGTTTATAACCTCCTGTCAAATGCCATGAAATTTACACCAGAAGGTGGCACAATCAGCGTTAAGCTACAATCCCAGGGACACCACTGCATCTTGCAAGTCCAAGATACAGGTATTGGCATTGTTAAAGAGCAAATTCCCCATCTGTTTGAGCGCTTCCGCCAAGCCGAAGGTTCAGAAAATCGCTCCTATGAGGGTAGCGGCTTAGGTTTAGCCTTAGTAAAAGAATTAGTAGAACTACATGGTGGCAGAGTCACTGTCGAATCAGTCTATGGCAAAGGTACAACCTTTACCCTATGGCTAGTTATCGGTAATGCTCACTTACCTCTACAGCAAGTATCAGATACGCCTGTTGAACTTACTACTAGTCGCGCCAGTGTAGAACTAGCTGATTTAGAACTAGTAGAATCAGCACTAGAAAATATAGATATAGAAACTATTAATCCCTTACCTATTACTGAGCCTCAGCAAACAGCAAACAGCACCCAGCACTCCACACATTCAATCCTCGTTGTTGATGACAACCCGGATCTGCGAACTTACGTATCCGATATTCTCCGCCGTAGTGGCTATCAAGTCTATACAGCTCGTAACGGTTATGAAGGATTTAGTAAAGTCCAAGAACTGACTCCTAATCTAATTGTTACTGATTTGATGATGCCTTTGGTAACAGGGTTAGAGATGATTCGGATGGTTCGCAACGACGAAAAGGTCAAAGGAACGCCAATCATTTTGCTAACCGCAAAAGTGGATGAGGAAACCCGCATCGAAAGCACGGAACATGGGGCGGATGCTTATTTAGCAAAACCATTTAATGACCGGGAACTTCTAGCAGAGGTTCGCAATCTTTTAGCTTTGAAGGAAAATGAAAAGCGAGTTTTGGAGTTAAATACTTACCTGACAGAATCAGTTCTTAAGCGCTTTTTACCGCCTGCTTTGGTGTCAAAAGCGGCTGCTGGTTCTTTGAGCTTAGATTTGCGTCCAGAACCGCGTTTAATTACGGTGTTGTTTAGCGACATCGTTGGTTTTACACAGTTAGCCAACACTCTCAGATCCCGGCGAGTGGCAGAATTACTGAATGAGTATTTAGAGTTCATGACTAAAGCTGTGTTTGATAATGGTGGCACTGTAGATAAGTTTATGGGGGATGCTATCTTAGCTCTCTATGGAGCGCCAGAAGAACTTACGCCTAATGAACAGGTGCGCCGAGCAGTGAATACGGCTAGAGCTATGCACGGCTCATTGGCCCAATTAAACCAACGTTGGCGGGATCAAGGGATCTTTGATACCCATGATTATGGTGGTGTACAGTTTCGCTGTGGTATTCATCAAGGGACGGCTGTTGTAGGAATGTTTGGTAGTGCCGAACGTGCGGACTATACTGCTATTGGGCCTAGTGTCAATATCGCCGCTCGATTGCAATCGGCTGCTGTTCCCGGTACAATTTTGGTTTCTGCTGCTGTCGCAGATTATTTACAAGACGAAGAAATTACTAAAGGTAGTCCGCTAAAACTTAAAGGAATAGATGAAACAGTTCTGACTTTTGCTGTGAAATCAGAATTAATGGTTAACCGTTAATATTCACACTAGATTCACCAGCAATAGCTCCGAATCATATATTTATATCTAAATATGACAACATCGGTAGCGGATAAAACTCCCACTCCCGCTAAAGTCTGGCGGAGACATAATGATCCACCTGGTTTATGGTTTGCTGTAGCTATAGGTTCAGCTTCACTTCACTTATTAGCTTTTTGGTTGATACGTTCATCTAGTGCGGTGGGGTTGTGGTTTCCACAGCCAGATCAAAGTGTTGTTCCTATAGATTTGATAGAAGTTACGCCTCAGACTACCTCTACAGATAAACCCGTCTCGCTACAACCTCAACAATCTGTACCAAACACTACCACGGCAAAATTACCACAAACTTCCACAAATCAGGATGCTGAGATCGTCAATTCTGGCGAGCAGTCCCAGTCGGAAAATAATAATGTTGCTCAATCTCAGGTGGAAGTTTTTCCTCAATCGGAATCTACACCAACTACAGAACCAGAACCCACTCCCACACCAACTACAGAACCAGAACCTACACCCACACAAACCACAGAACCAGAACCTATACCCACACAAACCACAAAACCAGAACCTACTCCTGCATCAACAGTTCCCGTGGGTGAGCTTCCTTGGAATCGTCGTGAAGAAATTGAACTGGGACAGGGAAAACCGCTACCTTCAGATATCCCACCTGTTACACCGGAACAAGTACAAGAGTCGGAAACAGTAGAAGACAAAACTCCGCGAGATGAAGAAGATACCCCAGAAACATCTTCTGGAGAAACGACAAACATTCCGACGGAGGATAACTCAGCCAATCCTAACAGTGAAACGGCAAATACTCCATCTGGGGATAATTCACCAACCCCAACAGGAGAAACTGCAAAAATTCCCACTGAGCAATATACACCAACTCCAACAGAAGAACCTGCAAACACCCCGACAGAGGATAATGCAAATTCTACCGCCAGGGGAGCGATCGCCACATTAGTACCTCTAGCAGAATCAGAAGCACGCCAATTAGTCAATGATTTACCAGAAGTCTTGTCTGCATATCAAGGAAGCAGTTCAAAAACTGTAGATTCCAGCTATCTTCCCGGCGATTCTCCCATCAAACCGGCGCAGTTACTAGCTAGTTTAGTGATTGATAAAAATGGTAACGTGCAGCAGGCGATCGTGATCGAAATAGAGCCAGCAAGTTTACAATCTGAGAAAAGCTTATATGAGCAACTTGTTGGTGATTTGTTCAAAAACGAAAGCTTTACTCCTGGCCACAATCGTGATGGAACCAAACCGGACTTCAGTAATTTTTTCGTCAGAGTGACAATAGAGCCAACTGGTCAATAGTCGCGTCGCTGACTCAGGACTTACGCACCCAGATTTTCTGTTGAGAACGGGTGTAAGGGTGTAGGGGTGTAAGGGTCTAAGAGTTTAAAACATTTATTTTGAATTCTGAATTTTGTAGCTTTAGCTTTCCGTAGGGTATTTCCCCAGTTAAATTTAACCGCACAGCAAATTTTTGATGCGGCTAATTAAGGGAGTATTGGAATTTCAACTTCTCTGTCCCTGACGGTGATTAGCGGCTTGCGTTAATAAACTTTCCGCAAAAGCGATCGCATCACTGGCGGATTTCCCACCAGCTAACTGGGCTAATTCTTCCCGGCGGGTAGTCAAATCATCTAAGTTTGTTACACGTACCACAGTACGCTGTTCACTACTACCATTGTTGGATTTTTTACCCTTACCCTGGGTGACAGTCTGCTTATCTACGCGGAAATGCTTATCTGCCATCGCTGCTACTAGTGGTTGGTGAGTGACACATAATACTTGATGATGTTGACTTAATTGGTGCAATTTTTCGGCGATCGCCTGTGCTACTCTCCCCGAAACCCCAACGTCGATTTCATCAAATACTAAGGTTGCTGCCGCGTCAGCTTGATTAAAACAGGCTTTCAGGGCTAGTAAAAAGCGGCTCATTTCCCCACCAGAAGCAATTTCTGTTAATGGTTGTAGTGGTTCCCCTGGGTTGGGGCTAAACATAAAGGTAATTTTGTCTGCACCAGCAGATGTTGGCACGATTGGCAATATTTCTACTTGAAACTTTACTTTTTCCATTGCCAAGGGTTTAAGTTCAGCTATCAACCGAGATTCTAAGGTAGCGCCTGTTTTCTGGCGTAACTGAGTTAACTTTTGGCAGGACTGAGTTAGTTTATCAAAACAGACTTTTTCTTGCTGTTCTAAACTTTCAATAGACTGTTCGCTATCGTTGAGGACTGCCAATTCCGCTTGAATTTTTTCGCTGTAGGCGATCGCTTCTGTTAAGCTGGGGCCATACTTACGGCAGATTTGTTTTAACTCTCGAATCCGTTCTTCTACTTCTTCTAGGCGCTGGGGGTCTGCTTCCAAACTTTCCCCATAAGTATTAATTTGTCTGGCTACTTCTGTGATGGCTGTTTGAGCATCCCTAACCAAATCTAACAATGGTTGTAACTGCCCGTCATATTCCACCATATCGTTTAAGGTGGCTTCGCTGTCGCCAAGTAGGTCTGAGACGGCTAGGGTTTCATCTTCGGTTTGATACAAAGCTTGATAGACCTTGTAACTCATCTGTTGTAAATCAACGACGTGATTCAGGCGTTCCCGTTCTTGTTGCAGTTGTTCCAATTCCTGGGGGTCGCTGAGATTGGCTGTTGATAACTCTTGGACTTGATAAGTCAATAAGTCCAGTTGTTGCAGTCGTTCCCGTTCCGATGTCCGGCGCTTTTCTAAATTTGTATGGGCTTGCTGATAAGCACTAAAAGCTGTACCGATATGCTGACGCTGCTGGATTAAAGTATCACCGCCATACATATCCAACCAATCCCGGACTTGGGCTGATTGTCCTACTTGTACTGTTTGACCTTGGGCTGTAATTTCCACCAAGCGATCGCGCAGTCCGCCCATGATCTGGCGATTGACTAACACACCATTCACCCGCGATCGGCTGCGGATATTACTAGTACTAACGGTGATTTCTCGACTAATAACTACAGAATTATCGTCAATTAAATCTATTTCTTGTTCTGTCAACCAAGCTGCTAAGGGGGGGTTTGTGGTGAAAGTGGCTTCCACCATAGCCCTAGATGTCCCAGTCCGAATCACCCTACTAGAAACTTTCCCACCTAACACAGCATCGATTGCATCTAAAATAATTGATTTTCCTGCGCCGGTTTCACCTGTTAAAACATTTAGACCCGCGCCGAAATCCAGTTCCAGTTGATCAATCAGGGCAAAATTTTCAATCCGCAGGCAAAGCAACATCAAGCCATATTCTCCTAGAGGGGCAGATGCCGGATATTTCCCACTTTCGGCAACCAGCAATACCTACTACCATTGAATTAGCAAGCACATTCAAGTGTAACAAAAAAGGCAGGATGGGGAGCAAAGGAGCAGAAAAAGACAAGGTAAATTATATTCCTAGTCTCTAGTTCTCAATTCCCAAACTAAATTAGCAATTTCCTGTAAAGATATTGTTACAATACTTAACAAGTTCAATCCGACCGGTGGCTCTATTCATGACTGTGAAGACACTTCCCCCAAATTCCCGACCGATTGAGGGCGAACTACAGCTAAAGGATACACAAGCCTTGGTTGTGCGCTCATCAGAACCCGTAAGTTCTGAAAGACCCCAGGTCTTGGTAACTAAAAATCTCGAACCTGAGACGATAGTTTATGACCCTGTAGCGGTAGCAGAGCATTATCGTCATCGACCCCTGCAAGTTTTGGGGCGGATTTTTGCTGTTTTGGGGCCGACTTTCTCCTTTGCCTTTGGGTTGTGGTGGGATATTAAACGGGGAGTAGTCGTCAAAAATGACCGTCGTCGAGCCATTCAGTTAAAAGAATTATTAACGCAACTGGGGCCTGCTTACATCAAAATTGGTCAAGCCTTATCTACTAGACCGGATTTGGTTCCCCCCGTATATTTAGAAGAACTCACCAGATTACAAGACCAATTACCTGCTTTTCCTAACGAAATTGCCTACCAATTCATTCAAGAAGAATTAGGACAGCCACCAGAAGAAGTTTACGCCGAACTTTCATCTCAACCAATTGCGGCTGCTTCTTTGGGACAAGTTTATAAAGGTAAGTTAAAAACAGGGGAAGAAGTAGCAGTTAAAGTCCAGCGTCCAGATTTACGAGAACGAATTACGATTGACTTGTATATCTTGCGTGGGCTAGCGGCTTGGGTACAGAAGAAAGTCAAGAGGGTACGCAGTGACTTAGTTGGGATTTTGGATGAATTAGGCGATCGCATTTTTGAAGAGATGGATTATATCCACGAAGGTGAAAATGCTGAACGCTTCTTCCAACTATACGGTCATATACAAGACATATATGTGCCGAGAATATACTGGGAATATACTAACCGTCGTGTTTTGACGATGGAGTGGATCAACGGCACAAAACTCACCCAAACAGCAGAAATTAGCGCCCAAGGGATAGATGCTCGTTATCTCATCGAAGTTGGTGTGCAGTGTTCCTTAAGGCAACTTTTAGAACATGGATTCTTTCACGCTGACCCCCACCCTGGTAACTTGTTAGCCACACCAGACGGTAAACTAGCTTACCTAGACTTTGGGATGATGAGTGAGATTAAACCACCGCAACGTTATGGTTTAATTGAGGCGATCGTCCATGTAGTTAATCGTGACTTTGAAGGGTTAGCACAAGACTACGTTAAATTAGATTTCCTTTCACCAGAAACAGACCTCACCCCAATTATTCCCGCATTTGGCAAAGTTTTTGCCAATGCTCAAGGGGCTAGCGTAGCCGAATTTAACATTAAGAGCATCACTGATGAACTATCAGAATTGATGTATGAGTATCCTTTCCGCGTACCTCCCTACTACGCTTTAATCATTCGCTCCCTCGTCACACTGGAAGGGATTGCTATCTATATAGATCCCAACTTTAAGGTATTGAGTGAGGCTTATCCCTACGTCGCTAAACGCTTGTTAACCGACCCAGCACCAGAATTAAGAATATCGTTGCGAGACTTGCTCTTTAAAGATGGTAAATTTCGTTGGAATCGGTTAGAAAATTTATTACGTAATGCGCGGAAAAACCAAGACTACGACCTGAACTTAGTAGTGAATCAAGGTGTAGATTTCCTCTCATCTGAGCGTGGCTCTTTTATTCGAGATAAGTTGGTCGATGAATTTCTCAACGGAATCAATGCTTTAAGTAAAAATGTGCTGCATAACTTTACCTACCTCCTCAGAGAAAGAGTCGGTATCACAGCCATTAACGAAACTCCAGCCGCGACAGTTGAGCAACAACAGACCTTAGAACATATCAAAAATATCTTAAATATTCTACGAGAAACTCGTGGCTTTGACCCAGCCCAGCTTGCACCTCAAGTTGCTCAGTTGGCTTTCAATCCAGGCGTGCAGCGTTTGGGACAGCAAGTTGCTAATCAATTAGTGCAGAAAGCTACTGTGCGTCTAATTCGGGAGTTATTAACAGCAGAAGAGGTCAAGAATAGTGAAATTGAATACCCCACAACAAGAGTGTAATTTCAAGTTCTGCTAATTCTGATGATATGGTTGGTCTGGGTTGGTAATGGGTAATAGCTAATTGGTAATTGGTTTTTCTATTAACCATTACCAATTACCAGTCACCAACAGGAAAGTTAAAAGCTTAATGTCCCCCACTAAGATTCGTTACTACGAATTCAGTGGGGGACAAAAGTTATTAGGGTGCGTCAGTATGAATAATTTCTTGGTACAGCTAGGTTTTCTTGCACTGACGCACCCTACAATTTGGATATTTTTTATCTGGAAATCCCTAAAGGTGTAACCTTTAGACCAGAAGTGTTTGCATGAGGGGTTTATCCTCCGATATCTTACCTGTCCGCAACCATTCTTGTAGTTCTTCTGGTGCTTGAGCTTGGCTGAGGCGTTCCCTGAGTGCAGCACCTTCGAGAATTTCTGTTTGCAGAAGTTCCTGTGCAGTTTCTTCCAACAAATCACGGTTATTTTGCAGGATACTCAAGGCGATGTGGTGAGCATTATCTACAATCTGCTTAACTTCGCGGTCAATTTCCTCAGCCACTTTGGGACTAATGGAACGGCGAGGATTACCATAACCTTCGAGAAATTGTTGTTGAATCTTCTCAAAAGCTACCGGCCCTAATTTGTCACTCATTCCATATAAAGTAACGTAGCGTTCTGCTAAGTCTGTGGCTTTTTGAATGTCATCACTTGCACCGGTGGAGACTTTACCAAAGACTGTTTCTTCCGCCGAACGTCCACCCAACAGAGTTGCAATTCGCCCGCGAATTTCATCTTCAATCATCAAGAAGCGGTCTTCTTCAGGCATTTGAATTGTATAACCCAAAGCGCCAACACCACGAGGAACAACAGAGATTTTCTCAACTCTACCAGCGCCCGGCATTAATGCGCCGATAATGGCGTGACCAACTTCGTGATAGGCGACGGTCTTCTTCTCGGTTTCATTCAAGACACGAGAACGTTTTTCTAAGCCAGCTACTAACCTTTCAATGGCTTCGTTGAAATCTGCCATCACGACAGCTTGGCGATTTTGTCTTGCAGCTAACAGTGCAGCTTCATTGACGAGGTTGGCTAAATCTGCACCAGCAAAACCAGGTGTTTTGATAGCGATGTTACCTAAATCGACATCATCAGCTAATTTCACATTTCTGGCGTGGACTTTGAGAATTGCTTCTCGACCAATTTTATCAGGGCGATCGACCACGACTTGGCGGTCAAAGCGACCAGGACGGCGCAAAGCAGGGTCTAGAACTTCGGGACGGTTGGTAGCAGCGATGATAATGACACCTGTATTAGCATCAAAGCCATCCATTTCTGTGAGCAACTGGTTGAGGGTTTGTTCGCGTTCGTCGTTACCACCAACAAAGCCACCAGCACCACCGCGAGATTTACCTAGTGCGTCTAACTCATCGATAAAGACGATACAGGGAGCTTGTTTTTTGGCTTGCTCAAATAAGTCACGCACACGCGCCGCACCGACACCAACAAACAACTCGATAAATTCTGAACCAGAGATACTAAAGAAGGGTACACCAGCTTCACCAGCGATCGCTTTTGCTAATAATGTTTTACCAGTCCCAGGAGGGCCGACTAACAACACACCTTTAGGAATTTTCGCACCTAAATTTGTGTACTTAGTGGCATTTTTCAAGAAATCAACAATTTCTTCTAATTCCGCCTTGGCTTCATCCACCCCAGCCACATCGAGAAATTTCACCCCTGTGCTACCTTCTGAGTAAATCCGGGCTTTACTTTTCCCCACTGTCAATGCAGCCGGGCCAGCACCTTGGCGGTTAATTAAAAATGCCCAAATCCCAAAGAAAATTAACGGTGGTGCTACCCAACTTAGTAGCGTTCCAATCCAGCCGTTTTGGTCTGGTGGTGGTGCGGCAAACTCGACATTATTATCGCGGAGAATCTTCGGTAAGTCTAAATCAATAGCTACTGGTGTGGTAGCAAATACTTGGTCAACGACTTTACCATCGGGGGTTTGGGTTTTGATGGAGTATTGAATGCGATCGCTCCCTACAATCGCCTTATCTACTTTACCAGCTTGTACTTGAGCGATAAAGTCACTATAAGGAACCTGGGGTAAGCGAGGGCCAGAAAAACTGGGAACAATAAAGTTAAGCAATAACAGCAAAGTTAGCAGGATTAGGAAACTGCCGCCAAATTGCCGTAACCTTGGTGGTTTAATGGAATTTTTTTTATCAGTTTCAACAGGCATTTTGATGTAACCTCAATTTAAATTATTTGTTAGAGACGCGATTAATCGCGTCTGTACAATTTTCTAGTCCCGAATATTGGTAAACTTTTGTGTACTCTTAGGTCTATTGTAAAGATTTGATAGTGTCGCTTAAATTAGTGGATACCCGCCTGAAAATGTGTATTGCCGTACTTTATGGAAAATCAGCTAAGTTTTGTTCTCAAATTGCTTATAATATCTGCCTTGATCTCAGTTTCAATTAAATATTTAGCGCCGATTTGGCCGATTCCGGCGACGGTAACCAATGCTCTAATTTTAGTTTTATCACCGACTATAATTTTGGCGATCGCTCTTTTCTGGCGATTCCAAACACAAAAACAAAATTAACTCAATCATCCAGGCTCAATTGCTAAAATCAGCCTGGGATTGTGAGTAATTTTCATCACATCAACAGCTGGGAGTCAGCCTGTGAACCTTGGTCAATGGATCGGCTTAATCGCTATAGTTCTTTCTCTATATATATTGTGGCAAATTAGGGAAGTACTTCTACTCATGTTTGCCGCAGTTGTCTTAGCCACTACTTTAAATCGGCTAGCCAAACGCTTTCAACGTTCTGGGATGAAACGAGGATTGGCTGTGGTGCTGGCTGTGGCCATATTCTTCGCTGTTGTCGTCGGTTTTTTCTGGCTGATTGTCCCGCCTTTTGCCCAGCAGTTTAATGAACTTACCTATCGAGTTCCCCAAGGATTTGAACGCTTCAATGGTTGGATTAACGAACTGAGAACGCGCATCCCAGCCCAGTTAGTCCCTTACATTCCCGATCTGAATAGTCTGATTCAACAAGCACAACCCTTTATTAATAGGGTCTTGGGGAGTTCTTTTGCCATTGTTTCCGGCTCACTGGAAGTAGTTCTCAAAGTCTTACTGGTGTTAGTTTTAACCGGAATGTTGCTAGCTGACCCCATCGCTTACCGCAAAGTATTTGTGCGGCTGTTCCCTTCCTTTTATCGCCGCCGGGTAGATGGAATTTTAGATAAATGCGAAGTTTCTTTGGAGGGGTGGGTTACAGGTGCGGTGATTGCGATGGGTGTAGTCGGACTGATGAGTGTAGTTGGCTTGTCAATCTTAGGTGTAAAAGCCGCCTTAGCTTTAGGCGTTTTAGCCGGATTTTTGAATCTGATTCCCAATCTAGGCCCTACCTTAAGTGTCGTCCCAGCAATGGCGATCGCACTTTTAGATAGTCCGTGGAAAGTTGTTGCTGTCTTGATTCTTTACTTCATTATCCAACAAGCTGAGAGCAACTTCATCACGCCGATAGTCATGGCGCAACAAGTCTCATTACTTCCAGCTGTGACCTTAATTTCCCAGCTATTTTTTGTTACCTTCTTCGGCTTTTTAGGATTATTCTTAGCATTACCCCTGACTGTTGTTGCCAAAATTTGGGTGCAAGAAGTCTTAATCAAAGATGTTTTAGATGAATGGGGACATAACCACTCACAAGAGTCTGAGTTAGTCATGGTTTCTCGCTATTCTGAAGGAGATGATCCTTGGTCAGATGATAAACCAGCTAATAAACCTGCTGATGATACTGTGTCTCAGGAAGATTAGTTAGTTCAGCTAATATGAAGCGATCGCTTATTAGTTTTATGATAGGCGATCGCTTTGTTCTATCTCCTAGCCTCCCAATTATTACAGGATATTAAGTAAGTTAATAACTTTTGCTAAATTTATTTGATTTATAGGTAGAACTTATTAGATATTTGAAGCATAGAGCCACGTTTGCATTCTTAGTGTTATGCAGAGTAGTGGGAAATCCTTTTTAAGTAAAACCAAAGTCGTAACTCACCAATACCAATGGAAGCTTTGTTTTGTTTATCACCACGCTATCGCCTTGATGATGAATCACCTTGGTTAGAGGGAATAGACCCCAGTCGGCATTACTGGGTTATGGTAAATGGAGATAAAAATCTCACCGTAGCTTTGCCTGGGTTAATGGTTTCTACGATGAGTGAACTGAGACAAGCTATCCGGGAGTTTCGCGCTTTGCAACCAGGGGATACAATGACTTTGGTGAGAATTGCCAGTGCTTGCACCCTTCACTGTGTTGGGAGTAACTGCTACGCTATAGAAGCTACAATCAACAATGCTCCTGTTTGGCATTTGTTTGATCAAGAGACTTTGGATAGCTTATTGATGACAGCACACCCCGATTGGCAATGTGCGCCATCAGATGTTGAATTGGGAAGAAGAATGCTGCTACGTTCCCTACAAGCAGCAACCGTAACCCAAAGTTAGAATAATTAATCAAGACTATTGCTCACGACGCAAAGCCAGTAACTCTTGGGGAGAAGCTAAGAGTTTAATTTGAGTGTGGATGATCTGTTTTTCTGGGTTAAGAGTAAATAACCATAAGACATTTACACCACACCAAGAAGTTTGGGCTTTACCTGAAACTTGTACTTGAGTGTGTCCGTCTTCTGAGGTTTCAGCTATTCCCTGCTTAGGGTCAGCTTTGATACCTTGGGCTTCTTGTTGTAAGTAGGCAGCGATCGCATCTGGCCCCACAATACCAGATTCAAAGGGTGGATACATTACTCCATCAGTAGCAAATAACGCGGCGGTGGCTGCAAATTCTCCAGCGTTGAGGGTAGTAAAGTATTGTAAGATTGTTGGTTGTGTGATTCCTGCAATACTTTTTGTCTGGATATTAGGGAGAGACTCAGCAGCTTGCATAAAATTTCCCGTATGTAAACTCTAAAGTTTAAGGTTGTGGTCAAAACTAATTTCTTGACTACAAACCTGAATTTAAATGTAAAAGTAGATATAAAAAAAGCTGCTATTGGGATGTATTACCCATAACAGAAACTCTGACTTAAGTAAGATTTAGTTCCTAAATAAATATCTAGGAACTAAATCTGGTATGACATTGAGGTTGGAAAGATATTGGTAGATGGTTAATCAGCTAAGGGGTCAACACCCATATCAGCCACTACTTTGCGGAGAACGGTGATTTGTTGACCAAAGTCTAATACCTTCAGTGCTTCTAATACTTGAGAGCCATCACGAGAGATTTTATAGTCTGTTGGTACGGGTACAACGAAGCCTTTAACCATTAATTCTGATAATTCATACCAGAAAGCCAACTTGGTATTATTGCTGAGGATACCGTAAGAGCGAGAAAATTGAGTATTATTTTTAGCAGCTAAGTCACGCATTACTTGTAACTGTTCTGCATGAGACATCTGCTTGATTTGATTTAACAAACCTTCAGCTAATTGTAAACGAGCTGCGCCTGTAGCGGCTGGTGTAATAGAACGTCCCATTTCGGTGTAAGCGTACCATAGTACTGCCAACTGGTCGTCTATGCTGAGAGCTTGAAATACAGTAATGGTAGAAGCAACAGCATCACCAGTTTGGATACCGAAAGCTTGGGAAAAACGGGTTGAAGCGGAATCAGAAGTGAATGTCATGATTGCACCACAGTCGATGGGTTTATATACTTTGCGAATCAGTGGGAGGGTTGCATCACTCTGGGTTGCTTGTCCTCTTGCATCTATGTTGCATTATTTCTTAATAATCGGCAAATAAAATTTACAAATGGATTGAGTAGGAAATATTGAACCTAAGTCTTGACTAAGTTATGTATAATCAGAAGGCTGCCATTTTGGCAAAATTTGGTTATACAAATGAACTACTGTTCCATCGTTAGCAGCAGTGTGGTAAAAGAAAAGGCTAAAGAGATAGGCTTCCACAAGGTTGGCATTGCTGCTGTCAATGAAAGTAAAAATATAGAAGCAGAGAGGCTGCAAGCATGGATCAAGCTTGGTTATCACGCTGATATGGAGTGGATGAATAACCCGAAGCGTAGTGATATAAGCTTGATCATGCCAGAAGCGCGATCGCTTGTGTGCGTCGCTCTTAATTACTACACCCCACACCAACGTCCCGATAGTGCAGAATACGCCAAAATCTCTCGCTATGGTTGGGGAAGAGATTATCACAAGGTGATGCACAGAAAACTCAAAGCACTAACCACTTGGTTACAATCATTAGACCCAGGTATTCAAGCTCGTTACTATGCAGATACCGGCCCAGTCCAAGATAAAGTATGGGCGCAACGAGCAGGGATTGGCTGGATAGCGAAAAATGGGAATGTAATTACTAGAGAGTATGGCTCTTGGGTATTCTTGGGTGAAGTAGTGACGAATCTAGAACTAGAAAAGGATAGTCCTCATACAGAACATTGTGGTAGCTGTACTCGTTGTTTAGATGCTTGTCCTACAGGGGCGATTACTCAGCCGTTTGTGGTGGATGCTAATCGGTGCATCGCTTATCATACCATCGAGAATCGGGCAGAAGAATTACCGGAGGCGATCGCATCTCGAATGCAAGGCTGGGTAGCTGGTTGTGATATTTGCCAAGATGTTTGTCCTTGGAATCAACGTTTTGCACAAACAACAGATGTGGTAGATTTTCAACCATACCCAGACAATATTGCTCCTAAGCTGATAGAATTAGCGCAAATCTCAGACGAGGAGTGGGATAAACGATTTCCGGCATCAGCGTTAAGGAGAATTAAGCCAGAAATGTTAAGACGGAATGCCCGTGCTAATCTAGACGCATCTAAGCGAAATAATGACCCAGAAAGTAATCATTTTTGATTTTGATGGCACGATTGCGGATACCGTAGATGCTCTTGTAAGTATTGCCAACCGCTTGGCGGTAGAGTTCGGTTATCTACAAATTACCCCAGAGCAATTGACTCTCCTTAGGAATTTTTCATCTAGAGAAATTATCAAGTATTCAGGAGTTTCTCTGATAAAAATACCGTTTTTGGTTAAAAAAGTTAAGTCAGAGTTAAAAAATAAAATTCATGAATTAAAACCTATTCCTGGTATTAAAGAAGCTTTATTAGAACTGAAAGAAAATGATTATAAACTAGGAATAATTACGTCCAATTCTAGAGAAAATGTGACAAATTTCTTGAGCATTAATGAACTAGACAGTTTGTTTGACTTTATTTACTCAGGAGTCACAATTTTTGGTAAAACAACTATAATTAATAATGTTCTGAGACAAAAACAATTCAAACCCCAAACCGTAATTTATGTTGGTGATGAAACTAGAGATATTGAAGCCTCAAAGAAAGCTAACATTAAAGTAATCGCCGTGACTTGGGGTTTTAATTCACCTGAAATATTAGCTAAACAAAATCCAGATTTTTTAATTCACCAACCAAGGGAATTATTGGAGGTAATTAAAAATAGTCAATAGGGGCTTATAGATAAAAAAGCATCCAATTAGGTTGGGTGCGTCAGTGTGAAAAAACCTAGCTATCCCAAAAAATTATTCCTACTGACGTACCCTACTGACCGTCTTTAATTCTGTTGGCGTTCGCGGTAGCGTCTCGTAGAGAAGCTTTCCCGTAGGGTATTTTGAATTTTGAATTGATTCATTTTTTGGTGTTTCCTAACATTAGGAATTGAGGAACCTATTTAATAATTCTTCCCTCGATAATTGCAGTAATATAGGAGTGAATTGTTCAGGAGTTAATTTCAATAGAGGTTCAATAACTGCGCTTAATTCTGCATCTAAAGAGCCAAATCGAACTTGCAATACATTCTCTATAACTTGACGACGTTCAGCTTGGATTCCTTCCTGAAGACCTTCCTGAAGACCTTCCTGAAGACCTTCTTGAATACCTTCTTGAATACCTTGTTGTTTCGCTTCTGCTAATTTTTGCTCATAAATAGGTGATAAGCGCATAATTAAATCTCTATCCTCTTCGTCTAGATTTTGACTTACTTCTAAGGTGGTCTTTAAACTCAATAATAAATCAATTGCTTTGGAGCGTATGGGGTTTGTGTAGGGAAGCGCTTCTAATTCCTCTATTGCTTGTTTTTGAACTTTTCCTTTTCCTAAAATTCTCAACCACAATGTATCTTCTGTACAAGGTAATTGATGAATAGCCACAATAGCCGTTCGCAAATATTCACCTAAAAAATGTATACCCTTACCCCATTTTTCCTCATCTATGCTAGTTCTAAAGCCGTCTAGTATAGATTCAGAGGCGGTGGGTGACAAAATCCATAGGCGCGGTAATTCTGATTCGGAAGTGCGGTTTTTTTTCACCTTTAGCCTGACGCTTAATTTCAGCAAAGATGTCAAATAACTTGTTCATACAACTACGAATTTCTGCAATTGTAGCTGCATTTCTGAATGGTTCAATTAGTGCAGGCTCAGAGGCGATTTTTCCTAACAGCCCTATTTGTATTGTACTATTGCTTGATGGGGGTGAAGGTGCAAAGTAAACATCAATCTCTCGTATTTCTGTAGGTACTTTGCGACTTGTTTCTACATCTCCCAATGGCTGTAATAATTCTTTAAGATAATCTTTGGCGAATTGGTCGTAGGGAAACCTAGTCATGTACTGATTGTAGGATGATAGTGATATTTTATATGAGTGTGAGCCTGTACCAGCGATCGTATCTCATAGCTCTTCAGCCCAGCCTAATCATGAGTTTTTGAGCGCTTTTTCAAATATCATTAGGTGTTGCTGTGGTAAGAAATTATTAGTTTCTCGCCACGTTAATCCAACAGCAGCCATTTCTTGACGGACTTGCTTTTGCGTCATCTTATGCAGACGCTTAATCATGATAAATGGATTTTCGCCTCGATACTCCACCAGTACAACTTTACCGCCTGGTTTCAGGGCTTTGACTATTCCTTGCATCACTTCCTGGGGATATTCAAACTCATGGTAAGCATCCACCATCAGTGCTAAGTCTACACTTGCTGGTGGAAGATTTGGATTATTGGCAGTTGCCAAAATAGGCTCAATATTGGCGATATTTTTCTCTTGTTTGAAAAACTCCAGAATTTCCAACATTTCTGGCTGAATATCCACAGCAAAAACCTTACCAGTTGTTAGTAAAGGGGCAATTTGCAAACTAATATAGCCAGTACCAGCACCAATGTCTGCGACAACATCATCAGGTTTTAAATTTAAGGCATTAATTAATTTACTAGGCTGTTCTTCCGCTTCACGGCTTGGTCTTTCCAGCCAACCTGCGCCTGTGTGTCCCATGAATTTGGCAATTTCTCGCCCCATGTAGTATTTACCAATACCATCTGGGCTGTGGATAGACCTTTGTTCATAAACACTGGAAGTTGTGGGACTCGCTATTGCTACGCCTGTACCATCCAGTAGCCAACATCCTCCAATCAACCAAATAATTACAATTAAATGCCAAATTCTATAAATCATCATAGTTCTTGTTAAATCACAAAAGACTCCAACTCACGCTGATTCCACAGTCCATCAACCCGTTCTGCGACCAAGGGTCTGACAATAAATTTAGGCGGATTACCATCTTGAACATCAATTCGTACACCAGAGTAGGAAAGGCACTTTTGGAGGTTTTGTTCACTCCGTCCCACATACAACCGCGAGTCTGCAACTTTCCGCAAAGAATGACCAGGAACATCGCTAAAAATCTCCATTAACTCTGTCCCCTCTGGTCGCTGACGACGGGGACGGCGACCACTACCACCAGAGATAATACAATTGAGGTTTGAGTCTGCATAGCCTGTATCAGTTGTGCGGAGATATTCTAAACAGTGGGCATGACCGTTAAATATTAAATCAACTATGGGGCGTTCTTTCACCAAAGCGCCGAGAGTTTCCGCCACTTGGTCGAATACCCAGCGCAGACGATGACGCACCGCCAAAGTTTGGGCTTGATTCCACTTGGTTGCTTCTGTAACGTATGGTGGATGGTGGAAAAATAAGATTCTTCCCCGGACTTCCTTGGTATTCCAAGATTCGATTAAGCGATTTCGTAACCATTCCAGTTGTTCAAAATCGATATTTACTGTGTCGTGAGATGCGAGTTGCTTCTCGATGTCGAGTTTGATTTCATTGATTTGGTCTAACTTGGCGCTGAGGTCGTCGAGTTGTTCCGCATCATCTGGTTGATCTGGATTGAGACGATCGCACTCTGCTAAAATTTGTAGTTCTTCTTGGTCTATTTCTTGGCGACGCTTTTGCAATTCCCGGCGGTAAATGTCTCCGGCTTGGGTTGTGGGTAGAGGTGACGGTGTATTCCAAGTATTAGAATCAAGGGCAAAAAAATCTATCCCACCATAACGAAAACTGTAATAACGGTTAGGTACACGGGTGAAATTTCCCGGTACATAACGTAGACAGCGATTAGTATCAGTTTTGGCGGTGTAGTGTAAATCTAAATGACGATGTAAGTCTTCTGGTGTAATGGTTGCTAGATAATCAATAAAGGCTCGTGAGTAAGCATCCCCTTGGTTAGAACCGTGCCAACCAATTTCAAAATCCTTATACCGTAGCATCCGCCGCAACTGTAAAGTACTACCAGTCAACAAGCGATACATCAAAGGCACATCATAATAATCATGATTGCCCAGAACAGGTAAAAACGGTAGATTAAAAGTCATGCGATCGTAAGCAATGTTTTGGGGATGCTCACCACCCACTAAAAACTCCCGGTAAGGTTCGATAAAGTTTGCTGGGTAATACTCATGGGAACCCACCACATAAATTACATCGCCCGTGTGCAGCACAAAACGGCATTCATCCTTGTGAGATAGCATTAGTTCTGCAACTTGTCTTTGGGGATGATGTCCGTAATGAGACTTTGTACCACTATCCCCAATCACCATAAACGAAAATTCCGGGTTATCATCCCGGCCATCGTCTATTACCATACTCGTTTGGTCAATTCCCCGTTGCACAATACTAGGGTGCTTCCACCGCACCCTCTCTTTCATCTTTTGAATTTTTACAGGAATCGACGGTTCGGAAATCAGTTTCATACTTCAGTACCACTTTACATAAATTATTAACTTTTTCAACGCAAAGTGGCGCTGAGGTAGGCGCAGAGGTATGCAGAGTAAAGTCTATCTCCCTCAGCGTACCTCCGCGCTCCCCTCAGCGTACCTCTGCGTTTAAAAGGATTATCTCTCTCTACTGATAACCCGCCGCCTGCAACAGAAACAGCCTGGCATAATGTCCGCCATCCGCCAGCAACTCCTCATGAGTCCCCTGCTCTACCACTTCCCCATTTTCAATCACCAAAATTTTGTCAGCCATCCTCACAGTCGAAAAACGGTGGGAAATCAAGAATACCATTTGATTTTGAGTCACAGTACGAAAATGATTGAAAATCTCAAACTCAGCTTGTGCATCAATTGCCGATGTGGGTTCATCTAAAACTAAAATATCCGCCTGAGTCCGCATAAATGCACGAGCTAGAGCGATTTTCTGCCATTGTCCGCCAGATAATTCTTGTCCTCCCTTGAACCAGCGTCCAAGCTGTGTCTGAAAGCTTTGGGGTAATGTCTCAATAAACTGTTGCGCCATACCTTTTTGAGCAGCTACTTGCCAACGCCTGTTATCGTCCAGATTTTCCACATCCCCCACACCAATATTCTCACCCACAGTAAATTGATAGCGGACGAAATTTTGGAAAATTACCCCAATCCGACGGCGCAATATATCCACATCCCATTTTTGTAAGTCCACACCATCTAATAAAATTCTTCCAGAATCTGGTGTGTAAAGTCGTGTGAGTAGTTTGATTAAAGTCGTTTTGCCAGAACCATTTTCACCGACAATAGCTAATTTTTCCCCAGGTTTTAAATGCAGAGAAATATTAGTTAATGCAGGCTGAGAACTACCAGGATAGGTAAAAGATACATTCTGAAAACGAATCCCATCTTCAGGATTGATTCCTTGAGTTACATTACCCCAAGGTTGGGTGACTTTCTCTTCTAAAAAGTCGTAAAGGTTAGAAAGATATAAGTTATCCTCATACATTCCACCAATGGAGGTGAGAGCATTGGCAAAAGTAGACTGTCCTTGACGGAAAACAGTGAGATACATTGTCATATCTCCCAAGGAAATCTTACCTAAAACCGCTTCTATGACAATCCAAGCGTAGGCGATGTAAAAAGCCGTCGTACTCACCAAACTCAGGAGATATCCCCACACTCCCCGGCGTACTGTTAAATCTCGGTCTTCGCTATAGAGTTGATTGAATACGTTACGGTATCTTCCCAATAGCATCTCGCCTAACTGGTAGAGTTTAACTTCAGTGACAAAGTCTTCTCTAGCTAGTAAATTTTCCAGATAATGCTGCTGGCGGGTTTCTGGCGCACGCCAACTAAATAAACGAAAGGCTTCCCCAGCAAATCTAGTTTCGGCGATGAATGCGGGCATTGCTGCCAAAATTAGGGCAACTACAGCCCAAAGAGAGAAATTCACGAGCAAAATGCCATATGTAACTAGAGAAAGGGCATTCTGCACTAAACCAAAGGTGCGGTTAACTAAAGAAAGGGGGCGAATGGATGCTTCTCTTCGAGCGTTGGTGATTTTGTCATAGAACTCTGAATTTTCAAAATGAGTGAGGTCAAGGGTCAAGGCTTTCTCTAAGATGAGGACATTGACTCGCTGACCAAGTAACACCCGCAGTAATGATTGACAAATAGTCAACCCTCTTTGACTACCTGCCAGTAAAGCTACAGCGATCGCCTCTAAACCCACATATAATAATGGTTGAGAAAGATTGGCGTTGGCTTGGGATGACAAAACCACCGCATCCACAATTAACTTACCAATATAGGCGATCGCCGCAGGTAACAAACCAGCCACTAAAGTTAAAGTAGCCAGAATGATAGTCATAGTGTGGCTAGTAGTCCACACCAAATATATTGCCCTGCCACTATAACGGAAAACTGCCAGTGATTGGCGCAGGGGGTTCCGTCGCTTTTTACTCTTCATTATTCTTTTTATAGCGCGATCTTACCCCTCTTGAGTGTTCCTACTGTTACCCCAACTGACTAAACAAATCGGCTAACACCACATTGGAAAATAAAAAACCATCGGGATCACTTAACCGCAACCTGTCACCCACAACTTGTACCCAACCTTGAGTAAAATAGGGTTGCAGACATTGATGCAGTTCTTGTATTTTCTCCTTGCCAAATTCCTCTGTCAGTGCTGCTAAACTCACACCATCAGCCAAGCGTAACCCCAACATCAATGTTTCTAACAATACGTCTGCTTTTGGTGTAATTTCCCAATCAATCACACCGTGATTAGCAATCAACTCTTGCACCCATTGATAATACTCCTTTGTTTTCCGGGGACGGGTAAAGCGTTTACCTTCTACATAGCTGGCCGCACCCATACCAAAGCCGTAATAAGGACGGTTTTCCCAATACACGCGGTTATGTCTACACTGGTGTCCTGGCTGGGCGTAGTTGGAAATTTCGTAATGTTCATAACCGCCATCAGTCAAAATCCTCTGACCCATCTGATACATTTTCACCGTGGTTTCATCAGTAGGTAAGGGATTATCCCCAGGTTTGTAATAACGACCAAAAGCTGTTCCTGGCTCAATTGTCAAATCATAGATAGATATGTGGGTGGGTGCGATGTTAACGGCTGTTTCTAGGGAATCTTGCCATTGATCTAAAGACTGATGCGGCAAGCCAGAAATTAAGTCTATGCTAAATTCGGGAATCTCGACTTGGTGAATCAAGTCTATAGCTGTAAAAATATCTTTAAGCGAGTGCGATCGCCCAGCTACTTTTAACAATTCTTCTTGAAACGCTTGTACACCTAAACTGACCCGATTTACACCAACACTACGATAGCCTTGGATATGTGCTAGATCAAATGTGCCTGGATCAATTTCCATAGATATTTCTGCGTCAGGCGCAATCCCAAACCGCTTATCTAGCGTTAATAGTATTTGTGCTAATTGTGCTGTAGATAACAGCGAAGGCGTACCACCGCCGAAAAATACGGTCTTGAGGGGTTGCCCAAAGGCTGGCGTAATGGCAATTTCTTCACAGAGAACATCGACATACCCGGAGATGGTAACAGATGTTTCACCACGTTGGCGATCGCCGACAACAAATATCGGGAAGTCACAATAAAAGCACCGCCTTCTGCAAAAGGGAATATGTACATAAGCAGAACTAGCAACGCTAAGAACATTAACTTTTTGCATATTTGTGAACAAGAATAAACTTAATTAACAGAAAATTAGAAATAATGAAAATAAATAGTTTATTTACAGGTTTCTATCGTTTTTTGGCGTAACTATGACAAATCTTAAGCGAAGTGACTTTGGTTATAATGTTTGCAGATATTGCCTGCATAAAAACCCTAGTCTAAGTCAATATAATTAGTCTCTCTTACCGATGAAATTAAAAATACTTGACTTTATCGGGTAAAACAGTCGCAGGAAAACAGCAAAATCATGCTTGATGCCATTATTATTTTTTCATTCATCCTGGCAGCAGCAGGAATAGGGTTCTACAGCACCGAACTACTGCCTAATGGTGCGTTAGATCGGGTCACGAACCTCGAAGCTTTACGCTTAACTGTTGCCGTCTTTGCCGCCATCATCGGTGGCGCTGTCGGTTTGAGTTTCCAAACGACCTATCGTCGCTTAGAAGCCCAAGTCCGCGAATTGCCACTGGAAGTAATTTTAACGCGTGCCATTGGCTTAGTGATTGGATTATTGCTAGCAAACTTAATGCTGGCTCCGCTATTTTTGCTACCTATTCCCACGGATTTTAGTTTTATTAAACCACTGGTGGCGGTGGTTGGTAGTATTATTCTCTCCGTCACGGGGATGAATTTAGCTGATACCCACGGACGCGGCTTATTGAGATTCATTAACCCCAACACAGTGGAAACAATGGTGGCGGAAGGGACATTAAAACCCGCCAATACTAAAGTTTTAGACACTAGTTGTATTATCGACGGTCGGATTGAGGCACTGCTAGAAACCGGATTTCTGGAAGGGCAAATTATCGTGCCACAGTTTGTCTTGCTGGAACTACAACAAGTAGCGGATGCCAGCAAAGACCAAAAGCGAGTGAGAGGAAGACGCGGACTCGAAATTCTCAATCGTATTAAGGAAGCCTACCCAGACCGCATTCTGATTAATCCATCAGATTACGAAGATATTGCAACAGTTGATGCCAAATTAGTTAAGTTTGCACAAGAAATCAACGGCACACTACTCACCAACGATTACAACTTATCCAAAGTCGCCAGCGTGCAGAAAGTGCCGGTGTTAAATGTGAACGACCTAGTAAATGCAGTCCGTCCTAGCTATTTACCTGGGGACAACCTTGACCTAAAAATTCTCAAGGAAGGTAAAGAACCGACTCAAGGAATTGGCTACTTAGACGATGGCACAATGGTTGTTGTGGAAGAAGGTAGAGGTTATGTAGGTGGTGAACTGCGGGTAGTAGTTACTAGTGCGTTGCAAACCTCAGCCGGGAGAATGATTTTTGCTAAACCCCAAGCTTCAGCATTGGCGTGAGGTAAATGTCTGGTGCAAATAGAGTTACGATATGCAATCGGTGTAGTTTGACTGCACCGATTTTGTATTGGGTAAAATTTCCAGAAAAAGGTAATTGGATGTTCGCCTGTCAAGGATGTTGGCTTGAGGTAATTTTTGGCAAACCCATACCTGCTATCTGCTAGCTGTCCCTTATATCTTCTGACTCCCCTCTGTTTCTCCAAAGTTAAGGGACGTAGTAGGATTGTTCAGGTATGCCTAGAGATGTGACTCGTTCACAATTAGGCAACCTAAAATTAGAGCAAAAGACGATTCCTCAAACAAGCACACTCCAATGCGTATTTCTTTGAACTGGCTGCGGGAACTAGTAGAGATAAAACTTAGCCCAGAAGAATTAGCCCATATTCTCACAATGGCTGGGTTTGAAGTCGAAGATATTGAAGACCGCCGCACTTGGGCAAATGGCGTTGTTGTGGGGAGAGTGCTTGAGCGTCAACCCCACCCCAACGCTGATAAGTTGAGCGTTTGCCAAGTAGATGTCGGTGCATCGGAAACTTTAAATATTGTCTGTGGCGCACCTAATGTCCGAGCCGATATTTATGTGCCTGTGGCAACTGTAGGCGCTTATTTACCTAACATTGATTTGAAAATTAAACCCGCAAAATTGCGTGGTGTTCCCTCCCAAGGGATGATTTGTTCTTTGAAAGAACTCGGTTTACCCAGTGAGGTAGACGGTATTTATATTTTCCCCCAAGAAAACTTACCCTTGGGTAGTGACGTGCGTCCATTGTTGGGTTTGGATGATGTGATTTTAGATGTCACCGCTACGGCTAATCGTGCAGATGCCTTAAGTATGGTGGGTATAGCGCGAGAAGTGGCTGCGTTGACTGATGCAAAATTGAGCATCCCGAAACCTGGGGAAGTATCTGTATCTGAGAGTGTGGGGAAGTTAGGTTTAAAGATTGCCGATACCCAAGCTTGTCCCGCTTATATTGGCACAGTCATTGAACAGGTAAAAATTGCTTCATCCCCTGAATGGTTACAACAGCGTTTGCGTTCGGCTGGGGTACGACCGATTAGTAATGTAGTAGATATTACTAATTATGTGTTGTTGGAATGGGGACAACCATTACACGCCTTTGACCAAGAGCGATTAAAGGCTGTTGCCAATGCTGATAACTTAACTATTGGTGTGCGCTTTGCCAATCAGGGGGAAACACTAAAAACCCTGGATGGGCAAACTCGCAATCTGACAACACAAAATTTATTAATTACAGCTAATGATCAACCAGTGGCTTTAGCGGGAGTTATGGGTGGTGAAGAAACCGAAGTCCACGAGGGTACACAAAGCCTAATTTTAGAAGCAGCATTATTTGATTCTGTGGCGATTCGTCGTTCTTCTCGTAGTGTGGGGTTACGCAGCGAAGCTTCTGGTAGATACGAGCGGGGCGTAAATCGGGCAGAGTTAGAAATAGCTAATCGCCGTGCTTTATCTTTGATTAATGAATTGGCTGGTGGTGTGATTATCCATCAGGAAATTGCTGATACTCGTCCCGATCCTACTACTTGGAGTCGTTCGATCGCACTACGTTTAGACCGGGTGAATGAAGTACTCGGCCCCATCAACGTGGGAGAAACTGGAGAACTGGAAGCCAAAGATGTAGAACGTACCTTGACTGCATTGGGATGTCAGTTAACCCCAGCCGGAGAAGGGATTTGGAATGTTTCTGTCCCCTCCTATCGTTACCGCGATTTAGAACGGGAGATTGATTTAATTGAGGAAGTTGCCCGTCTCTACGGTTATGATAATTTCTGTGATACCTTACCAGACAAAGCAGAAGCTGGTTATTTACCTGTAGATCAAGAACTGGTACGCAAGTTACGCGCTGCGCTGCGGGCGGAAGGTTTAACAGAATTAATTCATTACTCCTTAGTGAAACCAGGGGAAGATAGGCAAATAGTCTTGAGTAATCCCTTATTTGTTGAATATTCAGCCTTGCGAACTGATTTACTCGCTGGCTTAATTGACGCTTTCCAATACAACCTAGAACAAGGGAATGGTTCCCTGAACGGTTTTGAAATTGGGCGGATTTTCTGGCAAGAAGAAGATGGGTTACAAGAAAAAGATGCGATCGCTGGCATCATAGGAGGAGATACAAGCCTGGGCAAATGGTCAAAAGGTAGTAAAGACCAACCTCTGACTTGGTTTGAAGCCAAGGGCATTCTAGAAAGCGTATTTCAGCAACTCGGCATCCTGGTAGAATATCAGCCTGATTGTCGTGACGAACGTTTACACCCAGGACGCACCGCCTCATTATGGATTGGTGGTAATAGATTAGGTATTTTTGGACAACTCCACCCCCAACTACGGCGTGACAAAGACTTACCAGAATCAGTCTACGTGTTCCAACTAGATTTGGATGTGTTGTTGGATGCTTTAGATAAAGATGAAATTCTTGTACCTACATTCAAACCTTACTCCACATATCCCGCAAGCGATCGCGATATTGCCTTTTTTGCACCTGTAAAAATCTCCGTCTCGGAAATCGAAAAAGCCATTAACAAGGCCGGTAAAGGTTTACTGGAGTCGGTAGAACTGTTTGATGAATATCGCGGTGAGAACGTACCCCAAGGTCAACGGAGTTTAGCATTTAGAATAGTCTACCGGGCAAGCGATCGTACCCTCACAGATAACGAGGTTGAACCAGTACACAACAAAGTCCGGGAAGCTTTGGTAGAGAAATTCGGTGTAAACCTCCGCAGTTAACTAAACATAAGTGATGAGTGATGCGTCAACTCATCACTTATGATTAATTGTGAATTTTGAATTGAATCACTATGCCAAAATACATTGTTTGGGGAACCTACTGCGAAGACGTTCTCGAAAAACGCACGCCTTACCGTCAAGCACACTTGGACGGACTCGCAAAACAAAAAGAAGCTGGTGTGCTGATTACTATTGGCCCAACCAAAGATGTGACAAAAGTCTTTGGTATTTACGAGGCGGAAGATGAAGCCACAGTACGCCAGTTAATTGAAAATGACCCCTACTGGCAACATAATATTTGGACTGAATATGATGTGAAAGAGTGGATTCAGGCCGTTTAACAAAGAGTAGACTTTTTCTAGCACCTAATTCAATCAACTACAATCAGTTGCTGAATAAATATAATAAATTGCGGGTCAATTTAATTATATTTATTCAGTAATTTTCTCTATAGTGACTATTGATTGAACTAGATATAATACGAAGATACTGTATATGTATAGCGTACCACCAAAAATTCTTTAATAAAATCTCACAAGTAATATTAATTTTTATAGAAAATCATCATTCAAGGCATAAATACCAAGAATTAGTAAAGAATAAACTGAGATATAGCCTACTCTGCGTCAGTAAACATATCATTTATTCATCCCTCATAAATATTCTTCTCTAGGGATTGATATAGTAATCAGATTTAACCATCAGAAAAAATCTAAATATCTGTAGGGTGGGCAATACCCAGTTCCACTTGCGTAACTGCTGTGAAAAGCGTAAAAACGCAGTGAACCCCTACGTACATTTCAACAATTAAGTATGAATCTCATAGTAGAACTACGTCCAGCAATTAAACAGCTTAATTCTTACCCAGCCTAATTTGCTCTTAGAAACACTTACCAATATATAAATAGTTCTATGAATCTCACATAATACTGTGTGTTATTACGAGATTTTTGGTTTTTATTGCGTCTAAAAATTACCACTATCTGCTAAATCAAAGATATTTTGCCAATCAAAGACTAGATTATTAAAGAGTCAACAAAACTATCTGCAAAACCTAGCTAACCAGACAGGGCTTAAGTTACAACTTGATTGAGTTAAACATTTTTGAACCTAATAATACTTCTAACCTCAGAGATTAATTATTTTGTTCACCTAACAAAAATATCTGTACCTTAGGCTGATAAATCATGAATCTTGTAACTCAAAAGGCTGTTCTAGGATTAATTACCACTGCTGCGTTAACTGGTACATTTGCCTCGATACAACCAGCAACCGCTACCACTCAAACCACAACTTCTGCCGCAGCAAAACCCACTCAAATAGCTATTAAAGAGGCTTCTGAAGCTATAATAAAAGCTAAAGAGACTGCTGATGCACTCAAAAAAGCAGAGGATGATTTCAGTGGTATTATACGATCCACAAACAGAGCAAAAAGCGACGCGAATAGTCGCCTTAATAGAGCCGAACAAGATTTTAACCAGGTAGACGCAATTTTCCAAACAGCTCAAAATGCACTAAATACCGCAACCAATAATCGCAATAATGCTCAAACAGCATTAAATACCGCAACCAATAATCGCAATAATGCTCAAACAGCATTAAATACCGCAACCAATAATCGCAATAATGCTCAAACAGCATTAAATACCGCAACCAATAATCGCAATAATGCTCAAACAGCATTAAACACCGCAACCAATAATCGTAATAATGCTCAAAACGCACTAAATACCGCAACTAATAATCGTAATAATGCTCAAAACGCACTAAATACCGCAACTAATAATCGCAATAATGCTCAAAACGCACTAAATACCGCAACTACTAATCGCAATAATGCTCAAATCACATTAAATACCGCAACTACTAATCGCAATAATGCTCAAACCGCATTAAATACCGCAACTACTAATCGCAATAATGCTCAAACAGATGTTGATACTGCTACTAGAAATCTAACTCAAGCTCGAAGAGGAAATTCACAAACAGCCATTCAAAATGCTATTAACGCTCTAAATGAAGCTAATAATAGATTAAGTGCAGCCAATACTGCATTCAACAACGCAACTGCTAGCTTTAATACAGCTAATACTGCATTTAACAATGCAACTACTAGCTTTAATACAGCTAATACTGCATTCAACAACGCAACTGCTAGCTTTAATACAGCTAATACTGCATTTAACAACGCAACTACTAGCTTTAATATAGCTAATACTGCATTTAACAACGCAACTACTAGCTTTAATATAGCCAATACTGCATTTAACACCGCAACCAACAACTTGAGTACAGCCAACACTGAACTTACTCAAGCTAATACTAGATTCAGTACAGCTACAAATGACTTCAACGCAGCTAACAGCAACTTTAGTAGAACTGGAAATGAGTTGAATACAGCTACTAATAACTTCAATACAGCAAATAATACTTTTAATACAGCAACTACCAATTTCAACAACGCGAGTGAGAGACGCAACACGGCTGAACAAACTAGAAATCAAGTCAGAGAAGAAACTGGATTAACCATCGAGAACGCTAACAACATGGTTAGAGATGCTCAAGCCTTGAGAGATCAGGCTAAGTCAGAAGCTGATAATGCTGCTACGATTTCCCAACAAGCACAGGAAGCGGCTAAAAAAGCTAATGATTGGAGTACATTAAAAAGAAACACCCTTCAAGATAGATCACAAGACCAAAATTTTCAGTCTTTGCTTCCCCAGTTTCAAGCATTAGTACAACGAGAAGGCGTAGAAATTCCCGCAGAACAAATTCAAGCCCAAAAACTAGACTTTTCAGAGTTGTATTTAAAAAATACTCACAATGTGCGAGTTTGGTTTATCAACGAAGGTGCTGGCTACAGAAACCAATTGGCTTATGAAGCTGTTAAGGGTAATCAGTACAGCAGTGGAATGATTTTTGAAGACGTTTCTTGTCTAAGTACGCGAAATAGATGTGCCTCAGGTAATTCCGATGGTGTTCTAGATATTGGTGACTTTGTAGACTTGGGTACAATCAGAGGTGGTACACAACTCAACTTTTTGCTCAAGGGAGATGGGTATAATAACCCCGATGGGCATATTTATGGTGCAAATTCATCGCTCAACCCAGATGGCTTACAACACATAATGGCTTGGAAAGTCGATGATTATTTAATGATGGGTTTTGAAGATTTATTTAATGGTGGGGACAAAGATTATAACGATGTAATGATTGTTGTGGATTTTGGTAAGGATAATTTCACAACAAGACGAGTACCAGAACCTTCAGCCAAAACTGCGATTATGGCTTTGGGCGCATTTGGTATGTTCAAGGTACGTTCCCGGCGCAAAAACAAATAAGTTTGACAGAGTTATAGCTGTTGACGGTTGACGGTTGACGGTTGACAGGTTTGAAAACCTTGTGTTGTGAGGGTTTTATCTTAGCTTTTAGCTTGATGTCCTAATCTATCTGGCTACCGCTATAAAAGAATAATTTTTGATGATGAGCAGCAAGCGAGTTGAAACTCCGGCTTGTTGCTTATTTTTATTCATTAAAAAATTTCTCCACACACCGGACAAATATCTCTACACCCATTGCTAAGGCGGTTTCGTCAAAATCGAAGCGGGGGTGATGATGGGGATAGGCTAAATCTTTGTCTGGGTTAGCAGAACCAAGGAAGAAATAACAACCAGGAACTTCTTGTAGGAAAAAAGACATATCTTCGCCGCCCATAGTTTGACATTCTGGCACGATACCAATAGGAGTTTCGATCACTTCTTCTGCTACAGAACGCACTAATTGGGCGATCGCCTGATCATTAATGACTGGGGGATATAATCCAGTATATTTAAAGTCATATTTTGCGCCATGACTTTGACAGATACCAGCAATAACTTGCTCGATTCTTTGTGGAAAAAAGCCTTGGAAAGCAGGGTTAAAATACCTGACAGTTCCTTTCATGGTGGCTGTATCAGCAATGACGTTATGGGTTGTCCCTGCATGGAGTGCGCCTACTGTGACCACGGCGGAATCGATGGGGTTGACATTGCGCGAGACAATGGTTTGTAAAGCAGTGACAATTTGGGCAGCAACTACTACAGAATCTACCGTTTGATGGGGTATTGCACCATGTCCACCTTTGCCGAAAATCTTGCAGTCGAATAATTCTACCGCCGCCATCAATGCCCCACTGCGGACACCTACTGTTCCCAAAGGTAAGTTATTCCATAGGTGCAACCCGATAATGGCATCAACATCGGGGTTTTTCAGCACCCCAGCCTCAATCATGGGTTTTGCTCCCCCTGGCCCCTCCTCTGCCGGCTGGAAGATGACTTTTACAGTCCCAGCAAAATCTTGACGATGCTGTTGTAAATAATAAGCTGTTCCCAGGGCGATCGCTGTATGTCCGTCATGTCCACAGGCGTGCATCACACCATTATGCTGTGAGCAATAAGGTACTTCGTTGAGTTCTTGGATTGGCAAAGCATCCATATCTGCCCGAATTGCCAAGACTTTAGCACTGGGTTTTTCGCCTTTAATGGTAGCCACTATTCCAGTTTGAGCAATACTTGTTTGATGCTCAATTCCCCATGCTTGTAACTTACTTGAGACAAACGCAGCCGTGATTTTTTCTTGAAAAGCTAGCTCTGGTTTTTGATGCAGTCGTCGTCGCCATTCAACCAACTGGGGTTGCAATGAACGGATTGCTAGCCGCACACGGGATAAGTCAACAGATGCGGGATTGGGAAAGGTGGAAACCATTACGGCTTAGGTAGATAAGGTGTGTGATTTTCCCAGTCTATCGTTATCTTATGGTTATGGAAAAGGCACAAGCCGGGGATAAGGATATACTGACCAACTACCAACCCAAGAATGATAGTGATAACAGAAGTTACTGCTAAGAAATATTAAAATCTCGGTTAAAATAGGGCAGCATTAGCTTTTTTTGGATCAAGTAACTTATGCCAGCGAATTCCTGGCCCGACAACGATTCCTACAAAGAGCTTGATCCACTCAATTCCTTGTTGTCTGACCTATCAACAACAGAGGAATCAGTAGTGGAAACACGGGATTTGTCTCTACCATCCCGGTTTCAAGGACGTAGAGGGAAAGCTGCTCTAGTTTTAACAATCGTCTGGAGTGGCACGATCGCTCTACATTTGGTTTCCTGGGGTTCTATTTTTATACTAGGGTTGACTACCGTTTTAGGTATTCATGCTTTAGGAGTAGTTTTTGCTCGACCCCGCCACTATCAAAAAGAGATGCAAGGTAGTTTACCTTTTGTATCTATATTGGTAGCGGCGAAAAATGAGGAAGCTGTCATTGCTAAATTAGCGAAAAATCTTTGTAATCTGGAATATCCCAACGGGCAATACGAAGTTTGGATAATTGATGATAATAGTAGCGATAAAACGCCCCATATCTTAGCAGAACTGGCAAAAGAGTACGACAAACTAAAAGTCCTCAGACGTTCAGCCCAAGCTACTGGTGGTAAATCAGGGGCATTAAATCAGGTTTTACCATTAACTCAGGGTGAAATCATCGCCGTGTTTGATGCTGATGCTCAAGTAGCGTCAGATATGCTACTCCATGTAGTACCTTTGTTTCAACGGGAAAAGGTGGGGGCGGTGCAGGTGCGAAAAGCGATCGCCAACGCCAAAGAAAATTTTTGGACAAAGGGACAAATGGCGGAAATGTCGCTGGATATTTGGTTCCAGCAACAGCGTACAGCCCTGGGAGGAATCGGTGAACTGCGGGGGAACGGTCAATTTGTGCGCCGCCAAGCCTTGGACAGCTGTGGCGGTTGGAATGAAGAAACAATCACTGATGATTTGGATCTGACTTTCCGCCTGCATCTTGACAAATGGGATATTGAATGCTTATTCTATCCAGCCGTACAGGAAGAAGGCGTAACAACGGCGATCGCTCTTTGGCATCAGCGCAATCGCTGGGCGGAAGGCGGCTATCAGCGCTATTTGGACTATTGGGATTTGATTCTCAAAAACCGCATGGGTACGCGGAAAACTTGGGATATGTTGATGTTCATGCTGACGATGTATATCCTACCGACAGCAGCAATTCCCGATTTATTAATGGCTGTTGTCCGCCATCGTCCGCCAATGCTAGGCCCGGTAACAGGCTTGTCTGTAACTATGTCCGTCGTCGGAATGTTTGCTGGTTTACGGCGCATACGACAAGAACAAAAGTTTCAAGTTCATACCCCCTTTGTCTTGTTACTACAAACAATGCGCGGCACTTTATATATGCTGCACTGGTTAGTAGTCATGAGCAGCACCACGGCGCGGATGTCATTCCGACCCAAGCGCTTGAAGTGGGTAAAAACCGTCCATACAGGAAGTGGGGAATAGTCCCTACGAGAAATTCAAAATTCAAAATGCAAAATTCAAAAATTAGTTTGGATTTTGCATTTTTTTTCATTTCCCAAGGAGTTCCCCAGTTCTGGCTGAACGAATCGCACCTCTGTTTTGATGAAGAAGCACATCAATCAGGGGAGAATATTAAGGCTGATTATTAAGAGAAACAACAGTGATTCAGTCAATGCTATTTTTCGTCTTAGCAGGGCTTTGTGAGATTGGGGGTGGTTATTTAGTTTGGCTGACACTTCGGGAAGGAAAGAGTATCTGGTTAGCTTTGATTGGGGTTGTGATACTTGGTCTATATGGCGCGGTTCCAACTCTACAACCTACTCATTTCGGGCGTGCTTATGCAGCATACGGCGGTGTTTTTGTTGCGTTATCTGTCCTGTGGGGCTGGTTAGTTGATCGTATTAGACCTGATAAATTTGACTTGTTGGGTGGTGGAATTGTGTTACTAGGTGTTTTAGTCATAATGTATGCTCCCAGAGGGTAATTGTTGCAGATCAAGGTCGAGCATAACAATCCCAATGCACCGGAACGTAAGTCCTAGAGACGTTGTATACAAAGTCTGTACATTAACTATTCCCCCTGCCTTATTCATCGTCTAAATCTGATTCCTCTACCCATTCAGATGTAGCCATTTCTGATAATCCTTCGCCATCATCGGTAAATCGGATGATTTGCCCATCAAAGAATTTTGCCAGACGTTGGGCAGCGATCGCCACTTCATCGGTTTCCCACTCAGGTAGAGGTGCTTGGTTCTCTTTTGGGGGTGGTGTTTTTGCTCCTCCCGTACTTGGGGCTATTGGTGTAGTTTTTGGAGTTGGGGCGATTGCGGTAGGTTGTGGGGGAGGTGTAGTTGGCTTTTGGTTATTGTAAGTTGGGGAGGGTGGCTGTTGTACGGTGGCAGTACCGTTATGACCGTTACCGTTGCTGTTACCATTACCGTTGGCTGGTGCTACTTTCCTGACTGTAGTAGCGTTTGATGGGTTGCCTCTTTCTAAAGTTACCTGAATTTCACGATTAAAAGTCTGTTGGAAAGCCACCGTAATCATAGGTAAGTCTGACTTAACTTTGTCATACCACGCAGCTTTGACACCAATACGAGCCACAGCACCTGCAAAATCGATGAGGTAACACATTTGACCCAGTAAGGCGCGTCTGGGGATTTGTTGAATATTATTGAGTACCTGCTGCCAAATTTGAGCAAAGTTATCTTCTGAGAGACTGGGGATTGGGGACTGGGGAGCAGGGGAAGATGTAACTTGAACTTCCTCCAGGGTGGGGGATGGGATAGATGGGGATGTGTCCGGGGTTTCTTGGTGGGTGGAGGCTGGTGGGGGTGGAGGAGGGGGTTGTGGAGATGGGTTTTGTGGGGGTGCTTTTGGGGCAACTTGCTGTGGTGTTGGTGATAGGCGATGGTTGGTTGATGCGAGGGCTATTGCTGCGGGTTGAATATTAGCGCTGGGTAATAATCCTAGTAATGTCACCTCCAACCATAAACGTGGTTGAGTGGTGTGTTTAATTTGTAGTTCTGCTTCTTGTAAATGTTTCTGCCCTAGCAAGATGGTACTTATGGGCAAAGATTGGGCGGATTCAACTAGTGCTTTCCACGTCTGCTGAGTACAAGCAACTAAATTATGACGATTGGGTGCGGTTTTGGCTATGAGTAAATCGCGGTAGAAGGCGGCTAGGTTTTGCAGGATGGTTAAGGGTTCTCGACCACGATCTAAGATTTGTCTGGTAGAGTCTAATACGAATTCTGGGTTATCTTGGGCGATCGCTGCCAATAAAGCTAACAAATCTTGTTCGCTGACTGAGCCGACTAAATCCCATACTTGCTCTGGTGTGACTTCGTTGGGTAATAAGGCTAATTGGTCGAGTAAACTTTCCGCATCTCGTAATCCACCTTGGGATAACTGAGCTACTAAGGTAACTGCTTCTAGGGAAATATTAATATTTTCTTTTGAGGCGATCGCACTTAAGTGCTTCACCATCGCCTCTAGTTGAATGCGCCGAAAATCAAATCTTTGACAACGAGAAATAATCGTGGGTAACACTCGTTGGGGGTCGGTTGTCGCTAAAACAAAAACTACGTGCTTAGGTGGTTCTTCTAATGTTTTCAGTAGCGCATTGAATGCCGCACTACTGAGCATATGACATTCATCGATTACATAAACTTTATACCGACACTGCACGGGGGCGAATTGGGCTTTTTCAATTAATTCGCGGATGTTATCTACACCAGTGTTACTGGCGGCATCAATTTCGATTACGTCGAGGGAGTAGCCTTTGGTGATTCCCTGACAAACATCACAAACGCCACAGGGTTCGGCTGTGGGCTTGTCACTGTTGAGACAGTTGAGGGATTTAGCCAGAATCCGGGCGCTGGAAGTTTTACCTGTACCTCTGGGGCCAGTAAATAAATAGGCCGGGGCTATTTTAGCCGTACGGATAGCATTTGTGAGCGTGGTAGCGATCGCCTCTTGCCCCACCAGTTCAGCAAAATTCTTTGGACGATACTTGTGGTGCAGGGGTACGTAAGACATGGGTGAAAAAAGTCAATACCTTCTAGGGTTGATTTGCTAAGTTGTTGTGCTTTAAATTTACTTACACCCAATCATGAGAATTTTTGCCCCTAAAGAGTCTGACCATTTTGAATCTTGAATGAAGTTAAACCATTTTAAACTTTGCCACTCATATTGTGAGCTGTGACATACCCTAGAAGAGACTGTGAAATTCACTTACATATATTTACTTGGCTAAGGCAACAGTGCGCTTTGCGCCCGCTTTAGGCGGCTACAATCTTAGGGGACACAATAGTAAATGGTACAGCAAATGCTCAGGCGGCTAGTCCAATGGCTTAAAAGCTTTTTTCAAGGCTTGTTTGGCGGGGGTAGGAAACAGACTGCGGTAAAAACTAGTCCTAACGTAACAAAAGCACCGGCTCCACCCCTCAGTGACACAGATTTAGAATTTCTGTTCACCGAACTTCTCGAAGGAGTGCATCAGGCGCGGGGAGAGGCTTGGGCTGTAAAGTGGCTGCAAAATATTGAGCATCGTGTGACAACTGCACAATGGGTAGAGTGGTTAAGGCGTTTTGGCGAAAAATTACTAGCATCCTCCTCACCAAATAATGAATTAGCATCTCGATTAGTCCAACTAGGAGAATTGGGCGTGGGGGAACTGGGAGATGTCGCCTACGATATAGGGATGCAGGTGTTAAGCCGCAATCAAGGCGAACCGATTTGGGAATATGATGGCCCAGATAGTGATAGTACTGATGTATTATACCCAGAGGAAAGCATTTCTGCAACCGAGGAAAACCCAGAAGGAGAATATCAAACGGTTACTCTTGAACAGTTATTTGAGATGCTGCAAGAGGATGAAAACTTACGCCAACAGATTGCAGAACAGCTAGCGATTGAAACAGATGATCCCCAGGTTATTGTAGAAGCACTAATGAATCAATATTATGCTGCCAGTCAACAGACTACAGAATAATTACTGTATATAACCGAGCCAAGCTATTCTGTTTTTAAGTTGCACAATCTATCGTGAGGGCTGTTGACAGTTAACAGTTAACAGTTAACAGTTAACAGCCCTTATTAGTAGTTATGCTTTTTTAGCGCGCATTGACTTATAGTTTGTTGTTTCCTTCTCTATTACTGGTGGCGGGCTAAAAAATATTTATTGACGTATAGCCGTAGCCAGATCGATCAGGACATCAAGCTAAGATGAAACCCTTACAAAGAAAGGCTTTCCAGTATATCAACAGTCAAAAGCTATAAATCGTCTGAGGAATAATCTTATGAATTTATTGCTACAGGAAGTACCAGCGTCAGAACTCGCACCTCAAACGATTCAGGAAACGCCGCCACCAGATAAAGACCCTCTGATTGCCAGGGGTCTACAAAAAGAACAGTACTTTGCTATTTTCGGTTTAGCAATTATTGTTATCGCTGCTGTGGGATTTTTCAGTCGTAGATTGGAATATGCCCTGATATTAGCTTTCGTTCTCAGTGCTATTTTAATAGCTGTACTTTTATTGATCTAGTTAAGTTATTTGTCAGTAGTAACAAGATGTTTTAATATCAGCAACGCTTCGGGGATGCAGATGTGAGGCTATAAGCCTTTTGTAGAAAGAGGCTAGGCGTTGGCATAGGTTCTTACAGCAAGTTTACTACACATAAATATGAAAAACTCTATTAATTTTAGTGGATTTCACGTAAATCATGAATTATCATGAGTTGTTCAACACAGCGATCGCTACAATCTAGGGTAAATAAAATTTAAGAGTATGGCAAATGCTCACTCGGCTATTTCAGTGGCTTAAAACTTTTGACAAGCACCCTGTTGATGATCCACAAACTGATTATTTCAAGGGTGTCAAGGAACAGGTGGCAGAAGAACCACCTGAGCTAACTAATGCGGATTTAGAACTGTTGTTTAATCAGTTGCTGCAAGGTGTGAATCAAGGGCGGGGGCAGCAGTGGGCAATGAAGTATTTGCACCGGATGGAAGACCGCATTAGTGTTGAGCGCTGGATAGATTGGCTGCTGGTGTTTGGGGAAAAATTACTGATGTCACCTGCACCAAATCATCATTTAGGTAGACAAATGGTGACTTTGGGTGAACTGGGGATTGGCAAGGTAGGAGAGCTTTCTTATGATATTGGCATCCGTTTACTAGATAGGGAATTTATAGAAATAAATGAAGTGAATGAGGAGACAGAAGTATCATCAACTACAGTTCACCAAACTAGCGATCATCTCCCAGATTCGCCGGGACAGGAATTAATCCGCGATCTCGGAGATTTATTATGGGAGTCCACTGAACCAGAAACAGCTACTCACCAGACACTTGATGAAGATACAATCACAAGCTTGCAAGAACTGAGTTGGGAATATAACGCAGTCCCCACTGGCTCAGTTAATGAGGATACAATCGAAAATTTGCAGGAACTGAGTTGGGAATATCACATATCTCCCACTAAATTAATGGATGACAACATCATCGAAAATCCACCAGAACTTGGCTGGCAAGAGCCAATAGCTCCAACTGATGTAGTTGATGTCACCACAGTAGAGAACTTACAAGAACTAAGTTGGGAATATCAGCAAGCTGAATTTACAGCACCAGCTTTACTAATGCCGGCACAAGAAGATGTCATCAGTAACTTAAGTGAATTGGTATTAGATTATCGAGAACAAAACTCAGCAGCCATAGTATCCACCCAAAGTGATTGGGATCAGTCTTTAGTCAATTTAGACCCCAATGTTGCTTACACTTTGGATGAGTTAATGGTGCGGTTGGATCAAAGTACTAATTTAGTCCAGCAATTGGCGGCTAATTTGATAGGACAGGCCAACCAACCGTCAGCTATTATCAATGAATACTCCAATGCTTTTGTCAAGGCACAAGAATTATTTTATCAAGGGTTGCAGTTAGCTAAGACTGGTGATTTGTTAGGGGCGATCGCTACCTATGAGCAAGCCATCCAATTAAACCCCAATTCCTATGAATACTGGTTTAATCGCGGTTTAACATTATTCCATTTAGAACGGTTTGTGGAAGCGATCGCCTCCTATGACCAAGCTATTGAAATTAAACCGGATTACTACAAGGCTTGGTATAATCGGGGCGGGACTTTGGGTCAGTTAGGACTGTATGAAGAAGCAGTGGCCTCACTCAAACAAGCGATTAGTATTCAGCCTGATATGCCGGGGGCTTGGTCTAGTAAGGGTTGGGCAGAATTGAAGTTGGGGCAAATTGGGGAAGCTATTGCTAGTTACGACGAAGCCCTGCTTTTATCACCAGAAGACCAAGAAAATTGGTATTACCGAGGTATTGCTTTAGGTGTAGATGAACAATACGAAGCGGCAATCGATTCCTACGACAAAGCCTTAGAGATTCAACCAGACTTCCATGAGGTGTGGATTGACCGGGGTGTAGTTCTATTTAATTTAAAACAATGGTCGGCAGCGATCGCCTCTTGGGATCAAGCTTTATCAATTCAGGCAGATTTTTACTTAGCTTGGTATAACCGGGGTGTAGCTTTAGAAAATTTAGGCCGTCGTGAAGAAGCGATCGCATCTTATAAGCAAGCGATAGAAATTAAGCCAGATTTTCACCTCGCCTGGTATAACCAAGCTGTAGCACTATTTTATTTAGAACGATTTTTAGAAGCGATCGTTTGTTATGACAATGCTTTACAAATCAAGCTGGACTATTGGGAAGCTTGGATTGGTCGTGGGACAGCTATTGGTAATTTAAATGAGACGGAAACATCACTAAATTTATTAACTACCATAGCTGCGATTAATTCTGCCTTAAAGCAAGCTGGTTATGAAGGTAAATTAGCTAGTTATCAGGAAGGTTTAAAACATATTCGCCCAGACACCCACCCAGAAGGTTGGGGAAGATTACATTTGGCGATCGCTAATACTTATTATGAGCAAGGTAAAAAATATTCTACATCCCGTAATTATTGGCGCAAAGCTGTAACCGAGTACAATCAAGCCCTATTAACCCTCACAAGTGCAGGTTTTCCTCAGTTACATTTAGAAGTTCTCCAATCTCTTGTGAAAGCATTGTTAGGACTGGGACAAACAACACAAGCCCAAGAATTTCAGCAACGCGGCTCAAGGTTATTACAACAATTACTGAGTGAACCGACTCGCACCGCAGAAATTAAAAAACAACTGGCACTCAAATTTGCGGGATTCGGACAATTAGCCGTTGATGTAGCTGTAGAATATGGTGATTTGGTAGAAGCTTGGGAAATAGCAGAACAGGGAAAAAATGCTTGTTTAACTTGGTTGTTATGCGGCTGGAACGCAGATATTCAACCACTAAATTATCGTGCAGTTCAACAATTACTTAATCCCCATACCGCAATTATTTACTGGCATATTAGCCCAGTCGCCTTACACACCTTTATTGTCAAAGACCAAGCCCCGTCACCAATTCTTGTTTTCACACCAGTCCAAGATTTAGGGGCAATTAACGCCACACCTCTGCAAGATTTACCTCTACCCGAAGCTATGAGGCGACTAATTGCCTTTGAAAATTGGTTAGAAGATTGGCAGCAAAACTATCAAGATTATCATCAACAAGCCCAAGACCAACAAAGCAAAAGTAATCATCCTTGGCGGTTGGAAATGGAATACAAGCTATTGCAGCTAAAAGAAATTCTAGAAATTGACACCATTCAACAAGAACTTGAAGATATTACTCAACTAATTTTAGTTCCCCACCGTGATTTATTTAGAGTTCCTCTTCATTGCTTGTTTCAAATGTCTAACTCCTCGGAAGCAATATCAAATGCAGATATCGCCTATCTGCCAAATATTCAAATAGCTCTATCAGCCAAAAATGCCAATATTGGCCAGTTTGTCAATCAAACATTATTGAGTGTTGAATATCCTGATAGTACAGCTTATCAGACCTTGAGATTTGCTAACTTAGAAGCCGAAGTTGTTAGCCAGATGTTTAACAATCGTCAACGGCTCCAAGGTGTAGACGCTACTAAAAATAATTTTGAAGATGCCTTCTTTAGCAATTATAGTGTGTTGCATTTCGCAGGTCAGGCAATTAATAGTTTAACAGATCCTCAAAGATCAGAATTAGCCCTAGCAGGTGAAGATAAATTTACCTTGACAGAAATCTGCGAAACAAATTTATCAACTTATAACTTAGTAACTCTCTCCACTTGCGAAACTGCAATCAACACTCACCAAGTAACTACCAGTGAATATGTAGATTTAGTGAGTGCGTTTTTCTACAAAGGTGTTTCCCAAGTCGTCAGCACTCTCTGGACTGTAGAATCATCAGCCAGCGCTTTAGTCATCATTGAGTTTTACCGCCGATTACAGTTAGTACAATCAGCAAGTACAGCTTTAGCAGAAGCTACAAGTTGGCTTAGAGAATTAACTGCATCGGAATTAACCCAGTGGTATGAAGACTTACTCAACAACCTAGACCCACAAGAGTTAAAGCTCAGAGCTTATTTAGCAACACATTTGTATAGAATTAGCAAAATGCCTGCTGATAAAAATCTATATTCTCATCCTTATTATTGGGCAGCATTTACAATTACAGGTAAGCCGACTACAACAAAGTAACAATTCAAAATCCAAAATATTTTGGACACAAATCTATAAAATAAAATTTATGTTGAACTTATTTAATCAACTTTTCGGACGTTCTCCAGCAAAAATTAAAGCCAACGTAGAGATATATACTTGGCAAACCTGCCCCTACTGCATTCGTGCCAAATTGTTACTGTGGTGGAAAGGCGTACAATTTACAGAATACAAAATTGATGGCGACGAAGCGGCCAGAGCTAATATGGCAGAACGTGCCAACGGCCGTCGCACAGTACCGCAAATTTTCATCAATAACCAACACATCGGCGGTTGTGACGATCTTTATGAGTTAGATACAAAAGGTGAACTTGATCCCTTACTAGTACAGCCAGCATAAATTCAGTACTGAAAATACAATTACTTAATTGTGAATTTTGCATTGCCCACAGGAGTTGACTACCCCGAATATCTCATATACCGCCAATGGATGAGTCATGCCCTAGAACTAGCAAAGGTGGCAGGAGATGCGGGTGAAATTCCCGTTGGCGCGGTAATTACTGATGCTAGCGGTAATTTGATAGCGGAAGGAGAAAATCGTAAGGAGCGAGACCAAGACCCAACCGCACACGCGGAAATTGTGGCATTGAGGGCGGCTACTAAGATTTTACAAACTTGGCGACTACATGAATGTACTTTGTACGTCACCCTAGAACCTTGTCCAATGTGTGCTGGCGCTATTGTCCAGGCGCGGTTAGGAAAGCTTGTCTATGGGGTGGACGATACCAAAACTGGCGCGATTCGGACTGTTTTAAATATCCCTGACAGTGCGGCTTCTAATCACCGCTTACAAGTTATCGGAGGTATTCTAGAATCAGCCTGTCGTCAGCATTTGCAAAGCTGGTTTATAAATCGGCGGTTGCAAAGCAAGTAACGGACAGACGTAAAACTGTCCAGCTGCTATGACACAAGTCACGGAAGAAAATCTACGGTGGAACTACGTTAATATCACACCCCACTTTTACCGGACAATTCGCAGCTACCAACATGATCGAATTTTTCTCTGTGTCTGATACTCGCCAAGCACAACCAACAAATACGCTCGTCCCTCCTCAGGTAGCTGTGACTACTTCCAAGGTTTCTCCTTGGTTGAGTCCTGTATTGTATTTTGTTGGTAATTATCTCTTACTACCGTCATTTTTTGGGCGCATTTCCATTACTGGACAAGAAAATATTCCCAAGATAGGCCCTGTGATTTTGGCTCCAACTCATCGAGCTAGGTGGGATTCCTTGCTCTTACCTTACGCAACTGGGCGTTACGTTACCGGTCGAGATTTAAAATTCATGGTGACTAAGACTGAATGTCGAGGGTTGCAAGGCTGGTTTGTGCGGCGCATGGGTGGCTTTCCTATAGATACTCAACATCCTGCTGTTTCTACTCTGCGCCACGCGGTGGAATTACTCCAACAAGGACAAATGTTAGTCATTTATCCAGAGGGCAATATTTTTCGGGATGGTAAATTGCATCCGCTCAAGTCAGGAATTTCCCGTCTAGCTTTAAGCGCGGAATCTAGTCACCCAGGTTTGGGGGTGAAAATATTGCCCATTAGCATTAATTACAGTCAGCCTTATCCTTGTTGGGGTACAGATGTGAACATTCACATTGGTTCGGCAATTAATGTCCAAGATTACACCAATGGTAAGGTGAAGCAAAACGCTAAACGCCTGACAGAAGATTTAACTAGGGATTTACAAAACTTAAGTGATTCAGAACTAGCCTTCAGTCATCATGATGTTGCAGAAGTTAGCAATTCTCCCATAGTGAGCGTCAGCGACTCGAATGAGCGGCCGAATGTCCGAGGGGGAGCAACAGGCGGCAGAAGAGAACTATTGACTGTTGACTATTAACTAAATCCCTAATGTTAATTCCCAACTGTTGAGTCTGCCCACATCTTGGGGTGAGTAGTCAATTATCCATAACTGCCAATTGCCTGTGGCTGATTGTGAGAGTAACTGTTTCAGGATAGGATGCGATCGCACTCCATAAGTTATTTGTAAATCAGTGCGATTTCCTAAGGTACGATTTTGCAATAGCACTTGCTGATTATTGGGGGCGATTAAATAAATTTCTATATCCCCTAAAAAATCATGAGTTAAATTAACGGCGACTTGAATATCTTTAACGCTGCTGGCATCAGAAACAGCGATCGCGCTTTTAATCCCTTGTATATTATTATCGGGAATCTCTAATCGATTAGAATTGCTCAATTTGACTTGTTTACTAGCATCTGATGGCGTGGTTCGTTGTTGAAATGCAACTTGCACGGCCCTAGCAGCATTAACCTTGCCATAACCGAACCACTGAGAATAACCATTTTCATCATATTTACCTTCACTTAACCCCAGTTGGGGGTCGGGGTCAGGGTCTACGATTTTATCTGCCGTTGTTTCTAAAATTCGTTTGACTTGTTGGGCTGTCAAATCGGGATTAACTGATAAAACTAGGGCTGCTACCCCCGCAACTACAGGTGTGGCGCTGGAAGTACCACCAAAGTTACTAGTGAAGTTACCAGGGTCATAACCTGCGGCTCCTACTATATCGGTCGTGAGCATTCCTAACCCACTCAAGTTAGTTTTAATGCTTGGTTGTGTATACAAAAAACCTTTTTCTGGAAAAGACATTCCCGGTGAGGCATTGTTACTAGGCGCACATAGAGAAATATTCAGTCCCCAATTACTGTAGGCAGCTTTTCTGCTCATACTGGTAGATGCAGCGATCGTCATCACATCAGGATGTACGCCAAAACCATTTAACCAATCTGTCACACCTTGTAGAACATTATCTGGCCAATCTTGTTCATAAATAGCGCCACTAACTGGACGGTTGGCGTTACCAGCCGCGAATAGGACTACGCAACCTTTACCATTACGTCCACGAGTAGCAGCCCTGGTAATAGCAGCTTTTTGACGCAATGATAAGGGGAAATACACCGCCGAAGCTCCCCAACTGCAAGAAATAACACTGGCTCCTTTTTCTATAGCCCAGTTGAATATCTGCTCAATGGATTCGTCATCTAAAAAGCCTGTGGTACGGATAGGCATTAATGCACAACCAGGAGCAACCCCGACAATTCCTGTACCTGTTTCTTCCGCTAAGGCTATGCCAGCACAAGCAGTACCATGACTCTTTTCTTTTCCCCCTGGTAAGGGTAAAAAGTCATTTTCTCTTAAATCTCTAGGGGCTACAATCTTACCGCTACCTTGAAAATCTGGGTGATTTAAATCAAAGGAGTCATCCACCACAGCCACCACAACAGAACGGACACCGCGTGTCATGTCCCAAGCCTGTTCTACAGCGATGTGGGAACTGGCAACCAATTCATGACCACCGTTGTGATTGAGATACCATTGCTGGGGATAAAGGTTGTCACTGGGTTTATAGTGGGTTTCCGTTTGTATTAACACATTCGGTTCAGCCGCCAAAACTTCGGGGATGCTTTGTAATTGATTAGCAATTTTGACGGGATTTTCTGTAGCTTGTTTGCTAACCAAAAATACAAACGCATTTGGTAAACCGGGAATTGGCTTGTCTTGAACTAGGTTGAATTGAGAGGCTATGAGGGTAATTTTGACAGCATCTAACTTAGGCGCAAATTGAATTGTAATTTGGTCACTGAGATAAACAAATGTCCCAGGATTATCCTTAACGGTGTAAGCATGACTAGCAAAAGTGACATTTTGGTCAGCGCGGGCTTGAGCGATCGCCTCTTCTATTTGGTTGGGCGCAACCTGGTATAGTTCTAATTGAGCTTGGGTAATACTGCTATGCCAAATACCCCAACTAACCTGAGATAATTGTTGCATAGGAAAATCGGTGACAAAACGGATGGTGAAGCGGTCTAAGGCCTTTTCTAGTATCAATTCTTCACCACCCCTTTGCAGAACTAATCCCAAGTTGCTTGCACCTGTGGTTGAAAAATCAGAAGGGTTATTGCGTTGACTACCGTAGGTATCGTTCATAGTAGCGATTATGGTTAATGCACGGGCTAGGGGAACTCAATTAAACCGATTTTCTGTCTAAATCAAAGAGACTCAGTACTTAGCTTCGCTTTGTTAAAAACGCAAACAGAGTTAAGATACCCGAAGTTTCTCTATATTGATCTGTTTCTTAATAGTTGTTGCACAAATTGATCCCATGAACTTCGCGGAACCTGCTTCTGTAATTCGTTTGACTTCCCTCTCGGTAATAGCAGTCCTTGGTCTGCTTGCACCTGTGAATGCTCAAAACCCACAGCCTATTGACCCCAATAGTCCAAATAACTTGCGTCCTACAGCTCAAAATAACAGCTTATTGAGCATCGAAGGTGGAGAACGTTTAATGAAAGAAGCAGAACAAGCGGTTGCTGCTCAAAACTATACTTTAGCTGCCAAAAAACTCCAAGAAGCTCGACAGGTATACAATCAGTTATCAAATTTTTATCAAGATTTAAACTCTAGTTTTTCGGGAATTGACAATAGAGTTTCTGATTCTCAACGTCAAAGAGCTTTATTAACAGCTCAAAAGCGAGATGAAGCAACCTATCAGTTAGCATTGGTACATCGCGCTCAAAACCAGGCAGAATTGGCTGTACCCTTATTGGTGCAAATTATTAGAAGTCAAAACCCAACGCGAGATTTAGGGAAGAAAGCTTATCAACAGTTGTTTGAGTTAGGTTTTGTTGATGCACCTTTTCCCCGACAAGGTGGTAATCCAGCGTCCTCATCACAGAAATAAATAATTAAGTTCCTGTTGTATTTCTATTGCTCCCTTCCTGCTTGTTGGCTGTGGCAAAAGGCCGCAATGGTAGGATGGGATTTTTTATATCTAAAGAACTTCGATTTGATTATTGAAAATATTTGCCAGTAGTGTTAGGACATCAATAGATAATACAACCTAGACACAACAAGACTTTTCACCCAGTCACCAGTCCCCAGTTCCTAGTCCCCAGCTATATGTAAACTATCGAACAATTAGCCACGCAAAAAGCGCCCTTCCAATTTGCATGGAAGAGCGCTTTTTTAATTAACTAAAACTGAAGATTAACCGTTGATAGCAGGAGCGGTTAAAGCAACAGGAGCAACTTCACCAGCAGCCAAGTCTAGGGGGAAGTTGTGAGCGTTACGCTCGTGCATTACTTCCATACCCAAGTTAGCGCGGTTGATGATGTCAGCCCAGGTATTGATGACACGACCTTGTGAGTCGATGATGGATTGGTTGAAGTTGAAACCGTTCAAGTTGAACGCCATTGTGCTTACGCCCAACGCGGTAAACCAAATACCGATTACAGGCCATGCAGCTAGGAAGAAGTGCAATTGACGGCTGTTGTTGAAGGACGCGTATTGGAAGATCAAACGACCGAAGTAGCCGTGTGCTGCAACGATGTTGTAGGTTTCTTCTTCTTGACCGAATTTGTAACCGTAGTTCTGAGATTCGATTTCGGTTGTTTCACGAACCAAGGAGGAGGTTACCAAAGAACCGTGCATTGCAGAGAACAAGGAACCACCGAATACACCAGCTACACCCAACATATGGAAGGGGTGCATCAAGATGTTGTGTTCTGCTTGGAACACAATCATGAAGTTGAAGGTGCCGGAGATACCCAAGGGCATACCGTCGGAGAAAGAACCTTGACCAATGGGGTAGATCAAGAATACTGCTGTAGCAGATGCCAAAGGTGCAGAGTAAGCTACGCAGATCCAAGGACGCATACCTAAGCGGTAAGACAATTCCCACTGACGACCGAGGTAGCAAGCGCATCCGATCAAGAAGTGGAAAACTACCAATTGGTAAGGGCCACCGTTGTATAACCACTCATCTAAGGAAGCTGCTTCCCAGATGGGGTAGAAGTGCAAACCAATAGCGTTGGAGGAAGGAACAACTGCACCAGAGATGATGTTGTTTCCGTAGATCAATGAACCTGCTACTGGTTCACGGATACCATCGATATCTACTGGAGGTGCAGCAACGAAAGCGATGATGAAGCAGACGGTAGCGGCTAGCAGGGTAGGAATCATCAACACGCCGAACCAACCAACATAAATGCGGTTTTCGGTGCTGGTGATCCATGTGCAGAACCGTTCCCATACGTTAGCGCTACTACGCTGTTGTAAGGTTGTGGTCATTTTTTTATGATTGCTTTGGATTTGTGCAGATTAATCAGACGTTTTTTAGACTTGCGCCTGTCTCATAAAATTTACATGAATTCACGCAAATTTACTAGACAAACAACGCATTAATTAATAATTCTTAATGTTAATTATTCCCCCTATCTTTGGGAATCCTTGTATTTCTTTGGTTTGAAAGTTAATCAACTATAGATATCAGTAAGCCTTTGAGATTAAATCAACATTTATTAAGTAATGTAAAACAATATATTGAGTAATGTAAAGCAATAGCAGCTGATTTTTTAGTAAGAAGCTAAAGTCTTTTCTGGGACTAAAGTTCCAACCAAAAATCTTTATTTATTTACGTCGTTTTAGTGAGAAAACTATAGGACTTACGCATTGACAAAATGGCAAAAGAGTGGATTGATAAAAAGTATCATCTACTCACTAGGTATCGAACAATCAGAGAAATCAGCAAACCCTCGACAGCACA
>NZ_JACJQL010000038.1 GCF_014696625.1 Nostoc parmelioides FACHB-3921
CAAATTGATAATGAACTGACAGATGATGGTAAACCTGCATATCGCAAGCTGGGGACAGTGAGTCAGCAGTCAGTGGCTGATTACAACCTCAAGCCAGGAATGGCTACCAATAATGCTCTACTTGTGGAATTGAAGCCAGAACTAAGCCGTAGTCAGACAAAGCTGATGTTTGATAAGGCAAACCAGTACGCCCAGAAGTTCCGAGAAAGTATACCATCAGAGCAGAGATTAGGAGCCGCCGCCGCCGCATGGAGTGTTGGTGCGGCAAGACAGGATGAACTGGAACGTAAAAATGATGGAGAGGAGGAAAATAAACAGTCTCAAACTGCAATCCAAAAGAAAATACCCAACTTTGTGTTTGCTGCATTTGGAGAAGAAATTGTTTCCCGACTGAGACAATTGCAATTTGATGAAATGACATTAGGGACATTGGGCAGCGAGGCGAACAATTTCAAAGATAAAGTTTGGCATCCCGACGAGAAATACCCGATTGAAATCAGGGCATCTCACCATCCAAGAGGACATGAGCGCCACGCTTCAAGATTAGTATTCGTACAGGATACTAATGGCGAGTACAAGGAATACGCATCGCTCGAACCAAGAACCGGACAGCTACCAATTGGTACTCAAGCTCTGGCTAATATTATCCCTGGTGAAACATACACAGCCAATGCCACGATTGCAGTTCCAGGAAAGCCGGAGGTAAATTTCACTATCAGAGAAATTGGCAAGTTCGCTTATGCAGGTCAAACCTTCAATGCTGAGTCGGTGAAATTAGAGATTGGCACAAAATCAGTACCTAGTCAAACGGTGAAAATCAAACTAGACGGTAAAACTCTAGGGGAATTAGATGCTGATTCAATCAAACAGCTGCAACCATTTAATCTTGTTAAAGATGGTCAACCCTTCAACCTCAAGTTAAAAACAATTTCTGACAAAGAAAATCTGGGATTTGTGCTGGCTGAATCGCCAAACGGAAATCTACTAAGAATCAATAATATTGGACAGTATGACTACAAAGGGCAAACATTTAATGATGAAAACTATCGCAAGCTGACGTTAGAAGTATCACAAACTCAGGTCAAAGATGCAGTGTTTCTCAATGGTCAGCCGTTGGGTGTGTTGTTTTTCAAAAAAGACAAGGCAGCTCTTAAAGAACTAGGCGCTTTACAACCGGGAAAGTTGACACAGGTGCAAGCAACCCTCCAAAGTAATTTCTCGACCACTGTACTCAAAGTAGACCCACAGAGTATTAAGTATCCCGAAGTTTGGACAAAAGAATCTCAGGCTTTTGACACACAAACACTCAACCAAGAACAGCAACTTCTTTTAGAGAAGACTGCACCGATATTGACCAAAATCAAAGAGCGTCCCACCATATTGTTCGCTAGTCCTGAAGATAAAATGCAAGGCATGACGCAGATGGCTGTTGATAATCACAAGGTGGAGGCTGTAACCAAGTGGTTGACCCAGAAGAATATTGCACTCACTCAGATGCCCCCAGAGGATTTTCCCCTAGAAACGAAAAAGGGACTGGCGGTATTTAACTTGGTTAATTCAACTATCCCTGAAGAAGTTAGTACGGCGATGACTAAGAAATTTGGCGCAGTGATTGAATCACTTCAAGAGTATCAGGATGTAGTGCGATCGCTGCCGAACCGCCCTGAGTCTTTACAGCCGTCACAGCCGTTTCCTCAAGTTGAACAACAGACTTCGCCAAATCCACCCGCATCCGCCACCCAAGAAGCTCACAGTCCAAGTGTCACAATTGAAGAATTGAGAAATTGGTACAACAATGCTCATAACTTAGGAAAGCCTGATGAATACAAAAAACGTATTGTGGAAATAGGCAATGATTTCAAAGCGGGAGCGCCCTTGTCAGAAAAAGCGATCGCGGCAATGCAAAAGGATAATCAAGACTTGCACAACATCAGTCGGCTCACCGAAATGGCGCAAAGGATTGGCATGGTTTGGGGACAGCCTGCCCAAGATGGTTTTACTATGGTTCGGGGCAAAGTTTACGATTTGGCTTACAACGGAGATCGCAAAGATTTAGTGATTGCCCAAAAAGATGGTGAAGTAGTTTTCAGGCTGGAATCTGGGAGAGTGCAAATTAATCAAGTTACACCACAGGTATTACAAGCTTTTGAGCAAGCGAATAATCAGGCTCAGGCAGTTTTGGCAAAGTCTAAGGTTCAAGAGACAGAAATTCAGCAGTAGTCTTTAGAACAAAATTAATTATGGCAGCAACAGATTTAGAACAAGCGCAGATTTTATAAAATCAAAATATGGAACACATTAACCCTAAAAACTTGGAGTTTGTATGAAATTATCTGATTTATCATTAGAAACTCTAGAAAAAATTAAGTCGGTTAGATGGGATAGGATTATTGAAAAGCACGAAGGCCCAGAAGATTGGGAATCTGTTTTGAAATATGAGGAGTCAGAATTTATCGAAATTGAAGGGTGTCCAGTATTATTACCTATAGATAAATCACATCATCCAAATATACGTGTATTGCGTGCAATTTGGAGCGAAGGAAAAAATTCTGTTACTTTGTTTCTCTCGGATACTACCTATGAAGATGACCCCTTTTTCTCTGGTTTTATGGCAGTATGCGATCGCTTGAAGAATGAGGAGTTTTTCATAGCGATTGTGTATCATGAATGGTTTATTATTGAAAGAGCAGAAGTTCTTCAATAGATATTCTAAAAGTGATAGGTCGATAGATAGAAGGCAGATATATTCTAGCGTGGCAAAACTAGCTAGAGCAAAAACTTAAACCTAGTAAGTTCGTTATTATTTAAAATTTTGGTTTACCTATTTACGCCTATTTCAATCATTAAAAATCTACTCTAGTAAGTTTTGCCGCTCTAGCTTATTTTGAGCGATTGGGGAGCAATAGCCCAAGCCATACAGGAAAAATCGCTATCACATCAAAAATTTAGCCACAAACTATACAAAACTCTCAAAACTGCATAGCAATAAGATAGCCCTGTCATCAGGAGGTACAAGAAGTTTTGCAACAGCTACGAGAAATACCCTGTACACCACAGTTTCGATTAAATGGGGAGATTCAGCGTACAGTTAAGCGGTACTGGGAGAATGTTCCTGGGGTGATCGCCTATCTCAAGGAGGCGATAAGAACTTGGAAGGGCATTAATTCACCGGAGGCTGTGTTTGTAGCGGCTTGTAAGGAGGGTAGGAAACCGGAGTCGGCACAGGTCAAATCTGCTGTGAAAGAATGGTTTGAGTGGGCTAGGCAGAAGCGGATTGTGATTGCGATGTCGGGTAAGGTTGTGTACACGGCGGATGGTGAGGCGGTGGCGTTGACCGAGATGATGCGGCGGTTTCCGGTGGGGGACTAATAGCACAAGGAAAGTGGAGATTGCTTCCCTAAAAAAATAACAGAAAATCAGGATAACTCAAGTTCGCTACTGCCTTCGCCTTCGATTCAAACCACGTTCTTGTAATTCGAGAGAACGGCAAGAATCCTTCAAAGTATCTTGCGTTCCTACAAAAACTCCTTGTCTACCCGTAGGTGATGGTTTTAATCTCCAAGTACGCGCTTGTCTCAAATGTTCTTCATCCACAACTCGGTTTCCGCTAGAGCGCAAAAGACGCACATTCGTAACATTGCCTTTGTCATCAGTATCAACAGCTACTTCTACTCTGCTTTCTATTGTTTGTCGTCTTGCTGCTTGTGGATTCTTAGAGCTACATTCGCCTTGAAAACAATCTGCACGACTGTTGCTTGAATGATGAATTTTTGGAGGTATTAGCTCTGTGCCTACTGACTGGCGATTTCCTGTTGTTTCATTTGTAACATTAGTGTTGCTACTTGCTGAATCTGTACTAATATTAAAAGGGCTGGAATTATTTAACTCAACCGGAATAGCGCTAACACTATTGTTTTGATTTATTCTAGAGTCTCTTACTTTCGTCAAGCATTCTACTAATTTTCTAGCATTTGTTTCTGGAGCCTGAACCTGCAAAAACTGTGTTTTAATTCCTGTTAATGGCTGAACTTGCTCAACTAGGTTGATTTGATATTTTTGAGAAGGTATTGGTAGTAAGTAAGTGTCTACTTCTGATGACAACACATTAGTCTGCAATAATATGACAGCAATAGCACCATAAGTTAAAGAAGTAACACTAGATAAGCTCATAATTTAATTTCACCTAGCTCAGGGCGCAAGTTACTAGTACAGGAAAATATTATTCCATTCACATAGACATTTGACTACAGTATTCACACAATTAATTGCCTCTAACGGAACAACACCAGGATTTTTTTTGTCCAGGTTTAAGCTCACTACAATCGCGCTCAGGATTATTTAACAAACCGACTGATCTATTCTTCAATTTTTGCAAAACGGTGGCTAGAGGCAAGAACACTGCCATAAAAGACATCAGCACTCCTTTTGAGTGGGCGCGGCAAAGGATTGTGATTGCGATGTTGGGTGAGGGCCGGATGGTGAGGCTGTGGGGTTGGCTCTGATAATGCGGCGGTTTCCGGTGCGGAAGTGACACTACAAGTTTTTCATGATAAATTATATAAATATGGATTGAATAAAACTAATCTTCAATGTGTACTAATTAGATACTTAAATAAGTCATCAATAATCGCATTTGCAGCTAAAATACCACTACCAATCCAGTAGTCTGAAACTAAATAAACTTTGTTTTCTTGCACGGCTTTTAAATTTTGCCAAAGTGGATTGGTTTTGAGTTGTTCTAATTTTTTAAGTGCCGTTTGTGTTGCTTGAGGTGTATTTTCACCTGTCCAGATGAAGATAACATCACCATCTGCTTTTTCGAGTAATTCATTACCGATAGACATTTGAATCGGATTACCGAATAACTTTGCTGCTTGTGATGCTGTAAAATTTTGAGATTCTGGGCGAGATAATCCAGCGTCTTGTAAAACTGTTCCGCAGAAAGAATCACGTAGATAAAGATTGATATTATTTGTATACACTCGCACTACAGAAATTTTCAGTTTTGATAAATCATTGCCCATTTTCTGTTTAAATTCTTCTAGACGACGATAATATTGAGCCATAACTTGTTGAGCAACTTCTTTCTTACCTAGTGCCACACTAGTATTAGTAAATATATCTTTCCATTTACCACTGTGTTCAAAGTTAAATAATACAGTTGGTGCTATTTTGGCAGTGAGAGAATAAATTGATTGTTGAAAATCAAGCCCTAAAATAAAGTCTGGTTTAATGACGAGAATACTTTCTAAATTAGGTTCGCCACTTGTCCCCATATTTTTTATTCCTGTAAGTCGATCTTGCAAGTATGATGAAAAATTAGAAATAATACCACCAACAGGTTTAATACCTAGTGCGATCGCATTTTCCAAGGAAGCTTCATCGAGAGTCACAAGTCGCTCAAACTTTTCTGGGATACAGGTAATTCCCAGAGCGTGTTCTACATCACGACAAGCTGCGTTGGTGTTTTGATAATTAATAGGTAGAGAACCATCACGATGACAAGCTACAGCCAGAAGTAGAGTACAAAATATGACAATGCCAAATTGCACCCAGCGAGTAATAATTTTGATTTTAATTAAACTGTCATTCATGATGGAATCTCATACACTGCAACCGATTTCCCTCAAAATTCAATCGCAAACGAACCAATCAATGTTAGAGGTTCACCGTAATAAATACCTAAACGACCACCGTCAGAACCAGTAAAATAAGTATTGTCAAAGAGGTTGCGGATATTTAAAGCAGCTCTCCAGTTATCGCGCTTGTAAAATACTGACGCATCGGTACGGACAAAACTAGGAAGAATATAACTGTTGTCTAAATCTCCAAAGCGATCGCCTACAAAAAATAATCCTAATCCAAATCCTAACCCTTGCAGATTTCCTTGTTGAAATTCATAGGTAGTCCAAAAGCTTGCTGCGTGTTCTGGGATATTATCGCGCCTGCGACCTTCTAAACCAGTAGTATCTTTGCTCACGAAAGCATCAATATAAGAATAGGATGCAATCACTTTCCAACCAGGGGTAATTTCTCCAGCAATATCAAATTCAATACCTCTACTAGTCTGTTCCCCTGTTTGAATTTGGTCGTTAGGATCGGATGAATTGGGGTCATCAACAGTCACGTTTTGCTTGCGGAGGTCATACAATGCTAAAGTTGCACTCAAATTGCGGGTAATATCAGCTTTTAAACCTATCTCAAATTGTCTTCCTGTTTCCGGTTTAAATGGTTTACCGTTACCATTACGACTCGCCCCAAAACTAGGTTCAAAAGAGTTTGCATAAGATGCGTAAAGTGAAATATTTCCAGATGGTTGATAAACTATTCCTAAGCGGGGGCTAAACTTAGTATCTGATTGAGACGATTCTTGCTTTTCTTCACCTAAATTGCGGGTGCTGCGGGTTTGCTCTAAAATATCAAATCTACCGCCTAGTAATAATTTGAGTTGAGGAGTTACTTCTATTTGGTCTTGGATATAAAACCCATATTTATCGAGAGTATCATCACGGAAAAAATTTAATATTCCTGCTTTTGGATACTCTAGACGACTGTATACAGGGTTAAATATATTAATAGATGGGTAAGCTTCAAAGTCCCCGAAAGTTCCATCTTCGGTGATTTTAGTATAGTCAAATCCCAACACAAGTTGATGTTTAATCGAACCAGTTAAAAATTTTCCTACTACATCTGTTTGCACTGCATAAGCATTATCTCGCCGTTGAGAGAAATAGCTCAATCTGCTTAATTCACCTGTCTCTTCATCGAGAGAATCTCTTAGAGGATAATAACGTTCTAAATTGACAAACTGAGCGCGAAAAGCGTTTCTAATTGACCATTGATCATTAAACTTGTGGTCAAGTAAATAGCTAAAATTAGTGACATTTATTTCCACATTCTGGAACGGCTCACCTAAGAAACGTTCCCGTGGTAAATTTGCCGGGCGATCGCCTATTGCCACAGTACCATCATCTGCTGTGCGTTTTTCTTCCAGCCAAGAACCATCTATAGTTAAATTGGTATTAGCACCAAGGGCAAACTTGAATTTAGGAGCAAGAACAACCCGTTCTGAATTAACAAAGTCACGAAAACTGCCAGCATTTTCATAGAAAGTATTGAAACGATAAAGTGCGCTCCTATTACTATTTAAAGACCCCGATAAATCTATCGCGCCTCTATAGGTGCTAAAACTGCCAACAGTTCCCTCAAAAGCATAAAACGGTTCAGTTAAAGGTGGTTTAGTAATCAAATTCACCAAACCACCAGGGGGTGCATCTCCAAACAACACTGATGCTGGCCCTTTCAGAACTTCGATGCGTTCAATATCGGCTGTTTCAATCAAGCCACCATAATTTTGATAAGAACGAAGTCCATCCCGAAATACATTAGCCGGAAAACCACGTAAAGAAAGATATTCGCTAAAACCTTGGTAATAACCAGCACTTGTCGAACCACTCACATTTTGTAGTGCATCTTGGACGCGAATTGTACCTTGATCTTTGAGGACTTCACGCGGAATCACTTGAATTGATTGCGGAATATCACGAATAGGTGTGTCTGTCTTCGTTGCACTTGATGCTTGTTCTGCACGATAACTACTTTGTTCCCCCGTAACTACCAGTTCAATTGGTTGTTCTGGCTGGGTTTCGCTACTGGGTTGTGGTTCTGGCTGCGTTGGGGTTGGTTGTGTCTGTGGTGTTTGGCTAGTAGTCACACTCGCTGTAACTCCGACAACCAAACCTTCATCACCATCAAATAACTCTACTTGCGGTGCAATAGTTTCACCAGTGATTGTGACGCGAATAGTGTTTGCATCTAAATTGTTAACTGCGACTTCATTAATCCCCGTGATGGGTTTTTCCTGGCGGAATGTATTACCGTTAGGTAGGCGTAATTGAGTATTGGGAATGTCAATGATATAACTATTACCCTCAGTTTTATTTATGAGTTGTAGTTGATCTGATTGATTGGTTTCTAAAATTATCTCTATGCCTTTATCTGTGGTTTGTAACGTGACATTTGTGATCTGCACAAGAGTTTGTGCTAACCATTGTTGAATACTGGTTGCAGGTTTTTCTATCTCACTTAATTGAGAAATTTTAGATATTGGTTTTTGATTTTCTTCAGCTGACACAGGTGAATTCACCAGCACCAAGGCCAATCCTGTCATCCAAGCTAGTTTTTGCAATTGATTTGACATTACTCTACTCACACGCAAATAAGGGACTGGGGATTGGGAAATCCTATTAAGGACTTTTAAATCTGTAGGGTGCGTCAGTTAGATCATTATTCGTACTGACGCACTTGACTAACTACCCAATGCCTCATATCCAAGAGTCTTGATGTTTGTAATTAATAATTACTATAAAGAAGATTACAGGAAAGCCTTTGATTATGGATATGTGCTTTGAACGCTAGACGGAATTTTTTGAACGCTAGACGGAATTTTTGTCTTTTTCCGTGATGGAATCAGGTTACTATTGCTTGTGTGTACAGAAGTTTCTACATAAAGTTTTGATGCTAAAAATTCAGACTATTTAATCTTTCTGTTATTACCCTATTAATTCATCAATATTTATAGATGACCTGGAATTAGCTAGCAAGAACTCTTTGGGATTGATGCCAAACTTTTTTCTAAAAGCACTAGCAAAGTAGCTGCGACTAGCAAAACCAACGCTACGAGCCGCTTTAGAAATACTTGTTTCTCCTGTGACTAACAGTTTCCTAGCTTGTTCTAATCTATGATGATGTAAATAGCTAAATACCGTTGTCCCAAATACTAAACGGAATCCACGTTTGAGGGTGCAATCATTCAATCCTACTTGTCTAGATAAGTCCATTAAAGAAGGAGGATTATCTAAATTACGTAATAAAACTTCTTTGGCATAGTGAATCCGTTCCACATCATCAGGCTTGAGAGAAAAGGTGTCATGTTTACCTTGACGTGCTGCTACATCTTCCTCCACCAGCAACACCAAGAGTTCTAAAACTTTACTTTCTAAATACATCCTTTTCATCATTCCCTGATAGGGACAATTTAAAATTTGTTGTAATGCTACTTCCATTGCTGGTGTATTAGTACCAGCACGAGAGTAATATTCTTGATGGGATTGTCTAACTAAATGAGCTAATTCCTGTGGTAGCTGATTTTTTTGTTTACCCATAAACAGGTAAAATATTTCCGGTTCTATGTGGACATTGATCTCAATGATTTTTCCTGATGTCAATGATTTAACTCTGTCTTTTGGTGCTAGTCCACTTCCGAATAATATGTTTTGTCCATTACTAGCAAAACAATTTTGCTCTTGATAATATGCTGCTAAATAAAAACTGTATTCTAAAGGATGTTGTCGCTCAGGGTTTTTGATAACTAAATCTTCATGTAATTCATGTTCTGAAATTGCTAAGTGTAACCCATTCCGTAATTCTATTTCTCCCCAAAATCCTGTACCTAAATTCTGTGGGAATGGACAAAAAGTATCAAAGATATTCCAGGATTTTCCTAACATCGGGGAGAGCATCTGTACACTTGCTTCTGTTTCCGGTATCTCTACAAATAATTCCCAAAATTCTTTTTGTGAAATGGTAATTGTCATAACTATGAGCAAGATATGTCAGTCAGTTTTCAATACAAAGCTGGTATAAGCAGCATTTGTGAGCAAACACAGCAAATAACAGCTTATTGAAATTAATTAGCACTAGATTAATTAGAATAGCTCCTCATTATAACGATTTTTAGTTACTGATTATACAAATTATTTGCATAATATTCTCAATTAGTGGAGGGAAATATTTAAAATGCAATAAATAGGCATAATTCGCCGTAGAATACGAAAATTAGCTGAGAAATATTCTCTACTGACCTCTGACAGCTTCTGAAATTAGCCTCCAAAATATGGCTTGTCTATAGCTAAAGCTTTATGAAAATCGGACTACAGCAATATTGGAACTTACTTGTAGACTATCTCAAGCCGCAAAAGGGTAGAGTAGTTAAGTTTGCGATCGCACTTCTTTTCAGCATCGGCTTACAAATTCTCAACCCCCAAATTTTACGTTATTTCATTGATACGGCGGTGAGTGGGGGCGATCGCCAAAAATTGTTCCTAGCGGCGTTGTTGTTTATTGGCGTAGCCTTAATCACCCAAGCAATGTCAATTACCGCCACATTCTACGGTGAAAACGTCGCCTGGACAGCTACTAATAATTTGCGTGCAGATTTAGTAGAGCATTGTTTAACACTAGATTTATCCTTCCACAAATACCGTACACCAGGCGAATTAGTGGAACGCATAGACGGCGATGTGCAGAATTTATCAGAATTTTTCTCAAAATTTACTATTCACATCTTGGGTAATTTGCTCATGGTTTTGGGTGTGATAGTAGTGCTGTTTATAGAAGATTGGCGAGCCGGTTTAGCTATTTTATTGTTTGCTCTTATCGCCTTGTCTACTCTGATTAAGTTGCGTCGTATTTCAGTTTTCCATTGGGGAGGTTATCGCCAATTTAGTGCTGAGTTTTTTGGCTTCTTAGGTGAACAGTTAACAGGGATGGAAGACATTCGTGCTAATGGTGCAAAAAACTATGTCATGCACCGCTTCTATACAATTATTCGTAACTGGCTACCCATCTTTCATAAAGCCCGCTTTGCCGATACAATTCTTTGGGTGACAACTAACGGTATATTTACGTTAGGCAGTGTCGTTGCTCTCATCGTTGGTGCTTACCTGTGGAGTCAACAGACAATTACCATCGGTACAGTTTACCTATTGTATTACTACACCAATATTCTCAGCGAACCGATTGAACAGATTCGCAACCAATTTGAAGACCTCCAACAAGCAGATGCGAGTATTTACCGCATTACAGACTTATTGCAAGTTCAATCTCAATTGCGTACAAGCGGCGAAAAATCACTTCCCCCAGGCGCGCTTTCTATAGCTTTTGATAATGTCTCTTTTGGGTACAATGACCGGGGATCGGGGACTGGGGACTGGGGACTAGGGACTGAAGATTTAGTATTGCAAGATGTATCCTTTAATTTACCTGCGGGTCAGGTTTTGGGATTACTGGGACGCACAGGAAGCGGTAAGTCTACTTTGGCGCGATTACTTTTGAGATTGTATGACCCGCAATTGGGTTCAATTAGGTTGGGGGGTGTACCTATCGACCAAACCCCACTTCAAGAATTACCGGAGAAAGTGGGATTAGTGACTCAAGATGTGCAACTTTTTCAAACTACAGTTCGCAATAACTTAACTTTTTTCAACCCTGACATTACTAGCGATCGCATCTATGAAACAATAGAAATGTTGGGCTTGTCAGAATGGTTGCGCTCTTTACCCAACGGCTTAGAGACAAACTTAGGCCCAGATAGTAGCGGCTTGTCAGCAGGACAGGCGCAGCTATTAGCCTTTACCCGTGTGTTTCTCAAAGACCCTGGTTTAGTAATTCTCGATGAAGCCTCTTCACGTCTTGACCCAATCACAGAAAGGCTCATTGAAAAAGCTATAGATAAATTATTGATGGGACGAACCGCCATTATTATTGCCCATCGTTTAGCCACTGTAGAAAGAGCCAATCAAATCTTAATTTTAGACAAAGGTAAAGTCAGTGAATACGGTGAACGAAAAGAATTAGCAAACAATCCTAATTCACGTTTTGCCCAATTATTAAAAGCTGGTTTAACAGATTTATTAGTTTAAATAAGGGACTGGGGACTGGGTACTGGGTATTAAAAGTAGACTCCTCTTCTTATTCCTGAGTCATCACCCATACTTTTTGATCTTTCTCAATCTCCGATCCCCAATCCCCAATCCCCAATCCCTAATATTATGATTTCATCAAGCAAAAAACTTGCTGGTTGGCAATTATTATGGCAATTGATTTGCTATAAACCAAAACTCTACTTAATTGATACTTGCTTCTGGATTTTTATTATGGGCTTACCTGCTCTACCTGGATTAATTATTCGAGAATTTTTTAATAGTCTCACAGGTAAAGCTCAATTTGGTTTATCACCTTGGGCATTTATTGCAGGTTTTGTTGCTTTAAATTTAGGGCATATTTTGGTGATATTTATAGGACGCATCACCAAAACTCAGCATCGTTTCACCATGAGGTCATTACTGAGAAGAAATTTATTAGAACGTCTCTTAAATAATCCTCATGCTCAAATTAAGGTCACTCAGGATGATACTGAAAATACTGTGTCCCAAGGTGAAGTAATTAGCTACTTTCGAGATGATGCAGAACACATTGAAGATAATGTGGCATGGATATCAGAAATATTTGGAGAAGGACTATTTGCTGTTCTTTCTTTAGTCATCTTATTAAGTGTCAATATACCTATGACACTATTTGTTTTTCTCCCCTTAGTGGGAATGGTAGTAATTATTCAAAAAGCAGAAACACGTATTAAAAAATATCGCCAAGCCAGCCGTCAAGCAACTCAAGAAGTGACCGGAATTTTAGGAGAAATCTTTAGTTCTGTACAAGCGATTAAAGTAGCTGGTGCAGAACAAGATGTCCTCACTTATTTTCGCACTTTGAATGACAAGCGGCGCGAGAGGATGGTTAAAGACAGCCTATTAAAAGCTATTCTCAATTCACTATTTCAGAACATGGTGAATTTCGGCACAGGTTTGATTTTGGTGATGGCTTCTTTTTTGATGCAAAGCGGTGGTAATCAATTAACAGTAGGTGACTTTGCTTTATTTGTTTATAACCTATCATTTGTCACAGGTTTTTTTGCCTCTGTAGGCGGCTTTATGGCTTTGTATAAACAAACAGAAGTTGCTTTTGAACGTATGGCTGCTTTAATTTCTGGTGCATCAGCAGAGACTTTGGTAGCCCCAAATCAACTTTATTTGCAAGAATTGGGTAAAAGTAGAAAAAATTTACCTCGATTAGAACAACCGACAGAAAATGAAAGTCATCATTTACAATCATTAAAGCTATCAAATCTAACTTATATTTATCCTGGTACTCATCAAGGAATTGTAGATATTAACTTACAAATACAACGCGGTAGTTTGACTGTCATTACTGGACGCATCGGTGCAGGAAAAACTACATTGCTCAGAGTATTATTAGGACTATTACCCAAACAAGCAGGGGAAATATATTGGAATAATCATCTAGTTGTAGACCCAGCTAATTTTTTCGTACCACCTCGCAGTGCATATACTCCCCAAATTCCTCAACTTTTCAGCTATTCCTTACGAGAAAATATCTTGTTGGGATTGTCTAAAGATGATGCTGATATTGAGACAGCATTAAAAATGGCTGTGTTTGAGCAAGATTTAGCAGCCATGAATGAGAAGTTAGAAACCCTAGTGGGAACAAAAGGTGTGCGGCTTTCTGGTGGACAAATGCAACGTGTAGCGGCGGCGCGGATGTTTGTACGTCAGCCAGAATTACTAATATTTGATGACCTTTCTAGCGCGTTAGATGTGGAAACAGAATTAACATTATGGTCGCGGATATTTGCTAATACAACTGAACAGGGAGAAAATCCTTGGACACCAACCTGTTTAGTAGTGTCTCATCGTCGTTCTGTTTTACGACGCGCTGATCAAATTATTGTGATGAAAGCTGGTAGAGTTGTAGCTCAAGGTAAGTTTGATGAAATTTTAGCTGATGAACAAGCTGATTGGATTTTTTAGCTTTTTGGCAACTTAAATAAATTTTGTCAGCAAAGCATTCAGGGCAAAGACATAAACATGAAAGCTGGCATGGGCTATCATTGCTGCTTCAAGAGAATATTGCCAAAATAGCCATCCACAAGCAATACCTACTATACCATTCAGCAGAATGGCGTAAACGATGACCCAACCTGTAATCGGTGTAAGACTAGAGATTAGCGGCAAATGCAACAGCCCAAAAACAACTGCTGCTAAAACGATCTCACTCTGATAGACTGCATGACTAGGCAATCCTAAGCCTTGTTTGCATAACTTCCAACCTAACCAGACTAGCAGCGACATTAACCCCCAACGCGTCAAAATTTCTTCCGTAATCCCTCCGTAAAATATCCCCGCTATAGCATCCATAATACTGGGTTGGGGCTGATTAGTAGCCCTCAATGCTTCTGGTAATACAGGTTCTAGCAATAAGCGAATCGATAGGGTTATGACTGTTGCTGCTGTACCAATACCTAGACCCCATTTCACATCATTGATCCAGGATATGGGGTTGGATGGATGAAGTACCCAATATTCAATTAAATGCGATCGCAATCCTACCACCGGAGTACAAAAGATACCAATCAAAACAGCGATCGCTAATAAAACTGCGATTTGGATTGCTTGCAATAGCAGTACAATCCATAAAGGTGGCACTTCTGCGGCTATTTCTGTTGGTAAGGTAGCTAACTGCTTTTGAATTACGGAAATCAAGGACGGAATCAGCAGTACAATTCCCCAACTACCTAACGTAAATAAAATTGCAAACTGCTTTAAAACCAACATGAGATTAATCTCCTGGAATCAAGATGCTGGATAGCAAAAATCGTTTCCTCTGCTTTGAGGGTTTTTGGTGCAAAAACTTCACTAGTACCTGATTGAGAGATTGTGTTAACTCAGCCAGTTCCTCATCACTCAAATGCAGTGCTATCTGACGATAGCCAACTCCATCTTTGACAAGATCAATCTCATCCCGTTGTAAATATGCTTCAAACTCAGTCAACAAGCTAACGACAAAGGCTGTGAAATGGCGTTGATGATCTGCACCTGTTAAGGCGGCTAGTTCTTCTGGTAAAAGCTCAGTGTTTTGCTCTTGTAGACTGTAAAACTTTTCCACAGTACCCCGAATGGGATGTTCTGCTACAACGGTCAGGAGTTCTGCCTGTACAAGCTTTTGGAAATGACGATACAACGTTGCTTGAGGAATATCGGGTAGTATTTCGCACAATTGCCGTGCTGAAAGATGGCGATCGCCTACAAAAGCTTGCAGAATCTTTAATCGGACAGGATGCAGAATTAGGTCTGCTTTGCTACCACTCAAATTTTTAGAGAAATAAATGTTATTGTTAATAGTAATATTATCATTATTGATAATAATGTCAAGCAATTGTATTAGGAGTCATATTTGACTTCTGTTGGCGTAGCCTGCGCTGGCGCATCAAAACTCCTTTAAGAGTTCCCTACTTACGCAAGCTATCGCAATAAGTGCGTAAGATTTTATACTTTATTGCTTGTCAGTAAATATTTAACTAAATCATCGAGAATAGCATTAGCTGAAAGGATGCTACCATGTACCCAATAACCAGAATCAACTTGATAAACTTTTTTATTTTTCACTACATTTAATGTTTGCCATAGAGGTGTTTTCTGATATTCTTGAAATGCCTCTATTGCTCCTGGGTCTACAGCTATAAATAAAGCATCTGAATCAAGTAAGTCTAGACGTTCTAAACTAAGAATTATCAAATAATCATCAGGACTTTTAATCAATTGGCGTTGATGAGGCGGCATAGAAATTCCAACTGAATGAACAATACCACCAGGAAATGAAAATTGGGAACTAAATTCAGGAACTTTCATCCCGCCGTGAATACGGCTAACAGTAACTTCTAGTTTCCCAAATTTATTTTCTAATTGCTCTCTAATAGTTTGAAATCGCTGTTCGTATTGAGTGAGCAATTCTTCAACTTTTTCAATTTTATTGACCACTTTACCAATTTCTCTTAATGGTGTTTGCCAATCAGATTGAAAATGTTTTACTTGCACTGTAGGAGCTATTTTTGACAATAATGGATAATTTTCTGGCTGTATCCCATAAACACTAACAATTAAATCTGGATTTAATTGCAATACTTTTTCTAGATTAATTTCTCCGGTTTTTCCTATATAGCTTATCCCTGCTATTTTCTCTTTGAGAAGATTAGCTTTGCTGTCAAAGAAGACATGATTTGCTGTCCCTATGGGTTTTAAATCTAATGCCACTAAAGCTTCTAATGCTATTTGGTCAACAACAATAATGCGTTGCGGGTTGAGGGGAACACAAGTTTCTCCTAATTCATGCTTAATTAATCGACATTCTGATGCTGGTGATTTTTTATCTACTAAGTTCGGGTGTGAATGGCGATAACAAGCAGTAACTATCACCAAAGTTATGATGAGTAATAAGTAATGCAATTTACGCCAATTCACATTATTTTCCCTCTAAACAAATTGAGCAGTTAGAACTTAATAGAGAATGTTCCCAAAACAGTAAATGGTGCGCCAGGAGAGAGTAAAAAGCCAGCAGAATCATAGTAACGGGTGTCAAATAGGTTTTTAAAGTTCAAACCAATTTGATAATTGTCTCGTCGATAGAAAATAGTAGCATCTGTTCTCACAAAAGAAGGAATGGTAATGGTATTTGGTAAAGTTGCTTCTCTATCGCCTACAAAAAATAGTCCTCCACCAAAACCTAAACCCTTTAAACTACCTGTTTGAATTTGGTAGGTTGTCCATAAACTAGCACTATTCCTGGGTGCATTTGTCAATCTATCACCAACTGGGAGGCTATTATCTTCACTCACATAAGCATCGTTATGAAAATAGGAAGCAATCACATTCCAACCTGGTAAAATCTCCCCAGCTATATCTAGTTCAATACCTCGACTTTTGACTTCTCCAGCCGCAATAGTAAAATCTGGATTGTTTAAATCTGTTGTCGAGACATTGTTTTTAGTAATCTCATAAACTGCTAATGTTGCTGTCAGTCTATCATCTAAAAATTTACCTTTAATTCCTACTTCGTATTGTGTACCAGTTTCTGGTTCTAATGGCCGACCACCAAAAGCTATGGCGTATTCATTTGGTTTAAATGCACGAGTGTAACTAGCGTAAAGTGATAGATTCTCTGTTGGTTGATATACTAAACCAATTCGTGGGGAAAATTTTTCATAATAACGCTCTGTAATGTCAGTCTGAGTGCTATTGATAATATCAGGTTTATATTCGTCTCGGAAATTGACAAAATCTAATCTTCCACCCATTAATAGCTTGAAATTAGGTAGTAATACTACTTGATCTTGGAAGTAAAGACCTACTCTATATGTATTAGTATTACCCTCAAAACCTTCCTCAAAAGTAGTGGGAATAGCTGCGCCATATACTGGATTTAAAATATCCAAAGATGGGACATTATAAGAAATGAAAAATGGATAACCAAACTCACTTCTACCTAACTCAAAACCTAACAGAACTTCATGTTCAATTGAGCCTGTTTTAAATTTTCCGATTAAGTCATTCTGCCAAGAATAATCTCTAGAGTAATCACCTACTTTGTTGTATCTTCTGGCAACTGTGCGACCATCATCAGCAAATGGGTTTTCAAAATCAACTGGCTGAAAGTTGGAACGTGCTGTGTCAACCGTTTGTACAGAAACCGCACTGCGAAATCGCCAATTTTGGCTGAATCTATGATCTAAGCTAACATTTACTCTATTTCCATAGAGTTCATAACTATCGCTGGGTTCACCAAAGTTAAAGCTAATTGGTAAATCAAAGGTTCTAGTTATTGGTGGTAAACCTCTGTCATAGGACTGGTTGAGGTTAACGTATTCATATTGCAAATCGAAATTTGTGCGATCGCTTAATTTCACACTTAAGCTAGGAGCAAACGTATAAAGCTCTTTATAAGCAAAATCTCGAAATCCACCAGAGTTTTCATAGGCAGCCACAAAGCGATACAAAATATTGTTATCTGGGGTGAGTGGCCCGGAAATATCTATTTCTGGACGATAGTAACTATAGCTACCAGCAGAAAATGTTGCAGAGTAGTAAGGTTCATTAAGAGGCTTTTTAGTGATGTAGTTGACAATACCCCCAGGCTCTAGTTGTCCATAGAGTACCGAAGCTGGGCCTTTCAGAACTTCTATCCTTTCAATTGTGGCAGTGTCAGTAAATGCTGTGAAACTATCCTGCCTAAAACCATTTCTGAGATTAGCATTGGTATCAAATCCCCGAATGGTATAGCCATCAGTGCCGGCGTAATCTGTTTTGACAGTGACACCACTGACGTTACGCAACACATCTGCAACCCTTTGCACTTTTTGGTCTTCGATTACCTGTCGAGGAATTACCTGAATTGCTTGGGGAATCTCTAACAAAGGTGTATCTGTTTTAGTTGCAGTGCTGGCATCTGGAACTTTATATCCTGAATCTTGCGAACCTGTCACCACTAGTTCAATTGGTTCATTGGCTGTTGGTTCTTCTGATGGCGTTTCTGTAGTGGGTTGATTTTCCTGCGGCTGTTGTGGTTGTGTTGCCGCAGTTGTTGCAGGTGTCACACCAAATATTAAACCTGCATCACCATCAAATAGCTCATAGCTAGGACTTCCCGTTTCACCTGTAATCGTGATTCTAATAGTATTACTGTCTTTATTGATGACGGTAACTCCAGTAATTCCTGCAAATGGGTTTTCTTGACGAAATGTATTCCCGGAAGGTAAACGCAATTGAGCATTAGTAATATCGGCAATTAAGCTATTCCCTTCACTATTATTTGCTACTTGCAATTGCTCGCCTTGGCGAGTATGTAAAATTACTTCTATACCTTTATCTGTAGTATCAATCCGTACTCTATCAATCACAATTGGAGACTGGGGAGTTTGAGATAGTAAATATTTAGTAGTTCTAGCGGTATGACTTTCTTGAGATAAGGGAATATGATTTTGGCTTGTTTCATTTCCCCAAGCTGGTTGAACAGCAAAGACTACCCCTGTTAACCATAAACCGATCAATAGTTGCGGTTGTTTCCACATAATATTTATCCCACTCCACAAGCAGCTGTTAGCTACCTAAATTAAGAATCTTTTTCAAAAACGATACATGAAATTAATTTTATTTTGAAGGCTTTTGTGGATCTCAAACGGATTTTTTTGAGCCTGAAACGGATTTCTAGGGTAGTCTGATAGCAAATAACTGTCTCTTATGGAAGAGTTCAGGCTTTTATCAACAAATCATAAGATTTAGGATTTATCCCAAATTGCTTGCGAAACGCAACTGCAAAACGACTTTGGTTTGCATAACCAACAGTACGCGCTATTTGTTTCACACTCATTTTACTTTCTAGAAGTAATTGGCGTGCTTTTTCCATTCTTTGTTGCTGTAAATAGGTAAATGCAGTTGTACCAAGAACTTGACGAAAACCCAACTTGAGTTTGTAGTCGTTTAAGCCTACTTTTCGCGCTAGTTCTAGTAAGGAAGGTGGATTATCTAGATTTTGAGTTAAAATTTCTTTAGCATAATGGATTCTGGCAATATCATCCCGCTTCAGCACAATTGCTTTTGTATAGTTTTTTTCAATGTTGGTCAATTGTTCTATTTTCAAAGCAATTAGTTCTAAACATTTACTTTCTAGATAAATTTTTTGAGTTAAACCTGTAAAGGGACAATTGATAATTTGTTTCAGTGCAACAAGCATTTCTGGAGTAGTAAGGCTGATTTGACGATAGGGTTCTTCGCTTGGCTCAATAAACCTCTGCAAAGTTTTTTGGGAAATTTGTATATCATTGGTAATAAAACCACTTAATATTTCAGGAGATTCTAAATGTATATCTACTTTTAAAATTCGTCTCTGTCCTAAAACTTCTACTTTACTATCTTTATAAATACCACTACCTAGAAAAAAGTTTTGTCCACTATCAGTTGCATTCCAATATCCTAATAAATGAAAACCAAATTCTAAACATCCAATAAATGTTTCTTCTGATGTGCCATCAATAATCAAATCTTCGTCAAATTCTGCATCAATAATTAATAAACTTATATCCCGTAATTTAATCCAACGTTCATAGCCATGACCGAATTTTTGGGGGCATTGGTTGATAATATCATCTGGGTCTGAGAGGTTTGCTTGTTTAATATTTTGATTGTGTTCTGTCCACAATTCTTGATAATCTGCCAGTGAAATGGTATTCCCCATGCTTTTCCTAAACTTACTCTGAATGCTGATTGACTGCAAACATTTATAGAGAAACTTTCTCAAATATTTCTAGAAATGAGTTTATCAGCGTTGAGCAATGGTGTCTAGAGATTAACGAAGCTGAAGCAAATGAAGCAAAAAATGTCTTTCCCCTACCTCCCTATACCTTTCTAGGACAGGCTTTTTAGACTTTGACCCAACAATACTGCTTTTAGGGTGTAGGGGTGTGGGAGTGTTGTCGGCTATGTGACAGTAAAAGAGATGGCAATTGTTCTAATATCAAAGAATTAGCAATAGGTGGGCCAATTACACTGCCCCATAGGGTGTAGTCTACAAAGTAAACTCGCCCTTCTCTCCATGCTTGTGAATTGTGCAAAAGGGGATTTTTAGCCCATTTTTCCTTGAGTTCTTGGATAGGAACTTTGTAAGTAGATTCACCATTCCAGTTATCTAGCCAAGTAGTAACGATGACAATATCTGGGTTGAGTTGAGCCAGAGTTTCTAGGTTAATCTGTGGTCTTACCCCTAATTTTCGTTCTACATCTGGCAGGAATACAGGTTGAAAGCCAATTTTTTCGAGGAGTTTAATAGTATCTCCGTTATATACAACCTCTATATAGTCCATTGCCTGGCTACAAGCAATATTTAGAACTCGTGGATGGGTTTTGACGAGAGGGGCTAATTGAGTGCGGACTTTAGCAACTTGTTGCTGTTGTGAGGTAATGATTGATGAGATATTTTTCTGACTATTCAGAGCTTTGGCAATAATTTTAATGTTTTCCTGCCAGCTTTTATCATTATCTACCAAGACAGTTGGCGCGATCGCACTAAATAACTGATTGTCCTGATAATTTAACCCCAGAATCAAATCGGGTTTGAGTAGAGTCAAAGTTTCTAGGGAAGGACTGGAGCGATCGCCTAAATTAATCGGCTGACTTGTGACATACTTACCCAGGTAGGGAATTTGTTGGCTAGGGTTGTCAAATTTAGGCGATCGCACTAAATAAGCATCGGCGTAAGCAGCAGGTTGCACATCAAGAGCTAACATCAGACTCAACATCTTTGGTTCGAGAACCGCGATTTTTTGAGGTTTACCACAAATTTTGGTTTTCCCTGCTGCATGTTCTACGACTCGACAATCAGCAGAAAGCGATGGCTCACTTTTTAAACTGAGGTTTTGGGGACTACCACCATGACAAGCTGTAATTAGGATGGCTGTCACTAGAAACCAGCCAATATATTTATAGGAGAAAGCGATGGCTACTCCCGCCAAAGGCATCGCATTGCGGCAAGTTTCGCGGAACATTGTGGAATCAATAAAAATCAAGGTTAGAACTGAATCGAAAACGAGCCGATGACAGTAAAAGGTGCGCCAGGATAGATTGTATTTCTGGCTTGAGATGTTTCATAGTAAGTTTCGTTGAAAAGATTGCGGAAATTCAGTGCTAACCTCCAGTTATCCTGTTTGTAATAGATAGCTGAATCTGTTCGGAAATAGCTGGGCATAATGCTGGTATTTTCCAAATCGGCGTATCTATCTCCCACATAGTAAAGTCCCAAACCAAAGCCCAAACCTTTTAAATCACCGCTTTGCAGTTCATAGCTTGTCCATAAACTCGCCGCGTGTTCGGGTACATTATCGATGCGATTACCAACAGCAATTGTATTGTCTTTTGAGGTAATTGCATCGGTGTAAGTATAAGATGCAATGATGTTCCAACCTGGCAGAATTTCACCACTAATATCTAATTCAATACCTATACTTCTTTGTTCTCCTACCTGTATGGAGAAATTGGGATCGGGATTGTTGGGGTCGTCAGTGACAACATTAGTTTTGGTAATTTGGTAGGCTGCTAGAGTTGCCGAAAGTTTTTCGCTGATATCTGCCTTGATACCAACTTCGTACTGCGTTCCTCTTGTTGGCTTAAAGGGTTCGTTTGTTGCCGAAAGTCCGAAAAATCGATCTGGTTTAAAAGACTGAGTGTAACTCGCATAAAGGGAAATCGGTTGAATTGGTTGATAAACAATACCAACACGGGGGCTGAAAGCACTGAGAGATTCTTCAGTTGTTGTTTCTGCAAAACCTGTTTCTTCTCTTTGGAAGGCATCAAAGCGACCACCAATCAAGACCTTGAGATTATCTGCAAAAGTAATTTGATCTTGGATATAAATCCCTAGAGTATCTCTACGAGTTGTGTAAGAGAAAGTTTGTTCATCAGGTATATCAGGTAAATCAACATCATAATTAGGATTGAAAATATCTAGCTGTATGAGGTCTGCCACATCGAATGAGGTATATTCCCAGGTGTTGCGTCTTAATTCCACCCCGATTAAAGGTTGATGGACAATCGTTCCTGTCTTAAACCGTCCGACTAATTCTGTTTGTAGGGTATAGATTTTTCGTGAGAAACTATCACGTCCTATAAATATTGGGGCAAATTGGTCATCAACTAGGTCATTACCACCAATGGCATAATCACCTGCTAATCGACCAGATACAAAAGAAAAGGCATTACGAAGTTGCCAATCCTGACTAAATTCATGCTCTAGTCTATAGCCAACCCGTAAATTGCTATCCTCATAAACACTTTGCGGCAGACCAATGAAGCGACTAATGGGGATGGGTGCGGGTCTATCTCCAATAGAAGGAAGTCCGCGATCAAACAGGTAACTATTGTTTAGATATTCTAGGTCGAATGTTAAGGTCGTGCGATCGCTAATATTCCAGGTAATTACAGGCGCAACAAATACACGTTCTGTAAAGTTATAATCTCGAAAACTCCCAGCGTTTTGATAAGCCACATTCAGCCGATATAACACTGAACCATCATCTGTGAGCGGCCCAGAAATATCAAAACTGGGGCGATAAAACCCATAATTGCCGATATTAAATTCAGCTGAATAATAAGGAGTACTAAGGGGTTGTTTTGTGACAATATTGACAATTCCTCCCGGTTCAGCCTGACCAAATAGAACAGAAGCCGGGCCTTTGAGAACCTCAATGCGATCGATATTTGCTGTGTCTACCGAAGAGTAAAAGTCATTATCATTAAAACCATTACGGAAGTTGCCATCTTGATCGAAACCACGAATTTTATATCCACCGGCATCTGAGCCGCCTAAGTTACCTTGTTTGCGTACACCACTAATATTCTCTAATGCCTCTTGTATGCGCGTCGTCTTTTGGTCTTCTAAGATTCGACGCGGGATCACTTGAATCGAACCCGGAATATCTCGCAAAGGTGTATCAGTTTTGGTTGCAGTGGTTGCAGTCGGTACGCGATATCCGTCTTGCTCTGCCGTCACCACCAATTCAATCGGTTCATCCTGCTGCGCTGCGGGTTCTTCTGGAGGTGTCTGAGTTGCTGGTTGTTCCGCCGTTGGTGGTGTTTCTGGTGGTTGTGCTGCTGTGGTTGTAGATGCAACAGCTAAAATCAACCCTGCATCATCATCAAATAACTCAACCGCAGGTAACGCTTTTTCCCCGACTATCGTCACCCGCACAGTATTTGCGTCAATATTCGCAACTGTTATCTCAGTAATTCCCTCTGTAGGTTTTTCCGAGCGGTATGTAAAACCATCTCCATTAGGCAACTTTAACTGCCCACCAGTAATATCTGCAATAAAATTATTACCAGTACTACGATTATTAACTTGCACTTGATCCCCTTGCTTGGTTTCTAAAATCACCTCCAACCCTTTCTCTGTGGAAGTTGCTTTTACTCCTGTAATGAGAATAATATTCTGTTTGCTGGGGGCTGGCGTTTGTGCCAAAATGCGAACATTGGTCACAGGAACTTTGATTTTATCCTCTCCCAGTGTCTCAGCTTTTGTGGGAGTAGCGACTAAAATAGCGATACCAGCAAAGCTGGTTGCCAAAGGTATTCCACTTGTCAACAGCAAGCTTGGAAATAGTTTATCTAACTTCATTGATCTCCCCACACAAAATAAAACTACTCGTCTTTAACTCAAATGGACGATTAATGCAGAAATAATTTTTTGAATTACTAGCTAAAAGATTATTAGTAACTATTCTCAGTAATCTTACGGCAAGTATGAGAAAAGCTGAAGTTAGGGATGTTCTCCAAACGGAATTTTTCTGTTCTTTAAACGGAATTTTTGCGGGAATAAACGCTAGGACTTTCGCCAAACTTTTTACAAAAAGCTGTCATAAAAGCACTGCGGCTAGCATAACCTACATATTGGGCTACTTGATTGACAGTTAACGTTGCATCCAAGAGTAATTCTTTTGCTTGTTCCATACGGTAGTTATGTAAGTAACCGAAAACGGTTGTACCGAATATTTGTTGAAAACCTTTTTTGAGAGTACAATCATTGAGATTTACTTGCCGTGCTAACCCTATTAATGTTGGTGGATCAGTAAAGTTATGAATGAGAATATCTCTAGCTTGATAAATGCTATCTATTTGTATTGGCTTGAGAGTAATAGTTGCATCTAAGCGAAGCGAATCTTGCAAATCTTCCAAACGAAGTGCTAATAATTCTAATACTTTAGCCTCTAAATAAAGTTGCTTTGTTAAATCTTGATATGGACAATTTAAAACTTGTTGCAATATAGTTTGCATTTTGGGTGTTGTCCTGCCAACTTGCCAGTAATCTACCTCTTCGCTCTTAGCGTTATCAATGATGTCTCGAAACTTAGTAGGAAGTTGAGCTAAATGAGCAAATATCAAACTTTTAAATAAAGTATATTCAATATGAATATCTAATTTTAAAACTCTTTCCTGTGCTTGCCATTCCTTCCAACTTTCTTCACCACTATCTAGCGCCAGTTGGATAAAATTTTGCCCTGTTTTAAAATCTATACTATGGTCATAACCAAAAAGATTAAAACCTAATTCTAAACAAGTACAAGGTTGATTTGTTGAATTTTTGACAACTAAGTTTTCTTGCAGATAGTAGTCTTCTAGCAAAAGAGAAATTCCTGGGCGCAAGTGAAACCAACGCCTATAACCATGACTCATCCCCTTGGGATCATGTAGCTGAAATTCGTAAGTTTTTGGCTGAAAATGACAATTATTATCCAGTTGAGTTGACGGCAATAAATGATAACAATCTGCTGGTTCTTGTAAAACAAGGGTCATGGAATTTGGGATTTAGTATTTTGAATTTATTAAATATATAGATGAGAAATAATATCATCAATTTTCTTAAGAAATGAGTAACAAGAGTTACAAATATTTTTTGAGTAAGTAAGCAACACCAAGCTTGATGCTGCAAATAATACTTAATCTTCAGGTTTCGTCAGTAAAGAAGGAATACTCGCAAAAATGGCAGATTCCAACTCTTTAGGGAGCTTTTCCCACATAAACGCCCCTTTGCGATTATTGATGTACATCTGTGTAAATTCGAGTAATGCTGAGGCATTTTCTGCATCTGGAGGTAGATCCACAAGCAGATAGGTTGGTTTTTCCGGGCTAGAAATCGCCACAACACAGCCACGGCTACAAGCCCACAAACATCCTACAGGCTGAATTTCTAGTTCTTCTATTGCAAATTTTTCTGAAAATAAACTGGTGATTTTGTCAAGTAAAACACTGCCATCAGAAAGCTGATTTTCTGCTAATTCTGCGGATGAACGGTGACAAGATTTGCAAACGAATAGGGTATGTTTGGTCATGGGTTCAATGTGTGTCCGTTAACATAAGAAATTGTGGCATTCTGCGGATTCTTGCAGAATATATAGTCATCTGAGTTAGGAAAAGCAAAAAGTTTATTGAGAAATAATATCATTTTCCTAGTAGCTATGAACATTGGATTAAACTGCGATTTATTACTTCAACTGGCTATGCTCCGCATCATGGTCGGGGATAATGTCTTCTACATCCCGCAGCACACGCACAAAAAAACCCAGCCCACCAACTAACAACATACACAACGCGCAGATCACATATAGCAATGCTATCCCTGCGCCAGTGCCAGTCCCAAATAATCCGCCGAGAATACCAACCAGAACACCGCCTGATTGCAAGGCTGGTGTAAAAACACGATCTGCCAATGGCCCGGCTATTAAATAGCCTATCGCAGAAGCGATTTGCAAAAAGAGCGATCGCGCCGCAAAAACCCTTCCTTGCACATTAGGAGGTACTTTCGCTAACCAAATAGCACTATCCGAACTGCCATTCAAAGGGAAATTAAAAGAAGAACAAAATTGCGCCGGAATCCAAACCCAAGGTGTTCTACCCAAACCAAAAACAATTTTACTTATACCTGCACCCATCATTCCCAATAAAAGACCTTTGATTTTCCGCTTAAAACCGCCCCAAGTGCTAACAACAATCGCCCCCGTTACACCACCAAAACCAGCCGCAGCAGCCAAGCTACCTAGCACTAAAGTATTATTATTAGTGCGCGATAAAATCATGGGCGAGTAAAGGGAATCTCCAATATCATGGGGTAGCCAAAATAATAAATTAACTATTAACAATGCCAGTAAACCTTTGTGAGCAGTAATATAACGCCAACCCAATCCCAAATCTTGCCAAATATTAACTATGTTTTCGTTTTTTGTGGTTGGTATTGGTTGAGGAATACTCACAAATAATAAGCTTCCAATTGCTATAAGAAACGTCGAAATATCAATCAACCAAATTCCTAAAAAACCGATGATTGTGTAAAGATACCCCGCCAAAGCAGGTGCAATAATATTACTACCATAACCAGATAAAAATTCTAAACTACTAGCGCGGGTATAGTGCTGTTTAGGAATCATCAGTGATACTGATGCTGAGTACGCCAAAGATTGAAATTGGTTGAAAGTTCCGATAATCGCGCCTGTTAAATAAAAGTGCCAGATTTGTAAATTATTGGTGAGATGCAACAACAAAATTACAATTGTGCTGAGAACTGCAACTGTATCACCCACCATCATTAAAAATTTGCGGTTAAATCGGTCTACAATTACACCGCTAATGGGGGTAATAATAATACTTGGTAGTAAACTAAAAAAACCTACCAGAGTCAGGGTTGTAGCTTTCCCTGTAATTTCCCATGCCCAAATTTCAATCGCAAAGCCGGTCATGTTACTACCAATGGTAGAAACTAATTGACCAAGCCAAACGATAAAAAAATTACGCATACTGGCTGGATTTGGTTGTTGCATTTTTATATGAAGGGAATGGGTAATTTTTCGGTATTAGTATGATCTCACTCAACTTCTTTCATATATTCCTTGATTTGGGCAATTCGTTCCTGCGGTTTTAATAAAGGACAGTTTGTACACTTTTCATCAAATGGAGGAATGAAAGCATATAAACAACAGGTAAGACGTACTGTGGTTGTAGCTGGTAAACTGGGTTCATTAAGTTGTTCGGTGCGTAATAAGTTGTAAAGGGGATTGCGTCCGGGCATAACTGAACTGTAGGGTTGTTCATATAAGACGGAATAATCTGTTTGTATTGCTTCTAGATTTGTACATTGGCTAAGTTCAGTAAACTGTCCTTCCGAAGCGTTCACCGCATTACCCCACATAGTTTTTTTGGAGAGTTTGGTTAAAATATGAACCCTGTGTATCATGAGTGCAAAATTGTGTTGGAATAAGTTAGTAAATACATTTTGGTGTAAGGCTTCCACGCTATTTACTATTTTTCCTTGATAATCTTCGGGAATGGGAATAGGTAATCTCTGAGGATAAATTACAGTACCACTCAAATCATGAAACCATAACGCCTTGGGTTCACCGTCTTCTAATACAAAACTCACATTGTCAAGCCCAGCATCTAGTCCTACACCAGCCCAAGTCATCAAAGCTAAAACACCCGGTAATGTTGTCCAGCTATAAACTTTGTTCCAGATAGATGCAGCAATGTGAATATCTTGAGTTTTTTGGTATATCTCGCTGGCTTGCAATTGAGATAAAAGTCTATCTGGTTGTAAATAATTATTTAATGAAATTACCTCAACACCATCAGGCGGCTGAGGTAAAATTATGCAGTCTGTATAGAAACTATCTAAAGTGTTTTGAGCAAGAGTAAATACTTCTTGTAAGAAATTTTGTACACTATTGTTAGTTATTAGTTGAAACATTATTTTTTATTAAGTATTTATATATGTCATCTAAAATGGTATTAGCTGATAGAATATTGCCAAATATCCAGTAACCAGAATCAACAGTATATACGCGATTACTTTTTACTACATTGAGGGTTTGCCACAGAGGACTATTTTTATATATTTGAAAATTCTCTTCTGAACCTGGGTCTAGTGCAATAAATATTGCGTCTGATTCTAACAAGTTTACACGCTCTAAACTAACATTGTTGTAACTAACACTAGCACCACTACTAACTTGCAGTTGTGCCAAGGGAATCGATAAATTTAATTCCTCTAAAATACTTACGGGAAATGATAATTTATTCAAAAATTGTGTGAATTCAAGAGTTGTATAAAATCTCATGACGGAAACTTTTTTATTGCCCAGTTTTTGAGCAAACTCCCATCTTAATTTTTCAACTCTTTGTTGATATTCGGCTAGTAGCTGTTCTGCAACCTGAGTTTTATCAACTATATTAGCAACCTTTAATAAAGGTTTTCTCCAGTTATTTTCTGTAAATTCAATAGAAACTGTTGGAGCTATCTGAGAAAATAACTTATAATTTTGAGGATTTATATAAAGACCTAAAATTAAATCTGGGTGTAATTGAACAACTTTTTCAAGATTGGGATTACCTTCCTTACCTAAATCAATAATTTCATCAAGTTTATCTTTCAGGATAAGTGTTTTATTCCCTGTTCGATTTGCTCTTGTTGTGGCTATTGGTTTTAAACCCAATGCTACTAACATTTCTAAACTATCTTGGTCGGTCACAATGATCCGTTGGGGATTGAGAGGAATACAACTTTCTCCTAATTCATGCTTAACTGTTCGACATTCTGATGTGAGCGTTTGGGATTTTGATAAATATGTTGTCTGGTTAAAAAAGCTATAACATCCCTTGATAAATATTAGAGATAGGGTAACTATCAAAAATAATTTGATGTGATCCAACCATTTACTAATCATTATATGTATGTGATTGGGTAATGAATGTGGGCTTGATACAGCCCTCAGATAATTTAAGGGCTGTAGTAATTCGTCGTAAATCGTCAGGGCAAATATCTAACTACGTGAGCAATTTGTCAATTATAATTGCCAACCCAAAGTAAATTTGACTGTGCGGGGTGCGCCAGGAAAAACGCGCAGAATGCTTTCACCTGTTTCAAAATATTCATTATCAAACAAGTTCTGCACATTCAAAGCTGCACGAAAATTATTTTTGCGATAAAATAAAGTGGCATCAGTCCTTAAATAGCTGGGTAAACTAAAGCTATTGTCTAAATCTCCTTGTCTTTCTCCTACATAAAAAAGTCCTAAACCAAAGCCTAAACCTTGCAAATTACCCTGTTGAATTTCGTAGGTACTCCATAAGCTAAATGCGTGTTCTGGGACGTTGTTAATGCGGTTTCCCGCAGGAATATCATTGTCTTGAGTAACTTGTGCATCGGTGTAAGCATAGCCACCAATTATTTTCCATCCTGGCGTAATTTCACCTGTGATATCTAATTCAATACCTCGGCTTCTTTGTTCTCCTGTCTGGATAGAAGAATTTCCACTGGGATCTCTGAGATCAGTAGTGAGAACATTTGAGCGTGTGATTTGGTATAAAGCTAGAGTCGAAGAAAGATTATTTGTCCAATCTACTTTCATGCCAATTTCATACTGAGTTCCCCGTTCTGGTTCAAATAGTCTATTCTCGAATGTTGTCCCAGTTACCTGTTTGAATGAGCGGCTATAGTTGGCGTAGAGTGAAACCGCTTGACTAGGTTGATAAACAACACCAATTCGAGGGCTAAATGCTTCATCTTGCTGAGAAGAAGTTGTTTCGCCTTGAGCATTTTCTATTTTTTGGGCGACGATATCAAATCTTCCCCCTAGAACCAATTTCAAGTGATCTGATAAGCCAATTTGGTCTTGCAAGTAAATACCTAAACCATCAGAAGTAGAAGGTTCATCAGGAAATTCTTCCAGCACTGCGCCGACACTATCACGCCGATAAATAGGGTTAAAAATGTCTATAGAACCGAGTTCTCGTAAACGTCCTATACCTTCGTTATAATAAACTTCTCTTGATAAATCTACACCAAATAAAATTTGGTGTTCAAAATTACCAGTTTTAAAATTGCCTACAATATTTGTATCTAAATTGTAAGTACGATAGGCAAATTTAGCAGTAACTAGACCTCGTTCTAATGTGCGATTGTCATCTAGTAGTTCTGAAGGAAATAGAGAATTTTGGGTGACACTCAAATAGGTGAAATTAAAGTTATTATGTAACTGCCAATTTTCGTTAAACCGATGCTCTAAATTATAACCAACTCGCAGCGATCGCCTGTTATTTTTATCAATTTCGTCAAAAGGCTCACCAATAAAACGATTACGGGGGATTTTACCATTGGGGTTAGGTAAAACTGTACCCACAGCAGGTAAACCCCGGTCATTGGGTTGTCGTTGGTCTGAATACTGAGCTTCTAAAGTTAATTTGGTGTTTTCACCCATCAGCCAAGTCAAGCTGGGAGCAACAAGATAACGCTCTCTTGTAAAAAAATCAACAAATGTATCTGTTGTGGATGCAGAGGCAATAAAGCGATATAGTAAGCTTTTGTCATCGTTTAATGGCCCTGTAAAATCTAAAGTCCCGCCGTATGTGCCGAAACTGCCAATAGTTCCCTCAACAGAATAAGACGGTGTGCTTTGGGGTTTTTTCGTGACGATATTAATCGTACCTCCAGCACCCCCTGCTCCAAATAGAACTGAGGCTGGCCCTCGTAAAACTTCTATCTGCTCAATGTTCTCCGTATTCACATTACTTGTGATGTTAGTATCATCTCTTAGTCCGTTGCGGATGATATTACGGTCACTAAAACCACGAATGGTAAATCCTTCAAAGGGAGAACGTTCTGAACCATCAGGTATTACACCTGCTGCATTTCGCAATGCTTCATTTAAATTCCTCACTTGCTGGTCTTGTAGGACTTGTCGAGGAATCACCTGAATTGCTTGGGGTACATCACGCAGGGGAGTATCTGTTTTTGTGGCGGTGCTGGCTGTAGGTATTCGATAACCATCCTGTTCACCTGTGACAACCAATTCAATAGGTTCATTAGTTTCGGCTGTTGGTGGGGTTGTTGGTTGTTCTGGTGGTGTTTCACTTGTTGGCTGTTCTGCTTGCTGCGTTGTTTCAGCTACGGCTGCAAGTGCAAAAATTAAACTTTCATCACTATCAAATAATTCTGCTGTTGGTAAACCCGCCTTACCCGTTACCGTTAGCCGTACAGTATTAGCATCAGCTTGAGTGACACTTACAGAGACAATCCCGCTTACTGGATTAGCAATACTAAAATCTTTACCTTCAGGTAGTGCTAACACCGCATTAGGGAAATCTGCAATATAATTATTCTCTGCACTTTTAATAGCAGGTTGAAGTGCTTCTGGATTAGCACTTTCTAGAATAACTTCTATACCCTTATCTGTATTATTGACTTTTACGCCTGTAACTTGCACAGATGCAACATTGCTTTGTTGCACCAGTAGTAACTTTGCCGTACTTATAGAATGATGTGATTTAGTTTCCGCAACAGCTGGTTGTACAAGCAATGATACAAATGCCAACACAATCCCGGCTGAAATAATCTCTTTCGATGGTCGAGACTCCATACTCCTCACTCCAAAAAGACAAGCTCAATATTGCAAATAATTTGCAACTGTCTGTGGAGAGAGTTTATGTAATTTACGAGGTGTAAGTCTACATAGTAGACGGAGAGTTTTGAACCATAGAGGGAGTTTATGATTAAGTTCTAACATGAACCCGCAAGTAAGCAGCCAATAGCTGATAACAAGACTTGGGAGTAGAAAGAATTTTCATTACACAGCTTTTCTCCCTAATCGACAATCTTGGGGCGTGATACCAAATTTACGTTTAAATGCGGCGGCGAAGTGACTTTGATTTGCATAACCAACTGTGTTGACTACAGTTCTCACGTTCTGCTTTTGTTCCTGTAGCAGCTTTCGCGCTATTTCTAGGCGATAGTCACGCAAATATCCAAATACTGTAGTACCAAATACTTCACGAAAACCGTACTTGAGTTTGTTGTCATTTATGCCGACTTTTTTCGCTAAGTCAATTAATGAGGGTGGGTGATCATAATTTTTGGTTAAAATATCTCTGGCATGATAAATTCTCTCAACATCACCAGCTTTGAGATTAATCAAGGGTTGTTTATCGCCCTCAGCCTCTATCAGTTGAGCAAACTGCAAAGCCAGTAATTCTAGTACCTTGCCTTCTAGATACATTTTTTGTATCATCCCTTGATAGGGTACTTTGAGAATTTGCTGTAATGCTGTCTGCATGGGAAGGCCAATCTTACCCACTGGACGGTGAAACAGAGGCGGAGAGTCACTTTCCAAGAAAGGCTGTAACTGTTTTGGTAGATGTTCTAGTCCATCGATGAAGGATTTGAGGAAGTCTATATCTATACAAATTTTAATTAAATAGATGCGATCGCCTGCAAAATATTGCTCTGTTTCCTCAATATCTGGTAGGTAAAACAAGTAGTTATTCCCTACTGTCTCTTGGTAATTTTCCTCGACTCCTGCAATACCAGGGCAAATTACATGATGGTTGCCTGATAAATAAAATTTGGCTGTTAGTGCATCTAAACCATAGTGGTCAATTTTACAACTAACTTGCTGGTAGTAACGATCATCAGAAATTTCTAGGCTTAATCCTGGACGGAATTCGACTACTTGATAAAAAGTATCATATAAACTGTTATGGAATCTCTGAATTTTGTCAAAACCTTGATTGTTATACGATATATCTAAATTTTCTAGAGTTTCCTGTTCAATTTGATTAATTTGCTCTTCCGTCAAGATATTAGTCATTTGTAACGGCAATTTTGTTAATAAATTAATTGCGATAGTTTCTTAACTAACAAACGTATAACGCTTAATTTACAACAATATTGGGAATAGTAGCAATAAAAAATTATCTCATTAGTTAGTGCTATCTGATAACTTCATCATGTTATACACGCAAACTAAGTAGAGTAGTGTCAATATTTGTAGTTGGGATAAGGTACGAAGAAAGAAGGTTTTGGCTCGATTAACCTTTCTGAACATAGCTTTGTTTTTTTCCACTTACTTACAACCAGTCAAATCCTTTATAGACGGAATGAGGATTTTTCACGCAACTCCCTAAGCGCAATAAACAGCAACTAACTAACTTTCCCAAGTATTTCATAATTATTTCTGTTTATTCATAGAACAAAGACGCAAGCAGTTGAAAAAGTCTACTAATAAGTATAAAGTAGAATCTTGGAACTTCCTGCTTACATCAGTGGGTAAATCCAGATATTTCGAGAATATATCTTGCTGAAATACTCAATAAGTGTATAAAGATTATCAATTAAGATGTTGAAATTGCAAATGTCACAGAAGGCACAACTAGCTTACTTAAATGACTATATTTATCAACTAACTACAAGATAATGACAAGAGCAACCACAGCATCACCCAAAAACTGGAATCTACCCAAAATATCGCCATTAGCGGGTTTAATTCTGGGCATACTGATTCTGCTAACTTGCTTGGTGTATAGTGTCACATTGGGTGCGGCAGAAATACCGTTAAACAAAATTCTGGAATCCTTTATCAGCTTTGATGGTTCTTATGAACATTTAGTGATTCAGACGGTGAGATTACCGCGATCGCTCGTTGCGCTACTGGTAGGATCAGCTTTGGCAGTGTCCGGCGCATTAATGCAAGGTTTGACACGCAACCCCCTAGCAGATCCAGGGATTTTAGGGATTGAGTCAGGAGCAGCATTAGCTGTAGTTGCCACAATTTTTGTGTTTGGTAGCTCCTCCTTAAGTGTGTTAACCATTGTGGCCTTTGTGGGTGCAGGAGTCACAGCAATGTTAGTCTACTTCCTTGGTTCTTTGGGAAAGGGAGGAGCTACACCATTAAATATCACCGTAGCCGGGGCGGCGTTAACGGCTTTGATTTCTTCTCTTACCACAGCTATTCTCATCGTCAGTCAACGCACCTTAGAAGAAATTCGATTTTGGTTAGCTGGTTCTTTGGCTGGACGGGATTTCAACATCTTATTGTCAGCCTTACCTTTCGTGATGATTGGCTTAGTAGTTGCCTTTGCCCTTGGTAGACAAATTACAACTATGAGTCTGGGTGAAGATGTGGCTAAAGGCTTGGGTCAACAGACAGCTTGGGTCAAAATTACGACTGCCATCAGCGTGGTTTTACTGGCGGGAAGTTCCGTATCCTTAGCCGGGCCAATCGGCTTTATTGGCTTAGTTGTTCCTCATATCGTGAGATTTTTCATCAAAGCTGATTACCGTTGGATTTTGCCATACTCCGCAGTAGTGGGTGCAACTTTACTCTTAGTTGCTGATGTCGCTGGGCGTGTATTACTCAAACCCCAAGAATTACCCGTGGGAGTAATGACAGCATTGGTTGGCGCACCCTTTTTTGTCTACTTGGCTAAATCAAAGGTGAAAAAATGAAGGTTGATTGGCTTGTTATCCGTTCTGAGACGATATCTTTTCGCATAGACAGACGTGTACCACCAATACTGCTATGTTTGGCAGTGGCAGTTGTGGTAGCAATGGTGATGAATTTAGGCCGGGGTGAATATCCTATTTCGCCCTTAGATATCGTCAAAACTGTATTGGGTATAGATACAGGCAACCCAGATCATGCTTTTGTGATTTATAATCTGCGTCTACCTCGTACCCTGGTTGCTTTCATGGTGGGAATGGCGCTGGCCGTTTCTGGGGCTATCTTTCAAGGCATCACACGCAACCCATTAGCTGATCCCGGCATTATTGGCATCAATGCGGGAGCAGGTCTAGCAGCCGTTACAGTCATTGTATTATTTCCCTCAGCACCCATTTACACTTTGCCTATATCAGCCTTTGTCGGTGCTTTATTGATGGCTGCTTTAATTTACTCCCTAGCTTGGAACAATGGTAGTTCCCCCGTTCTGTTCATTTTAATGGGCGTGGGTTTGTCTGCGATCGCTGGTGCTTTCACCAGCCTATTAATTACCTTTGGCGATATTTATAACGTTAGTGATGCTTTGGTGTGGTTAGCTGGTAGTGTTTACGGACGCACCTGGGAACAAGTTTTTTCCTTTTTACCTTGGTTAATCGTTTTTATCCCGATGGCGTTGACATTAGCCAGACATTTGAACGCCTTAAATTTGGGAGATGATGTTGCCAAAGGCTTAGGTAGTCGGGTGGAATGGCAACGTGGTTTGCTGGTGCTAGTGGGTGTAGCCTTAGCAGGTGCAGGAGTCGCCACAGCCGGAATGATTGGTTTTGTAGGATTAATTGCACCTCATATAGGCAGACAGTTAGTAGGTACAAATAATGAAGGCTTGATCCCTACCTCTGCACTGTTAGGAGGAATGCTTGTTGTAGCGTCAGACTTCTTAGGAAGAACCCTCTTTGCACCTATCGAAATTCCTTGTGGGGTGGTGACTGCTGCTATTGGTGCGCCTTATTTTCTTTATTTGTTAATTCGTAATCGCAAGAAATAGTCAACAGTCAACAATCAAAATGGTATCAACTATGAAAGGATTATCAACCAAGGGTCTGTCTTTAGCTTATGATGGTGCGCCAATTATTCGAGATTTAAATTTATCAATTCCCACCGGACAAATTAGTGCTTTAGTGGGTGCAAACGGTTGTGGTAAATCAACTTTATTACGAGGTTTAGCCAGATTACTTAAACCCTATGGTGGTACAGTTTATCTTGATGGGCAATCTATTTTTAATCTTTCTACTAAGGACGTAGCGAAGCAATTAGGGATCTTACCGCAAGGGCCAGTTGCACCAGAAGGATTAACAGTCAGAGACTTGGTAGCACAAGGACGTTATCCTTATCAAAATTGGTTGCAGCAGTGGTCAGAAAAAGATGAAAAAATTGTCCAACAAGCACTCTTAATTACAAACTTATTAGAGTTGGACGACAGAGGATTAGATACTTTATCTGGTGGACAACGACAACGTGCTTGGATTGCAATGGCATTAGCACAAGATACAGATATTTTACTGTTAGATGAACCGACTACTTTTTTAGATTTGGCGCATCAGATAGAAGTTTTAGATTTGTTATATGAATTGAACCAGCATCAGGGCAGAACTATTGTCATGGTGCTGCATGATTTAAATCAGGCTTGTCGTTATGCTGATTACTTGGTTGCTGTCAAACAAGGAAGAATTTTTACTGCTGGAGAACCGAAGCAGGTAATGACTGAAGCGATGGTGCAAGAGGTTTTTGGCTTAGAGTGTCGTATTGTTCCTGACCCGGTTGTAGGAACACCAATGTGTGTACCAATAGGGCGCAAGGGAAGAGTAAAAATAACTTAATTCTTTAATATCAACTATGCCTATCTCCATCACCAGCCAAGTTTTCGACCAATTACTGAATCAGGGGAAAGTTGAGAGTTCCCAACATCCAGACCCCGATGATCAGTTAGATGTGATGTACAATTACCCAAAGCTATTGGGACAAGGTTTCTGGCGGCAAATCAGGCTGCGTGACGGTTTAGATTTGTGCATTGGCGATTTGAGTTTGAGCGATCGCATAATTTTTGAAGATCCACAAACAGAAACTTCTTTACATTACCACTTCCATTTTTCAGGGGGACACACAGATCAATATACATCCATAAGTGGCGGACAGTATATTTTCCACGGCAGTGGTTTAACTCCTCAAATACGGTCAGAAACTTATCATGAACAGCCATTTCTTGAGGTGGAATTTACATTTGAGCCTGAGTTGCTGCTTTCTTTCGCTGGTAACAGTGAAGGGCAATTACCAAAAGAGTTACAGCACTTAATTCGACCAGATGATCAGCTAAAATACCATCGCTGTGGCACAGCTACTTTACCGATGCAGAGAATTGCACAGCAAATTTTGCATTGTCCTTATCGGGGTATTGCGAAACGGATGTACCTGGAAGGGAAAGTACTGGAATTGATGGGAATCCTTATAGAACAAGAGGTAGAGATTCGTGACGGTAAAAGCAATAGTCAGCCTCTACAGGCAGATGTGGTAGACAGAATTCACCATGCTAGGGAAATTATACTGCAACGGTTGGACAATCCGCTATCTTTGAACGAATTAGCGCGACGAGTTGGGTTAAATGAATGCACCCTCAAACGTGGCTTTCGTTCTTGTTTTGGCACAACAGTATTTGGCTATCTGCGTCGCCACAAACTTGAGCAAGCACGACAACTACTAGAAGCAGGAGAGATGAAAATTACCGACATTGCTCAGGCAATAGGTTACAACAGTCGCAGTCCCTTTGCTGCTGCATTCCGCAAACAATTTGGCCTTAACCCCAAGGAATACCAGAAATTGCAAAAAAATTCCGTTTAGCTATCGAAAAAATTCCGTCCACCTATCAGATTAGTTTTATGTCACACCCAGTTTAACGGTATCTTGTTGAAACTAATTATTATTAATGGTGTGAGCAGTGGTGTCAAATTATTGCTGGTTGAAGGTATTGATGCTTAGTTCCTTCTGGGGATTGCTTACCTTACCATCTGTAGCGGAAACTAATTTAAACCGTACTAATTCTGATGCAAATATATATCCTGTAGCAACTGCGGCTAAAAATCTCAACGAAGTTGAACGTCCAGCAACTACGGTTAAACAGTGGCTTTCCCAAGGCATAATTCAGGTAACGGGTGTCAAGTTAAGACAAACAGACAAGGAACTGGAAGTAATTTTAGAGAGTACAGGTTCAGATAAGTTGCAGCCTGTAAGTAAAAGTGAGGAAAATAATTTTATTGCTGATATTCCCAATACTCAATTAAATTTGCCATCTGGTAGTGAGTTTCGTCAAGAAAATCCTGCTACTGGAATTACGCTAGTGACTGTAACTAATCTCGATGCTAATACTATTAGGTTAACAGTCACAGGTGTAGCCAGTCCTCCCAAAGTAGAACTATTTGATAGTGATGAGGGTTTAATTTTGGGTGTAATGGTAACTGAGACAGCGACAGTACCACAGCCACCGACAACAGAGCAACCGACAAGTGAGACACAACCACAGACACCAACAGCAGAACAAGAGGAGCCAATTGAATTAGTGGTGACAGGGGAACAGAATGGCTATTTTGTCCCAAATACTACGACTGCGACAAAAACTGATACACCCTTGCGTGACATTCCCCAATCAATTCAAGTAGTACCACAGGAAGTATTACGCGACCAACAAGTGACTCGCATAGAAGATGCTCTGAGAAATGTTGCTGGTGTGAATCAGACTTTTAACTTTGGGCCATTAGCCTTCTATAGCATTCGCGGATTCGATGTCACAGAGACGAATCTGCTCAGGGATGGACTGATTGACACATTGGCTGGACAAGTGAGTGAACTTTCCAGTATTGAGCGAGTTGAAGTTCTCAAAGGCCCTGCATCAGTGCTGTTTGGTTTGGGTAATCCAGGGGGAAGCATCAACTTAGTGTCGAAACGTCCTTTGCGTGACCCTTTTTACACTGTTGATGCAACTATTGGCAGCTATAGTTTTTATCGAGGCGCGGTTGATTTTTCGGGGCCGCTAAATGACTCGAAGACAGTTTTATATCGTCTCAATTTAGCATACAGAAATTCAGGTAGTTTTGTCGATTTCTTTAATGGTGAAAGTTTAAATATATCGCCCGTAGTCAGTATAGCGCTGGGAAAGAAAACTAACTTGACCTTGGAGGCAGAATACATCACTACAAGGGATACGATCGCATCTGGTGTACCTGTGATTGGGAGTATATTACCTAACCCCAACGGCAAGGTGTCCCGTAATCTTAATCTGACTGAACCTTCTGACAGTTTTGAGCAGACAATTTTCAGGCTGGGATACCGACTAGACCACAAGTTTAACGAAAATTGGTCATTAAACAATGCGTTTATCTTCGCATTTCGCGATCTCTTTCAACGCCGCACCGATTCTAATGGTTTAGAACCAGATAATCGAAGTTGGAGGCGATCGGCTTCCGAAGGCTCTTCTGAAAATAGAAATTATGCGATGACGACTAATCTAATCGGTAAGTTCTCCACAGGTTCGATTCAGCATCAGCTACTATTTGGAGTTGATTTAAATCGCTTTGACAACTACAATCCACCAATTGATGAATTCGAGGCGGTATCAATTGATATCTTCAATCCAGTATATCGGCAACCGCGTGGAGCAAAAGTCCCTTCTTCTTTTGCAGTTCGACAGCAGACAAACTCATTAGGAATTTATCTGCAAGATCAAGTTGCATTGACGGATAACTTAAAAGTTCTATTGGGTGGGCGGTTTGACTTTATTGATCGAAAATATGAAGATTTAATCAGTAATACAGAAAGCAGTGGGACAGATAGTGCATTTAGTCCTCGCTTTGGCATTGTCTATCAACCCATCCCTGCTATCTCCCTATATACCAGTTACACAAGTTCATTTACTCCACCAGGCGGCTCATACTTTTTTGGTGTTGACTCCACCTTCGAGCCAGAACGCGGTAATCAGTATGAGGTTGGGGTAAAAGCAGATTTGAGCGATCGCCTTTCCGCAACACTTGCATTATTTGATTTGACTCGTACCAATGTCACAACAGAAGATCCCAACAGACCAAACTTTTCTATCCAAGTAGGTGAACAGAATAGCCAAGGGGTTGAACTGAATTTAGCGGGCGAAATTTTACCAGGATGGAATATTTTTGCAGGCTACGCTTATATCGATGCCCGCATTACTAAAGATAATACTTTGACCCCTGGAAACCGATTGTCAAATAGCGCCAATCATTCTTTTAACTTGTGGACAAGCTATGAAATTCAAAAAGGTAACTTACAAGGCTTAGGGGCAGGAATCGGCTTGTTTTTTGTAGGCGATCGCGCTAATTTTGACAACAGTTATACTGTACCTAGCTATCTTCGCACAGATGCCTCTCTTTTCTATAAACGAGAGCAACTCAGAGTTGCCCTCAACTTCAAAAATCTATTTGATGTAGACTATTTTGAAAGTTCGCTAGGTAATCGTGTTTATTATGGGCAACCTTTTACAGTACAAGGCACAGTTTCCTGGCAGTTTTAACCATCAAGATCATCATGCGACATTTGTTTTACTGGCTAATATTAGGCATCTTCGGATTTACTCTAGTTACATCTGGCAATCCTTATGCACCTCACAATACATCCTTTATACCTAAACCAACAGCCGCAGAATGTCGCATGGTTAAACACACAATGGGGGAAACCTGTGTCCCCATAAATCCCCAGCGTGTTGTCACCTTATCTTCATGTACTTTAGGCAATGTCCTAGCTCTGGGAGTTAAACCCATCGGCACAACTAACGAAGTTTATGTAGAGGGGGGTTCTCTATCATCTACGAATGCAAATACGGAAGGAATCAAGCTACTGGGACTTTCACAACCAAATTTAGAAGCAACATTACTACTCAAACCAGATTTAATTATTGGTGTAGATTGGTTCAAGCCAATTTATCCTTTATTATCTAAAATTGCCCCTACTGTATTAGGTGAAATTGATTATATAAGCTGGCAAAAACATCTGAGCTTTGTTGCTGAATCACTGGGGAAACAAGATATTGAAAAAGCAATTTGGCAACGCTATTATCAGCGAATAGAAAAGCTAAAACAAGCATTAGGAAATCGCTATGAAGGTAAAAAAATATCCTTCATAACTGTTGGACGTGGTGAGATATACATTGATTCCAAAAACTCATTTCCTGGTTCTATTCTCAGTGCTGCACTTTTACAGCGTCCAGCCGCACAAAATCTCGATTCAACCTATGGATCATTTCCTATTTCTCTAGAGGAACTAAAAAAAGCTGATGGTGATATTTTGTTTGTGACAACTTTTTCAAAAACAGGCAAAGAATTTCTGGCAAAAAAACAACAAGAGCCACTTTGGAAGACTCTGAAAGCTGTGCAAGAAAATCATGTTTATTATGTTGATTTTATGGCATGGGCTGGAACAAATATGCTGGCGACTGATGTAGTAATTGATGACTTATTTAAATATCTTGTTAATGCTCCTTAATATAGCTGCTCTAAATAACTCATAAGAAAATGCTTATATATAGTGATATTATTTCTCAATAAAGACTGATGCGATCGGGGGCAATAAATGTCAGAGAATGAAACGAATGCAATATTTTTCGCCCTATTATCGGCATTTTTTGCAGCCTTGACGACTATATTTGCCAAGATTGGAGTCGAAGCAATTAACTCCAACTTAGCAACCGCAATCCGCACGGTAGTAATTCTCATCATGATTTGGGGTTGGGTGATCGCGAAAGGACAACTAGACACACTATTGACAATTAGCCCCAAAACCCTGCTATTTCTCGTCTTCTCTGGGATATCAACGGGTTTATCTTGGTTATTTTACTTTCGTGCTTTACAAGTCGGTAAAGCTTCTTTAGTCGCACCTTTGGATAAATCGAGTTTGCTCTTGGTGCTGATTTTTTCGCTACTTTTTCTTAAGGAACCGCTAACGCTGCAAGTGATATTGGGAACTGGCTTGATTTTAACTGGTACACTTGTTTTGATTCGTTGAGAGTCAAATTTTACCAGATATCCAAGACTGCGATCGCCTCACTATCTTTACCTAATTTAATGAGATAATTTCTTAATTAGGGGATAAACTAGACTTGATCAGAATATGACTATCACCATTTCTCAACAAGCCTTCGACGAACTGTGGCACCAGACGCGGATTAATGGAACTAGTCGTTATCCTGACCCCAAGGACAAGTTTGATGTGATATACAAGTATCCACAACCGTTGGGACAAGGCTACTGGCGAGAAATTCAACTACGGGAAGGTTTTAATTTGACTGTTGCTGAGTACACAGTGCGCGATCGCCTAATGATAGAATTCTCCGATCTAGATACATCTGGGATAGAGTATCATTTTCATCTGTCTGGACAAACTCAGTGTCGGCAAACTTACCTGGAAGCTGGAAGATACGGTGTTTATGGTCAAGGAATAGAAACAAAATCACGAGGTGACATTTCCACCAGACAGCCTTTTTTGGAAGTGATTATCGAGATGTTACCCGAAACACTATACTCTCTAGCCGGTCATCCAGAAGGCGAAATACCAAGAGAATTACAGCATTTAGTCAGAACATCTGCACAACCATGTTACTGTCGTGATGGTATTGCCACACCAGCTATGCAAACCGTCGCCAGGCAAATTATCCAGTGTCCTTATCGGGGAATCGCCAAGCGGGTTTATCTAGAAGGGAAAGCTTTGGAGTTGATGGGAATGTTGTTAGCTGTCGAAACCGAAATACAAGATAGTAATCGCAATCCTCATCCATTGACAGGCGATTTAGTAGACAGAATTTATTATGCTAGGGAGATTTTGCAACAAAGACTAGATAATCCACCCACTCTCGGAGAGTTGGCAAGGCTGGTAGGGTTAAATGAATGTACTCTTAAACAGGGTTTTCGCCAGGTGTTTGGTACAACAGTATTTGGTTATCTTCACGGTTATTGCATGGAGCAAGCATGGCAAATGCTGCAAACGGGAACATGGAAAGTCGGTGAAGTCGCCAATATGGTTGGTTACAATGATTTAACTGCCTTTGGGAGAGCCTTTCGGAAAAAGTTTGGCATCCGTCCACGGGATTGTCTGAAAAAGTTTTCCGTTTGAGCCGAATAAAAATTCCGTTTGAGCCGAATTATCTCTATCTTCACCTTGATAGTTTTCCCTAAGCTAATTAGGAAAAGTTTTTATTAAGCTTCAAGGTGTGGGAGTGATGGTCAATTTTTCACCACTGCGGCGTAGACGCATAGCGGCTTGTCGGCAGACATCGTTATTGCTGGGTGTATTTTTTCTTCTAGGAATGCAAGCAACATGGGCAGAGGAAACGAATTCTTCTAGCAACTCTCAAATTTTGGTACAGTCACCAACACCTGTATCAGAAATTATCCCAGTCACCGGAGTTGAGGCAAATCCGACTGAAAAAGGTGTAGAGATAATTCTCCAAACTACCCAAGGGGACGGGCTACAAATTACAAATCGCAGTACGGGTAATAATTTTATTGCAGATATTCCTAATGCTCAGTTGCGTTTACCCAACGGCAATGCTTTTAACTTCCGTTCGGAAAAACCACTTGCGGGAATTACTGAAATTACGGTTATCAATGTAGATGCTAATACTGTGCGGGTGACAGTGGTAGGTGAAACAAGTTTACCAACAGTCGAGTTATTTGATGACAATGCAGGACTGGTGTTTGGTATAAATCCTGCTACAACCGCCATACAGCCACCACCACAGCAGCCAGAAACGCCACAAGCCGAACAAAACCCAACAGAACCAGCAGCGCAGCAAGATGAGCCGATTGAGTTGGTGGTGACAGGAGAACAAGATGGGTATCGTGTACCGAATACCTCAACTGGGACAAGAACCGATACACCTTTAAGAGATATTCCCCAATCAATTCAAGTAGTACCGCAACAGGTATTGCGCGACCAGCAAATAACTCGTTTAGATGATGCTTTGAGAAATATTCCTGGTGTGACTCAGGATTTTGGCCCTGGTCAGTCTATCTTTTACAGGATTCGGGGATTTGAAAACACAGGTAATAACTTCCTCAGAAATGGACTACCCGATCCCGGTGCTGGAGAATTAGTTGAACTTGCTAGTGTGGAACAGGTTGAAGTTCTCAAAGGGCCAGGATCAGTGCTATTTGGTTTAGGTAATCCTGGAGGAAGTATCAATTTAGTCACTAAGCGTCCCTTGAATGAACCTTTCTATGGTGTGGATGCGACTGTGGGTAGCTATAGCTACTACCGGGGTGCGATTGATTTATCTGGGCCATTGAATGACTCGAAAACAGTCTTGTATCGTCTGAATACAGCCTACAGAAACTCAGGTAGTTTTGTCGATTCCTATACAAGTGAAAACTTCAATATTTCACCCGTGATTAGTGTCGCAATTGGCAGGAATACTAACTTAACCATAGAAGGGGATTACATCAATGCAAAAGATTTTTTCCGATTACCTGGTGTACCAACAATAGGGACGATATTTCCTAACCCTAACGGCAAAATACCCCGTAATCGTAACTTGGCTGAACCTTCCGATATCATTGAACAGACGGTTACAAGAATAGGCTATCAACTAGAACACAAATTTAATGACAGTTGGTCATTACGCAATGCTTTTGTGTATAACTATCGTGATTATTACGATAGAATACACCTTCCCTCTGGCTTAGATGCAGATAATCGCACTCTGAATCGTTTTTACCGAGAATTTGACTTTGTAAGTACAGCTTATACTTTCACTACAAATACTGTTGGCAAGTTTTCTACTGGTGCAATTGAACATCAACTATTATTTGGAGTTGATGTGCATCGTTTTGAAAACAGAACACCAAAATTTAGAGGTGCAGCATGTGCGCCAATTGATATTTTTAATCCTGTTTACGGTCAGCCACGCCCTCAGCTTGGGGATGAATTTAGCGATGCAACTACCACCAACTCATTAGGAATTTATTTACAAGATCAGATTGCTCTGACAGATAATTTAAAGGTGCTATTAGGTATACGGTTTGATACTTTTGATCAGAAGGCAGAAGATTTTACTTTTCAATTAGCAAGTAGTAAGTCAGATAGTGCATTTAGCCCTCGTTTGGGAATTGTCTATCAACCCATACCAGCGATTTCACTTTATGCCAGTTACGTTAGTTCATTTGCTCCCGCCAACGGATTAATTTTACCTGGTGATGCTTTGAGTAATTCCTTTGAACCGGAAAGAGGGAGACAGTATGAAGCTGGGGTAAAGGCAGATTTTAGCGATCGCCTTTCGGCAACATTAGCATTCTATGACCTAACTCGGAGTAATGTTTTAACAGCAGATCCCAATAATCCAGGTTTTCAAATCCAAACTGGTGAACAAAATAGCCAAGGTATGGAACTGAGTCTGACAGGGGAAATTTTGCCCGGATGGAATATTATTGCAGGCTACGCTTATACTGATGCACGGATTACTGAAGATAATACTTTTCAGCCAGGAAACCAATTGCCAAATACGCCATATCATTCTTTCAATTTATGGACAACCTATCAAATTCAACAAGGTAATTTACAAGGTTTAGGCTTTGGTTTAGGCTTGTTTTTTGTAGGCGATCGCGCTGGAGATTTAGCAAATACTTACGATGTTCCTAGCTATCTTCGCACTGATGCAGCAATTTACTATAACCGAGATAAATTTAGAGTCTCACTCAATTTTAAAAATCTCTTTGACGTAGAATATTTTGAATATGCCGTGAATTCAACTCGCGTTAACTACGGACAGCCTTTGACGATTCAAGGAACAGTTTCCTGGCAGTTTTAATAACTAAATCAATCATGCGATATTTTTTGGGTTGGTTAATATTAGGCATCTTGGGATTTACTCTGCTTACAGCTTGCAATCATCACACACCTCAAAATATATCCTCTTTACCTAAACAACCAACCACAGAATGTCGCATGGTTAAACACACAATGGGGGAAACCTGTGTTCCCATTCACCCCCAGCGTGTTGTCACCTTATCATCATGTACTTTAGGTAATGTTCTAGCCCTTGGGGTTAAACCCATCGGTACAACTAACGAAGTTTACGTTGAGGGACAATCTCTGACATCGATTAATGGTGACACAGAAGGAATAAAACTACTGGGACTTTCACAACCAAATTTAGAAGCAACATTACTACTCAAACCAGATTTAATTATTGGTGTAGATTGGTTCAAGCCAATTTATCCTTTATTATCTAAAATTGCCCCTACAGTATTAGGTGAAATTGATTATATAAACTGGCAAAGACATCTGAGTTTTGTAGCTGAGTCTCTGGGGAAAAAAGATGTTGAAAAAGCACTTTGGGAACGATACTATCAGCGAATAGAACAGCTAAAAAAAGCACTAGAAAATCGCTATCAAGGCAAGAAAGTATCCTTCGTAACTTTTGGGAGCAATCAGATATATATTGATTCCAAAAATTCATTTCCTGGTTCTATTATCAGTGCTGCACTTTTACAGCGTCCATCTGCACAAAATATTGATGCAATCTATGGATCTTTTCCTATTTCCCTAGAGGAACTAAAAAAAGCTGATGGTGATATTTTATTTGTGACTACTTTTGCAAAAACAGGTAATGAATTTCTAGCAAAAAAACAACAAGAGCCACTTTGGAAGACTCTGAAAGCTGTGGAAGAAAATCATGTTTATTATGTTGATTTTATGGCATGGTCTGGAACAAATATGCTGGCAACTGATGTAGTAATTGATGACTTGTTTAAATATCTTGTTAATGCTCCTTAATATAGCTGTTCTCAGAGGATGTTTTAAAAGTGGGGGTGTATTGTAAGAAAGCCCACAAGGTTTATGCTGAGATTTGTAGATAACAGCACCTTGTGAGCGAATGACTAAAGCATACAGTAGCAATTTGATATGGGAACAGTGGAAATTGATTGCAGGAGAGTTTGCATCAGAAAAAGCTGGTGGTCTTCCAAGGACTGTAGCTTTATTTGCTGTAGTCAACGCCATTTTCTATGTGCTTTGTGAGGGATTTACATCGAGAGGCTTACCAGGAGACTTTCCACCTTGGCATCGGAAACATTCATTTATATTGCCACGATCCGAATCATGATTCGACGGCTTGCATAGTTTTTAGCTCTTTCTGACTTTCAAAACATCCTCTCACCTAGTGGTACACAGATTACTCTCAAGTCTTTACAAGAGCAACTATCATCCTTGGCTAAAACAGTAAATCAAAAGTAAGGTGTGGTATGATTATTGCTAATAAATAGCAATAATTTGGTTTTGTGTCCGTAGCCCCATGATATTAATATTCAATAAATTAGAATGGGACGAGATGTGGGAGCAGAATGTCAGCCCTGAACTGCAAAAGTTTGGCTCTGATGCGTTTGAGGAAGTTTTGGAGATGCCGCAACTTGCTGGTCAGGGTTATTCTTGCCACATAGAACTATCACCTGGGGTATTGTTGGGTTTTGCGGACTGCGAATACCACCAGGATTTGATGATCAAGACACCTGCCCACAAACATTTGATTCAAATTAATATTTTGTTATCGGGATTCCTTGACTGTGATGGAGTTCACCCACGTTTGGGTGGAACGCGCAGTTATTTTTCTGGTAGTGGGATTTCGCCTGCTGTCACCGACAAGCATCAAGGGGGAGAGCGTTTGAGTTTTGTGAATGTGGAAATTGAGCCACAGGTGCTGGAATCGTTTTTGGACGATGGACAACGCCAGCTAGACAATATCAAGCAACTATTCAAGGGTGAGGATTGGAAGGTGGCGTTTTACCCAAAGGTGACAGCAAAAGTGCGCTCGCTCGCTCAAGAATTATGGCATCCACCCTATCGCGGTGCAGCCAAACGCCTCTATTTACAAGCCAAGGTGTTTGAGTTATTAGCCTTGTATCTAGACTTAATTGCTGACAATCAAGAACCAGTTTGCAATCTACCAAGGCTCAAACCAGATACAATTGCCCGTATCCACCACGCTAAAGAAATTTTAACCGCTCAAATCGAGCATCCACCGTCACTATCAACACTAGCTCAACTGGTGGGCGTGAGCGATCGCACCCTACAACGCGGTTTTCAAATACTTTTTCAAACAACGGTGGTGGGCTATTTGACACAGTTGCGGTTAGATAAAGCCGAACAATTATTACGCCAAGGCGATGTCCGCAACAGGCAACGCCAACCAACAGTAGCAGAAGTAGCAAATCTCGTAGGCTATGGGCATTTAGGTCATTTTTCGGCAGCATTTAAGCGGCGATTTGGCATCACACCTAGACAATGCTTGGCAGGTAACAAGACGGTTTTTGGAGGATAACTGGCGGTTTTTGGATAGACACCCTGGGATGGACTTTCCTATACTACTGTAACTGCTATTAAGAATTATTAGCAGTAAGATAGTTGATTTTGATAAGTTTATTGTGTGGTGTGAGGAACAATGAAGCGTTGGTGTTTGTCCCCTAGTATTCATTTTTGGTTTATCATCAGCCTTTGTGGATACTTCAATATAATTGCAGTACAACCGGGATGGGCAAAGGATAAACCCAATTCCCAAGATACAGAAACACTAGATATACCCTCTTTATCCCAACAACAAAAAAACAATTCTCCAATTCCCCAACTAAGTGAAATTGAACTGCCGGGGACTAGTGCCATCATGTTAGTACAGACACCAAGCGGGGATATTGTACCAATTACATCTGTCAAAGCTAATCCCACCGAGAAAGGTGTCGAGGTAATTTTAGAAACTAATCAAGGGGAAAAACTGCAAATCACAAATCGCAGTGAAAATAATAACTTTATTGCAGATGTTCCCAATGCTCAGTTGCGTTTACCATCGGGAGAAGCTTTCACATTTCGTTCCGAAAAACCAACTGCGGGAATTACTGAAATTACAGTTATAAATATTGATGCTAATACTGTACGCGTCACCGTGAACGGTGAGACGGCTTTGCCCACAGTTGAGTTATTTGATGGGGATGAAGGGCTGATTTTTGCAGTAGCATCTACGACAACAGCGATGCAGCAACCGCAAGAAAAACCAGCAAGTGAAACACCACCAGCAGAACCAACAGCGCAGCAGGATGAACCAATTGAGTTGGTAGTGACGGGAGAGCAAGATAGATATCGTGTCCCCAATGCCAGTACAGTGACAAGGACGGATACACCTCTGCGAGATATTCCCCAATCGATTCAGATTATTCCCCAAGAAGTTTTGCGGGATCAACGCGCCGATATATCCAGCGCACTGCTGAATGCTCCCAGCGTGCGTAATGCCGCACCTTCTAATTTTGATTCGTTGCGATTGCAAGTACGGGGATTTTTTAGCCAACCTACATTGAATGGGATTAAAGAGACTAACGGTTTAGCCTCTAACGTGGGGCCTGATTTGACAGGAATTGAAAACATCGAAATTCTTCTAGGGCCAAACTCCGTTTTACTGGGTTCAACATCTCCAGGTGGAACAGTCAACTTTGTCACCAAACAGCCGTTACGAGATCCTTACTACTTTATTGAAGCTACTGTGGGTAGTTTTGATTTTTATCGTGGTGAAGTGGATTTATCGGGGCCTCTAGATGATGAGAAAAAAGCCCTATATCGGCTGAACGCATCTTACAGAGATCAAGGATTTTTTACTGATCTGAGCCAAACTAGAAACTTAGTAATTGCGCCTGTTTTGAGTCTGGAACTGAGCAAAAATACAAATTTGACCATTGAAGGAACTTATAAGTACCTAGAGCAAGACAACTATAATTTAGGCTTACCTGCAATTGGGACGATATTTTCTAACCCTAATGGGGATATACCTCATACCCGCATTACTAATGAAGGTAGTCTTGATGTAACAACTGCCAGGATTGGATATAGGTTAGAGCATAAATTTAATGAGAATTGGTCATTAAATAATTCTTTTCGATATGGATACCTGAACTATGAAGGTACTGGTGTTAACGTTGGAACAAGGCTTTTAGCCGATAATCGTACCCTACTAAGAACCGCTAACGATTCAAACGATCGCTATCGAGACTATAGACTGACAACAAATGTGATTGGTAAGTTCACCACAGGTGTAATCCAGCATCAATTACTCTTTGGTATTGATTTAGGAAGGTTGAACAATAGCTTAAAATTTACGGGTAGAGCAGCAGCATCCATTGACTTATTTAATCCGATTTACGGTCAACCAGTGGGAGCAGTCACATTTGAGCTTGATACTAACACCGTCACTGATGAACTTGGCATCATCATACAAGATCAGGTAGTGATCGCCGATAACTTAAAATTACTCGTCAGTGGTAGGTTTGATACCTTCACCCAAACCAACACAGACCTGCTAACCGCTACAGAAACAAGTCAATCAGTAAGTGACTTTAGTCCCCGTATGGGTATTGTATATCAGCCGATTCCACCTATTTCCCTCTATGCTAACTATAGCCGTTCCTTTGAGCCAACTATTGGTCAAGCCTTTGATGGTAGTGAATTTGAGCCTACAAGGGGTACGCAGTTTGAGGTGGGAGTAAAAGCAGATTTAAACCAGAGACTTTCGACAACACTAGCTTTCTATGACATTACCCAGTCCAATATTTTAACTGACGACCCAGATAACCCAGGCTTTTCCATTCAAACCGGAGAACAGCGCAGCCAAGGTATTGAACTCAGCCTTACAGGTGAAATTTTACCCGGATGGAATGTGTTTGCGAGTTACGCCTATAACGATGCTCGTGTCACAGAAGATAATAGCATTCCCGTAGGCAACCGCGTACAACGGACAACTCCCCATGCTGCTAGCTTATGGACAACCTATGAAATTCAGGGAGGCAATTTGCAGGGATTGGGTTTTGGTTTAGGATTGTTTTATGTAGGCGATCGCGCTGGGGATACTGGAAATACATTTGAAGTGCCTAGCTATTTAACAACTAATGCAGCTATCTTCTACAAAAAAGACGGATTTCGTGCGGCGATTAATATCAGAAACCTCTTTGATGTGGACTATTTTGAAAATGCGTTCAATCGCTTGCGCGTCTCTCCTGGTGAACCATTTACAATCCAAGGAACTGTTTCTTGGACATTTTGATAGTCCCATGATTTTCTAACTCACACTGGAGGATAAAAGCTGACAGGACTTATTTAGACCTTTTCAGAAACAATAACTTTCTCAATTTCTGGAGATGTGTACCAATCCTGTTTTCTCAAGCACAAGTCTATGAAAATAATTTCCCGCCGCTTTATTGTCCTATTTTTATTAGGAATTTTGCTATTTACTGCTCTTTGGGCTGGTAGTAAAAGTTTTACTTATAAAGCTACAAAATCAATATCTCAACAACAAAGTGCAAAATGTCGAATGGTACAACACGTCAAGGGAGAAACTTGTATTCCCTTCAACCCACAACGAATTGTCACCTTAGATTTCAATAGTTTTGCCGCAGTTTTGGCTTTAGACACCAAACCCATCGCCACTTGGATTACAACTGAAATAGAAGATGAATTTCGTTACTTTCAAGGAAAAGCCGATGGAGTTGAAATTTTACATAGTTCCAGTGGTCAAATTAATTTAGAAAAACTTGTATTACTCCATCCCGATTTAATTATTGTGATTTCCCATCCAGGATTTGCAGAAGTCTATAGATGTGCTGCACAAATTGCACCTACAGTAGTTCTACCTTGGGTCGAGACTAGAGGAAACTGGAAACAACACATTCAAGATGTTGCAAATGTTCTGCAAAAAACAAATACAAGTACTCAACTAATAGATAAATATAACCGACGTGTTCACAAATTAAAACAGACAATTAGTAATCATCGGGAAATTCGCACATCATTTGCTTATGTTGCTGCGGGACGATTAGTTATTACTCGTCAACAATCTTTTGCGGGAGGAATTTTAAATGATATTGGCATATTAAATCCTATATTTGCAGAATCTGGTGACAATGATTTACCTATTTCTGAAGAACTCCTACCCAAGATTGACAGCGACATTCTATTTATTGCACTACTACGAAAAGATGACTACTCCGTCATCAAACAGCTTCAGCAAAAGCCTTTATGGTCTAAAATCAAAGCTGTGCAGCAAAATCAAGTGTATCCAGTAGATTTTTCTGTTTGGCGTGGACTCAATATTCTTGCGGCTCAAGAGATGCTCAATGACCTTGATAAATACATAGTTAACATCACTTAATATTATGTCGAAATATAATCTATTTGTTTGCAAATCTTGTCACCGTTCCTCCCAAGAAAGACCAGGAAATCCCCCTTTTGATGGTAATATTTTCCTTGATAAACTCAATGATTTATGTATTGATAAATTTTCATGCAATGAACTTGAGATTCAAGCTGTTGAATGTTTGTGGGCTTGTAATCAAGGCTGTGTTGTAGCTGCTTCTCATCCAGATAAACCTACCTATCTTTTCGTAAATTTGACTCCAGAACAAGGTGCAGCATCATTACTGGAATTTATGCAGTTGTATATCAAGAGTCGCAAAGGTGTAGTACCTTGGAAACAATTGCCAGAACTGTTGCAAGCTGCTATTTTCGCGCAAATTCCGCCTGTGAAATCATAGCTAGAGATTATTAGGGACTTCCAGAAAATAAATTATCCAATTTACTCAGATAATATTTTTCTTTCTCCCCCTGCTCCCTGCTCCCTGCCCACCTGCCTACTCAGCGATGGGATATTTTTTTAGTTGGAAGTCCCTTAAAGCAACAGCGATCGCCCTTATCTTCACTAAAAAGTCAGAAAATAACCAAATTAACCCAAATAACGCGCAATTGCTGGTATAAGCACCAACTAATTTTCCTGCGGATGCGATCGCCATCACATCTGTGTGTTACAAAAATCACCTCTAAATTGCCTTTTTGGGATAGAAATTTGCCGTTTCTGGATAGAATTCACATATCAAAAAATAGTAATATTTATATATTTTGGTTGACTGCAATTGCAACGACTAACTAGAAAATATAAATCTCTGAATTTGAACTCAGATAATGACATCTACATTTCATCATGTATCAAATAAACTCTCTCCTTTACAACGGTTACTCAACTACGGACAAAAATATCGTGGACAGATTTATCAAGCCTCTACTTACTCAGTAATTAATACAACTTTAGATATAGCCCCGCCTTGGTTAGTGGGTATTGCTGTAGATATATTAGTCCAACAACAAAGTTCTATAATTGCTAAATTTGGTATTAAAGAAGTAGTATGGCAATTTGCACTACTTTCATTAATTACCATTATTATTTGGGTCTTTGAATCACTTTCTCAATATGCGTATGACCGACTTTGGCGCAATGTCGCTCAAAATATCCAGCATAATTTACGCTTAGATGCTTACAATCATTTACAACAATTAGAATCAGCTTATTTTGAAGACAGCAGTACAGGCGGTTTGATGTCGATTCTTAGCGATGATATCAACCAACTTGAAGACTTTTTAAATGGGGGCGCAAATGAAGTTATTCAAGTGACAACTTCCTTGATGATTTTGGTTATTGGTGCATTTTGCATTTTACCAATTAACATTACTCTGGCAGCAATGTTACCTATGCCCTTTATTCTTTGGGGTTCGTTGATATATCAAAAACGTCTCGAACCACTTTATGCTAATGTCAGAGAAAAAGTTGGCTTTCTTAACTCACGTTTGGCTAATAATATTAGTGGAATTACCACAATTAAAAGTTTCACGGCAGAAAATTATGAAAATGCCAGGTTAGCAGAAGAAAGTGAAGCTTATAGAAAAAGTAATACCAAAGCTATTAAACTTTCTGCGGCTTTTGTCCCCTTAATTAGAATGTTAGTTTTAGCTGGGTTCACTGCTTTATTATTTTTGGGAGGTATGGCTGCATATTCACAAAAAATATCCATAGGTAATTACAGCGTTTTACTGGTACTTGTGCAGAGATTATTGTGGCCGTTGGTATTTTTAGGCGAAACTTTTGACCACTATCAAAGAGCAATGGCTTCTACTAAGCGGGTGATGGATTTGTTAGATACTCCTATCCAAATTACTACGGGAGATATGCCTTTAATTGTGGAACAAGTGCGGGGTGAAGTTGATTTTAAAAATGTCACTTTTGCTTATCGGAATAGTGCCACAATAATTAAGGATTTATCATTACATATTCCGGCTGGAAAAACTATTGCTGTTGTTGGTTCTACAGGTTCGGGTAAAAGCACATTAGTCAAACTTTTGCTGCGATTTTATGATGTTTCTAGTGGTGCAATTACAATTGATGGGATTGATATTCAAAAGTTAAATTTATCTGATTTGCGTCGTAGTATTGGTTTAGTTAGTCAAGATGTCTTTTTATTTCATGGTACCGTGGCAGAAAATATTGCATATGGTACTTTTGATGCGACTGAAGAAGCCATCATCAATGCTGCGAAAGTCGCTGAAGCCCATGATTTTATTATGCGGCTTCCCCAAGGTTATGAAACAATAGTTGGGGAGCGCGGACAAAAGTTATCTGGGGGGCAACGCCAACGGATAGCTATAGCTAGAGCAGTTGTCAAAAATCCGCCGATTTTGATTTTGGATGAGGCCACATCTGCGGTAGATAATGAAACAGAGGCAGCAATTCAACGCTCTTTAGAAAAGATTACTGTAAATCGGACGACTATTGCGATCGCACATCGTCTTTCCACCATCCGCAATGCTGACTGCATATATGTGATGGAATCAGGACAGTTGGTGGAATCGGCAACCCATGAGGAATTATTAGAGAAAAATGGGATTTATGCGAGTTTATGGCGGGTACAATCGGGCTTGAGGTAGTTGTCAGCGTTTACCAGCTTCAATTAATCACGGTGCATAAGTGGACGTAAACCGTTTTTTTGACTGCCCTTATTAGTAGTTATGCAATTTAGACGCGCATTAGCTTAATACAGTTCAAATCAGCAACCTTCCCCGAAAGGCATATCTTTCCTCACAAGATCCTCACATTTTTATTTGAGAATTAGTTGCACTAAAGCTCAACAATAAATTTCTATGGAATGCCATAAATGTCAATCACAGGGTCAAAGTTGTGGAAAAAAATCGGGCGGATTACCATTATTTCGCAAAAAGCAGCAATCTGGGAATAGAGAAGTTTGTTCAAGTCTCCCAATTGCTCTGGTAGGAATGCCTAATGTGGGTAAGAGTGTATTGTTTAATGCCCTGACTGGAATTTATGTCACAGTTTCTAATTACCCTGGGACGACGGTAGAAGTGAGTCGGGGACTAATGCAGATAGGGGAACAAAGCATAACAGTAATTGATACACCAGGGATGTATTCACTGCTGCCCATCAGCGAAGAAGAAAAAGTTGCCAGAGATTTATTACTAACAGAACCTCTAGCATCTGTAATTCATGTGGTAGATGCGAAGAACTTGGGACGAATGCTGTCTCTCACCTTTCAACTCATCGAGGCGGGATTGCCGGTTATACTTGCCGTCAACATGATGGATGAAGCGCATCATTGGGGGCTAGATTTGCGGCAAGAGGCACTGGAAATAGAGTTGGGAATTCCCGTAGTTTGCATGGCGGCAGCTTTGAACCAAGGGATAGATGAATTGAAACACAGGATTACGCCATTCCTGCCAGTTGAAGCTGTCATGATACCAGCGTAAGTTTTGGAGATCAGGAGAGAAGGGGTATGATTAATCAACTTATCTATCCAGAACCAATTGAAGCCGCGATCGCACAACTCGAATCATGGTGGCAAACTTTAGGTAATCGCTATTTATTTGGGAATCACTCACTCTCACCCCGTAGTCTAGCTTTATTATTGTTACAGAAAGACTCAGGACTATGGCAAACTTTGCAACAGGATCAAGAACAGTGTCGTCATCTGGAAGTCTTGATTACTGTCACGCAAAATCAACTCAGACAACCCATTGGATTAGCGATCGCCAATACTCGCCAAAGTCAGTCTCATGCTATAGAAAGAACAGTTTTGCATGAAACCAGACTGGCGCGATCGTCATTCACGGAAACAATCCACAAACTCACAGTCAACCCGATTACAGGCTTCCCGATTCTTGTCGTCATCCTGTACTACGGAGTCTACAAATTCGTCGGTGAATTTGGTGCAGGGGAACTAGTTGATCGCATCGAAAGCTTTTTTGAATCACAAATCAATCCCTTCGTCAACCAAATCACCGCGCAAATTATTCCCTGGAAAGCAGTTCAAGACTTGATTGCTAATGACTATGGCATCATCACCTTGGGGATTCGCTACGCTACGGCGATCGTCTTACCAGTGGTTGCTACTTACTTCTTGATGTTCTCGTTGCTAGAAGATAGCGGCTATCTCCCACGTCTGTCATTAATGCTGGATCGCTTATTTAAATCGGTCGGCTTATCTGGGCGCGCAGTCATTCCAATGGTGTTAGGCTTAGGCTGTGACACAATGGCAACGATTGTCACCCGTACCTTAGAAACCAAACGAGAACGGTTAATCGCTACCTTTTTACTCTCCCTGGCTATACCCTGTGCAGCGCAGTGGGGTGTGATTGTGGGCTTACTAGCACAAAAACCCGCCGCCTTACTGTTTTGGGGAGGCTTTATCACTGCCATCTTCTTAGTAGTTGGCTATCTCACCGCCAGATTATTACCCGGTACTTCTGGCAGATTTTATATGGAAGTTCCGCCTTTACGTCTGCCCAAATTGCAGAACGTCCTCATTAAAACCTGGGTACGGATGAAGTGGTATTTTTTGGAAGTATTGCCGTTATTTATTTGGGCTTCAGTCTTGATTTGGGCGGGAAGATTAACCGGATTATTTGATGTGATTATCCGGGCAATTGAACCTCTGACTTTGGCTTTAGGAATGCCAGCACAAGCAGCACCAATATTCCTCTATGGCTTCTTTAGAAGAGATTACGGTGCAGCCGGACTGTTTGACTTGCAGCAACAAGGGAGCTTGTCAGGTAATCAGCTAGTGGTGGCGGCGATCGTTTTGACTCTCTTTCTACCCTGCATTGCTCAATTGCAAATGCTGATTAAGGAACGGGGAACTAAAACTACTATAGCGATCGTGCTGTTTATTTTCCCCTTCGCTTTCCTGATGGGATATGTCGTCAATCTCGGCTTAACCTTATTTGGAGTGAACTTTTAAGATGAACGCCTTATCAACAGTCAAAATTGGTCAACCGCAAACCGTTGTTTGTTTGCGAACTCAAGATGATGCGATTTTACAAAAGCTAATGGCATTCGGCATTTTACCAGGTAGCAATTTAGTGCTAGAGCAACGCTTTCCATCCTACATCATCATGGTCGGCAGAACCCGCACCGCCTTGGATCAGGAAACAGCGCAAAGTATTTATGTGGAATCGCGTTGAATCTCTTTTGGGGACTGGGAAATATTGAGATTTCAAGTTCCTGATTCTCTCTGCATCTGTGTATGAGAAATCATCCCACAATTATGCAACACGAAATCTAAAATAGTATCGCAAGGAATCAGAAATATGCTATCGCAAGCAATGATTGATCGATTGAATCAACAAATCAACTTGGAAATGTATTCTTCCCATCTTTATCTGCAAATGAGTTCTTGGTGTGCTTATAAAGCTTTGGAAGGGTGCGCTACTTTTCTTAGTCAACACGCCGACGAAGAGATGATGCACATGCGTCGCTTGCTCAATTATTTACATGAAACAGGTTCATTAGCGGTAATTAGTGGAATGCAAGCTCCACCAAGTAATTTCTCTTCGCTGAAAGAACTGTTTGAACAAATCTATGAACATGAACAGTGCATCACGCGGAAGATTAATGATTTGGTGCATTTAGGGAATACAGAACAGGATTATTCTACCCTGCAATTTCTGCAATGGTATGTTGCAGAACAACATCAAGAAGAGTTTTTGTTTAAAGGGATTCTCGATAAAATTTATCTGATTGGCACGGAAGGACAGGGTATATTTTTCATTGACCGAGAAATTGCCAATCTAGCAGCAACCAAGGGCAACGAAGCTACTGCTATGACTGCATCTGCATAATGATAAAGTAAATATTAAGTAGGGTGTGTTACGGCAGTGTGAGGATTTGAGTATGAGCTACAGTATAAATTGCCGTAACGCACCCTAAAATTTAAGCTTTACTTTATAAATCATCTCTAAGTCCTAATAGGGAAATTAGTTAACTATTTCTAGAGATTTTTTGATTTGTTTTAACTGTTTCCAAAGTTGGTGAATTTGTTTATAAGCATCTTCTGGCGAAATTTTTCCACCTGTTTGGAGACTACAAATATAATTGACACGTTGAGAAAACTCTTGCAGATGGGCATTGAACGCTATATACTCCGCTTTGAATTGTCCATAATATGGATTACGCGGATAGAGAAAGTCACATAATTCTGAGAGAAAATCAGAGTTATTGTTCATAGTATTTAATTAGGAATAAGCTGCGTATTTATCTGAAAATAAATAACATTTCCGCCTCAATATGATTGCAGGCTTCTTTTCTCTAACTTCCATTTTCGACCTTTTTGACAAGCATTACAAGCAGCAGTTTTTGGTTCAAAGTCAATACAGCCAATTGCTTGATCCGAACAAGCCTTTTTGGGATTTACTGTACATTTTAGGCGATAGTCATTAGTGAAAAACTCACAACTATGGCAAGGTATTTGATGCAAATTCCATAAAAAGTGTATTCCTTTAATACAGGTTATCCAAATACTCCAAAATAATAAAATCATTATTGACCAAGCAGATAAGGCACACAAAATTGTAGCCATGACTATTTATTACTCCACAAAATTGTTAGGAAATTGCCCACAGTCAATTACTTTCAACCGTAGGCAGTTTAAGGAACTCAAGAATAGCTAGTATTGAGGGGAATTTTTAAAAATTAAAAGAACTAGGAAATACTCTTTGCTCTCCAAGCGTGCCAAGCATAACCTAAGAAAACTAAAATCCCTAGAAAAAATTGAATATTTGCCAGACCTGAACGTTCTGAGCCATAAAATTCTGGAGGGAAAACTGTCGTGTTATATCCTATAAAGCTGGCAGAAATCCAAGCCATCAAGGCTAAACCCAGCAAACTGTAAGATAGAATTTCCTCACCATTTTCGATTGGTAAAATTCGTCTTACCCACGCAAAGGGCTGTACAACAATATGCCATACACCGCCGACAATTAAAATGCCACTAACCCAAATATGACCGCCGATGACATCTTCTAGGTTGTCAACACTGGCTAGTCCTAAAGAATGCCAGATATGATCTTTTAAGCCTACTAAATAGCTAAAAATGATGCCTGGGTTGAGAGTAGGGTTAGTAATTAGGCGTACATCTCCTAGATGAGTGTCATAAATTCCACCCAGAAACATGGCTTTTAGCACTAGTAAAAAAGCTCCTAAACCTAAAATAATTAGGTGATGTCCTAAAATTAAACTCAATTGTTTAGGGTCATTCCATTCATAATGAAATTTCGCTACTCTGCCACCGTTATTATATAAAACTGCCGGAGCGCGAAACACATGAAATAGTCCACCTGCACCCAACACCGCAGATGCAATTAAATGCAAAACACCAATAACAAAATAGGGATAGGTATCAACTACTTGACCCCCAGCACCTACTCCCCAACCCAAAGTTGCTAGGTGTGGTAATAAAGTTAAACCTTGCTCATACATGGGGATGTCAGGAACAAAGCGAATCACTTCTGAGATAGTAGTTGTCCCTACCCAAAACATAATTAAGCCTGCATGGGCAATATGTGCGCCTAATAATTGACCAGATAAATCAGTTAAACGAACATTACCAATTAACCAAGGTAATTTTGTATTAGCTGCAAAAGTTCTATCAGTAGAAATTGCCACTGTTACATATCCTCTCTAGAAAAGTGCTGAGTTTTGTCATAGACTCAGCACGGGAACTTATCACTCAGAGTCGAGATCGAAATTTACAAATAACTACTAATCATTCAGCGCTACTAATGGCATTCAATGACTTTTCAATTTGTCTAAAGTCAACGCCAATAGCTCGTAGCGCGTGCCACAAATGACCTTGTAGGAAGAAGAAAGCTAAGAAGAAGTGGGCATTAGCTAACCATGCTCTAGCACTATAAGCACCATTGGCTAACTTGACTGTATCGGCAAAATAAGGCGTTACACCAAATTTCAGTTCCAAAGGAGCGCCATAGAACTCTACAGGATAAGCTAAGGTGTTGACTGCACAGAAGTAAGCAGCAACAAACCCAGCTAAGGCAATACCACCCAAAGAGTAGGAAAGAATAGCTTCACCAGAAAAGATTAAGAGCTTTTTCGCCCAAGGTAAAGGTTCTTTCAGGATGTGCCAGATACCGCCACCAATGAGGAGCAAACCTACATAGATGTGACCACCGACTAAATCCTCTAAGTTGTTAACAGTCACAAAATGGGTTTGATAGCTATAGATAACAGCAGGGTTGAGGGTGGGATTTGTCACCACTCTGACAGCCTGAATTGTTGAGTCGTATAGTCCTCCCCAAAACAGGGCTTTTCCTACTAACAATAAAGCTGCCACACCCAAAAACAGGAGATGATGCCCTAAAATCAAGCCTAGTTGTTTAGGTTCGTCCCATTCAAAGTGAAATTTACGAGCAGAACCAGTTGTGTTTTTTAAGTTGCGCGGCCCTTTGAAGGTATGAAAGAGCGCACCTGCTCCTAAAACAGCAGACGAGATTAAATGTAAGGCTCCAATAACGAAGTAAGGGTAAGTGTTGACTACTTGACCACCATTACCAACACCAAAACCCAAAGTAGCTAAATGGGGTAATAAAATCAGTCCTTGATCTCCCAATGGAAGATCAGGATTGTAACGGGAAATTTCAAACCATGTAAACGCCCCCGCCCAGAGAGTTGTGAGTGCTGCCTGTGCTACGTGAGCGCCGATAAATAAGCCAGAAAGGTTGGCGAAGCGGGCATTACCAACCCACCAATCATATTTGACATTGGGATTATCGTATGTCTGCATTGGTTCCTAATCCATGAGTTGTTGCCATAAATACTCAAGTATTTACCACTTAAGTTCCACCATGAAAAGTTGAGAGAATAACTAAATATCACGCAAATCGTTGAAATTAATTGCTGAATTTGCTAAACACAACTTTAGTTTATTGAAAGTATTTCCTATTTATTTAATTGCTTAATAAAAATTAATAATTAACAATTAGAGAAAATTAAGCACAACAAAAAAGGCGACTTACTAAATTAATTTGTCGCTATTATCAAGTTACAGAATAAATTCATAGGGGTATATATACGCCCCTAAAAACACTGGCTAATTTGTCAAATTGGGGGAAAGTAGTTGAGATTTGAGCCTTGGTTGTAAATGATATTGTTGCCAAAAGCTTAACATTTGTGCGCCAACTGTTTGAGGATAAAAGTAGTGAAAAAAATGGTACCCTTTGGGACATTCCCAGAGATGATCTTCTGGTTTAGACCAATTGAGCCAATCCTGTAATGCTGATAAATTTACAACTGGGTCGTTTTTACTACCGCATACCATCATAGGTATATCAACACCTCCTGGGGGTAAATGCACTAACTTAAAAAGAGAGTGTGACAAGGGAAATTGTTCTAAATCCCGAACTAACACTGCCATTAACTTTTTAGTAGTATTATGTGGTTGCTCACCAAAGAGATTGCGAACGCTAATAGCCAAAATTTGTTCACGACTGATGGTAAATAGTTGTCTTTGCAGATAGTAGTGAGCGTGCCAAGTATTTGCAGGTTGAGGGGCTACAGCTAGAAGAATAAGCGATCGCACTTTCTCAGGATATCGCCGCGCATAAGTTAAGGCGATCGCACCACCAGCACCATGACCAGCTAAATTTACTGGATCAGAACACTGTGACAAATACTCATCTAGTGACTCTACAGCCTCATCTATCGAACTACCTTCATCCTGATCTGCAATATATTCCCACTGAGCCACTGTCACAGATTGCGATAGGTATTGTAGTAACGGTTTGTCAAAACGTTGCAATACATGACTAGAACTGACCCAAACAATATCAATATCATTGGACATAAAAACTCTATTACCTCAAAACTTAAGCAGATTAGATAACCACCAATACACATAGATAGTTTTCAAACCTTAGCGTTATTCTGCGGTTAAAACCAAATTATCTGTGTGCATCAGTGGTCAGACATCAAGTACAAATGATCAAACTACAAACCAAACTCTCTCTTTAACTGAGATACCCAAGATTTGATCCGTTCATCGGTCAAATCAGATTGATTATCCTCATCAATAGCTAACCCGACAAACTTGCCATTTCTTAACGCCTTAGAATCATTAAAATCGTATCCCTCACTAGACCAATAGCCTACAGTTTTACCACCACGTTGAGAAATTTTTTCTTCCAAAATGCCAATTGCATCCTGAAAATTATCCCCATAGCCTATCTGATCGCCAGTGCCAAAATAGGCAACTATATTACCATTAAAATCTGTGTCATTTAGTTTCTGGTAAATACCTTCCCAATCGCTTTGGAGTTCGCCAATATTCCAATTAGGACAACCAACAATCAAATACTGATAATCATCAAAATCATTAAGTTCTGCTTGGGAAACGTCGTTTAATTCGAGTACACTATCACCAAATTCATCGCGGATAATTTCTGCTACAGATTCAGTCTTACCTGTTTGAGTACCGTAGAATAAACCAATTTTTTTCGCCATTTTGACACCTGATATTTAGAAAAATAAACTACTATTGGTAATCAATAAGAAAGCAAACAATGCTCCCCCACAACTACCCACCGTCCAACCAGAATTAAACTCACTCCAAGACTTAGCTGTTTTGAGATTTTCTGGTAACTCTCCTTGAGGAGCTTTTTGATTGGAAAACCATGCTCTGCCATACAACCAAAGGCAAATCGATAAAATCAACAACAAACCAAAAGTTGCCAGTAGACCAGCTTGATTGGCTGACTCTGTATTCCGCAGAGGGCCTAATTTGACGAAAGGGCCAAGCAAGAAATAACCATGAGCCATGCCTATTTCTAACCCACGAGCAAAGGGAGACAAGCCTTGACGATAGATAGGTAGATTTGCCAAAAACTTCAGCGTCAAATCAGAGGTATTGACTGGGGTTTGTAGGTTCCCTAGTTCTGGTGTATCCAGATAGTTAACTACTCCCTGCTCAAAATTCAATCCCGCAGCTAAGAAACGCCCTCTCAAAGCGTGCCAGATATGACCAGATAGAAACACAATTGCCAAAACAAAATGGCTAGTTGCTAACCAAGTACGAACCGAAATCACTCCTGATGTGCTGCTCAGTCCCAAGGGTCCATAGAATTCAGTCGGATAAACAGTATCATTGACAGTCACAAAGTATGCTGCTAATAAACCCATGTATGCCAGAGCGCCAAGACTGTAAGACAAGTACGCCTCACCAGACCAAAAAAGTATCTTTTTCGCCCAGGCAAAAGGTTGAGTTAAGATATGCCAGAATCCGCCACCAATGCAGAGAATACCTACCCAGATATGGCCGCCAACAACATCTTCTAAGTTATTGACAGCAGCCATTCCTTGCTTGCCAAATGTACCGAAGAGATAGCCAAAAATCCGAGCAGGATTGAGAGTGGGTTCGGTAATGACTCTAACGGATGCAACTGATGAATCGTAAAGACCACCCCAAAAGAGGGCTTTCGCTACTAACAACCAAGCACCTGCACCTAACAACAATAGATGAATGCCGATGATGGTAGTCATCTTGTCTTCATCTTCCCAGTCGTAACCAAAGAAGCCAGGAAATTTCTGGTTTTCTGGCAATACTTCCGGCCCCAAAAGCGCGTGATAAATTCCCCCAGCACCGAGTACAGCCGAACTGACCAAATGCAAAACACCAATCACAAAATAGGGATAAGTATCAATGATTTGTCCACCATCACCAACACCAAACCCTAAAGTTGCTAAATGGGGCAGTAAGATTAACCCTTGTTCGTAGATTGGTTGAGAGGGGTTGTATTTAGTGATTTCAAATAGGGTCATTGCCCCTGCCCACAGTACAATTAAGCCTGCATGAGCAATGTGCGCTCCTAGTAACCGACCCGACTGATTAATAAACCTAGCGTTACCTGCCCACCATCCATATTGTTGGAGAGTGATTGTTGCTGTAGTCATAGTTAAATTACCTCCCCACGGGTTGGACGTAAGACTTTGCCGATGCGGAAATCAAAACCCGCAGCCCGGAGAGCGTGCCAGAGATGCCCTTGCAAGAAGAAAAATCCCAGCCAAAAATGAGCATTTGCTAGCCAAACGCGAGAGGATAGTAAATCTGCACCTTGGAAGTAAGGAAAACGGTCAAACCCAATACTCAAAGCTGTCCCGAAAAACTCTACAGGGTAAGCCAGTGTGTTGATAGAGACAAAATAAGCGGCAATGAAACTCATTAAGCTTAAGGCTCCTAAACTGTAGGAGAGGTAGGCTTCTCCCGACCAAACAAAGAGACTTTTGACAAAATCTGAAGGCTCGGTGGTAATGTGCCAGATACCCCCGGCTATGCAGAAAATACTTACCCAAATGTGACCACCAACTAAGTCTTCTAGATTATCGACTCCAGCAATCCAGTGTTTGTGATTACCAAGCAAGTAGCTAAAAATTGTGGCAAAGTTCCAAGTAGGGTGAGAAATTATTCGTACTTCTCCCAAATTGGAGTCGTATAAACCACCAAAGAAGACGGCTTTAGCAACGAGTAAGCTTGCTCCTAGACCTAATAGAATTAGGTGAATACCTAAGATAGTCGTCATTTTATTAGCATCTTGCCAACGGTAGCCAAAGAAGGAAAATCTTTCTTCTAAAATGGTAGGGCCTCGGAGAGCATGAAAAATTCCGCCTAGACCAAGGAAGGCAGAGCTAATCAGGTGTAATACTCCAATCACAAAATAGGGATAAGTATCTACCACTTGACCGCCACTACCCACACCCCACCCCAGGGTTGCTAAGTGGGGTAAGAGAATTAAACCTTGCTCATACATTGGTTGCGAGGCCTGGAAATGGGCTAGTTCAAATAAAGTTGTTGCCCCTGCCCACAGCACAATTAAGCCTGCATGAGCCACATGAGCGCCTAACAGTCGCCCTGAAAGATTAGTTAACCGAGCGTTCCCTGACCACCAAGGAATAGAGTCTGGGGTTTGCACAGCCATGCTCGTCATCATGTCATTTCCTAAGAATGGTTGTGATCTGGGAAAGACTTATTGATATATATATTCAATAAGCTCCCAGCATATCCTATCAGATTTATTGAGATAAATTTTCATTAATCAAGAGAAATTTTGTAAAAGGCAGAATCAGGGTATGTCCGGATGTAATACGGTTCGGTTAAGCTCAAAAGCAGGTAGACTGAGGGGTGTCACTCAAGTGTACTGATGTTGAATGCAACTCAAAGAATTCTCACTGATCTCGTCAGCAATTAAGTCGGGAACAGTACTCAAAGCTCTAGAAACAGCTATATCGGCACAGGCAATCACGCAGTCCATCGCAGACACAGACAGTAATGAGGAACGGAAGCAGGCTTTAGCAACAGATTTGATGATTTGTTTGGTGATTGCAATGAGCTTGTGGTCAAAAGCATCAATGAGAACAGTACTGAAAAATCTGGTAGATGGGTTGAGTGAAGTGTGGATCAGAGTTGGGCAATATTGGCGAGTACCCAGCAAGTCGTCAATAACGGAAGCCAGACAGCGTGTAGGATGTAGGGTGATGAGCCGCTTTTTTCATTTGGTAGTTCGTCCTTGTGCCATCGTCCAAACCCCAGAGGCTTTTTTGGGGGGCTGCGGTTGATGGCACTAGACGGGACAGTATTTGATGTTCCAGATACTGTGGCAAATGCAAGAGTATTTGGCTACCCAGCAACACGCCCAGGTACGGTAGCTGCTTTTCCCAAGGTTCGTTTGGTACTGTTGATCGAAGCCGGAACACTTGAGGGGGCGACAAGAATAGTCAAAGTATTACAGGGAGTGGCATACAAGTAAAATACCCTCTCAAAAAAAACGATTCTTATTGACGAATGGCACTAAGAAAAGCGGAAAGCCTTATCAATTAAGCAGTTTGCAATTGTTTGCGTAACTCATGCCGGGGCTTGGTCAATCTGGGGTAAGCTTTGGGGCGGCG
>NZ_JACJQL010000039.1 GCF_014696625.1 Nostoc parmelioides FACHB-3921
TTGGATTGCTAATGGTAGTTTACCAACTAGTAAGAATACTGTGACAGACTTCGCTGTCGGTGTTGACAAAATTGGACTGGGTGGAGTTGGTGTGACACAATTTAGTGCTTTAAGTCTGTTAAAGCAAGGTGCTGATACTTTGGTGAAGCTAGGCGCGACTGAGTTAGTGACATTGCAAGGAATTACTTCAACTAGTCTGACTGTGACTGACTTTGTTTTTGCTGTCAGTGTGGTGGGTTAGTTATCCTAATTCAACGTGAGTCTCCAACAGAGACTCACGTTAATTCACATATAGCGTGAATTAGAAATTTTCATGGTGTGCGTCCCTAGTTTGTTAATGACTAACTACTTTTAGTTTTGTTTGATTTATCACCAGCCGAATTTCCTTTGATTAAGAATCATTTACCGTATAATTTCTGAATTTACAAGCTCTGATGATTACGTAAAGTGGATAAATAAGTTGCATAAAAAAGTACAATTATTTTAATGAAATAAGTAATAATACACTACCTTAGTGGTATTCTAGTATCCTAGAGACTTTTTCGCTGTCAAAACTAACTGCGACTATGTCTCCAAGGCTAAATCAGAAAATTTCGTATAAATCGAAAAATAAAGTTAAGTATCTAAGCCCAAGTATTTATGGGTTGGCAAAATAATGGTAATTTTACTTTGGGTATTTACTGATAAAATTTCTGGTGCATTTATGTAATAGCCACTAACAATTAAATCTTGCTAGTTTATGTATATATACGGTACAGTTGTTTAGATAAAAAGTATAAATTTTGATATGAATAATTTCGGTTTAGTCTACTAAGTTCTCAGTAAAATTCTTTAAACATAGATAAGTTTAATAAGACAAATTACACTTTTGTCTTGGTAGTGAACCAAAAGCTATGTATAAATTAAATGGAAAAACTTTAAATTTTGTCTTTGTAGTAAAAACTGACTAAAGCTGGCTCAAGTATAGATAAATTAGTTAACTGAATTAAAAATGACTTATATTAAGAGCGCCTTTCAAGAATTTCTTTTCACCATTGAGGGTTTTGACCAGTTACCAAGTGAGGAACTGACTCAAATCCTCGACAATTTACAGCCATTTCGCTATCGCATTGGTCAAAAAATTATTGGCAAAGAAAGAACGCCAGAACGAGTAACAATTATTTATGAAGGTCAAGTGCGGCTGCTAGGATTTGATCCGCAAACGCAAGTTCCCACAACCCTAAAGTTGATGAAACCGGGGGAAATCATTGGTGAAATTGGGTTATTGCGGGATGTGGCTTGTGAAACTGCGATCGCCTCTGCCGATGAAGTGATAGGCTTAACCTTAAATGCTACACATTACTTACGTTTGTTGGAGTCGTACCCAGGTTTTGCTCACGCACGCCAAAATCAAAGTTACATCATCGAGGTTTTCGATGTTTTGAGTTCCCAGTTAGCTAACCAAGCTAACGTGATTAGTAACCTTGATGAACGGGCTGCACAAGCTCTAGAAAATGCCAAAATAGATTACCTCCCACCAGGAAGAAATTTCTTCCATCAATTAGACAGTGAAAGCATTTGGTTTGTGAGTGGCGGAACAGTGACAAATTACCCCATAGGTTCTCGCCTAGAACCTAGTGATGGAAATCGGGTAATTGAAGTCCAGGGAGAAAGTCCGGCGCGGTTAGTTGGTTTAGAGCCTGTAGATTTATTGTTTTTAGAGAACGATTATCACCCTGGTGGAGAACTTACCGTCTATGATAGTTCGCCCAAAATTACAGAAACTTTAGATATTCCCTACGCTAGCGAAGAAGAACTTCCCCAGTCACCTGCTGTTCCCAGCAACGCTAAACCAAGACAAAAATTTCCTTTTGTTCGGGGTAAAGGTGAATTAAATTCTACCTTTGCTTGTTTTCAAATGCTCACCAAGCACTTACAAATTCCCTTCCGCAAAGAAGTAGTGCGCCGCATTTTGAATGAGCAAATTAAACGTCAAGGAACCATCTCCTTCCCTGCTTGCGCTTATCTCTCCGAGTTAATTGGACTCAAAGCCAATCTAGTTGATTTACCGGCGGCGGCTATTACCCGTGTTCCTACACCGGCCTTAGTCCGTTATGGTGATGGTTATGCGGTTTTGTATGCGGCCGATGCCAATAATGTAGTTTTAGGTGTGCCATCCCAAGGGATAGTACGCTGCAAACCCTCCCAGATACTTGAGCATTTAGATATTGTCGAAGACAGTTATCCCCCACAAATTAGGGTATTGCTGTTGTCTGCTACCAAAGAAACACCACAAGAACGCTTTGGTTTACGTTGGTTCATACCTTATTTATCTCGCTATCGCCGAGTTTTGATTGAAGTTTTTATCGCTTCTTTCTTTGTTCAGTTAGCGGCGTTAGCCAATCCCTTAGTTATTCAGCTCATCATTGATAAAGTCATCGTCCAAAACAGTATTAGCACCCTGAATGTTTTGGGAGTTTTGCTGTTAGCCGTTGGAGTATTTGAAGCAGTCCTCACCACCTTAAGGACTTACTTATTTGTCGATACTACCAACCGTATCGATATGGGTTTGGGTTCAGAAATTATTGACCACCTATTACGGCTACCACTACGCTACTTTGAAAAGCGTCCGGTGGGTGAACTCGCTACCCGCATCAACGAATTAGAAAATATTCGTCAGTTTCTTACTGGGACAGCCTTGACAGTAGGTTTAGATGCGGTATTTTCCGTAGTTTATATCATTGTCATGCTGTTTTATAGCTGGCAACTTACCTTAGTTGGTTTAGGGACGATTCCCATATTTATCGTTATCACCTTAATTGCATCGCCAACGGTAAGTAGACAGTTACGTTCTAAAGCTGAACGCAACTCAGAAACCCAATCCTATTTAGTTGAGGTGATGTCTGGGATTCAGACGGTGAAGGCGCAAAATATTGAATTGCGATCGCGCTTTTCCTGGCAAGAACGGTATGCTCGATATGTAGCAGCAGGGTTTAAAAATGTCATCACATCAACACTCGCTAACTCTACCAGTCAATTTCTCAACAAACTCAGCAGTTTACTTGTGTTGTGGGTAGGTGCTTATTTGGTACTCCAAGGTGAACTAACTTTAGGGGAATTAATCGCCTTTAGAATTATCTCCGGTTATGTCACCAGCCCAATTTTACGCCTAGCTCAACTTTGGCAAAGCTTCCAAGAAACAGCATTATCCCTAGAACGGTTGAGCGATATCGTTGATACGCCCCAAGAAGCCGAAATTGACCGCTACAATATTCCCTTACCGGAAATTCAAGGGTCTGTTAAATACGAGAATATTTCCTTTAGGTTCGCACCCAGTGGCCCTTTACAACTATCCAACGTCAATTTAGAAATTCCCACAGGGAAATTTATCGGTATAGTCGGACAAAGCGGCTCCGGTAAAAGTACGATGATGAAATTACTGCTGCGCTTGTACGACGTAGAGTCCGGCAGAATTTTAATTGATGGTTACGATATTGCCAAAGTAGAGCTATATTCATTACGCCGCCAAGTTGGTGTAGTACCCCAAGAAACCCTGTTATTTGACGGGACAGTGCAGGAAAATATTGCCCTGACAAACCCTGATGCTAGCACCGACGAAATTATTGAAGCGGCGCGAGTAGCAGCAGCCCACGAATTTATTATGAGCTTACCCAATGGTTATAATACCCGTGTAGGGGAGCGTGGGGCTGGACTTTCTGGGGGACAAAGACAGAGAATAGCGATCGCCCGTTCTGTTCTCCAAAGACCTAAACTATTAGTATTAGACGAAGCTACCAGCGCTTTAGACTATCCTACAGAACGACAAGTTTGCCTCAACTTAGCTAAAGCCTTTCAAGGTAGCACAGTATTCTTTATCACCCACCGACTCAACACTGTCAGTCATGCAGACATGATTGTCGTTATGGATGCAGGAAAAGTTATAGAACAAGGAAGCCACCAAGAATTAATGGCGGCTAAAGGTCATTATTTTTACCTGTACCAACAACAGGAAGTAAATTTGTAATTGGTTATTCCCAATCCCCAGTCCCCAATCCCCAGTCCCTTCTGCAAAACTACTATGACTCAACTCAATAGCGATCGCCGTAATGGTAATAATAATGGGAAGCAAAATAAGATTGTCAAAATTGATGATCAAGCTTCACCAGAGACAAGCAAAGCTTTAGTGAAATTTAATCAAAATGACTTTGAGCAATCTGTCGTACTGCGCCAATCTCCTATTTGGTCACGCACAATTATGCTGACCCTGATAGGGTTAGCTTGTGTGGGTATTGGTTGGGCATATTTTGCCAAAATTGAACAGGTAGTACCAGCTACTGGTCAACTGAAACCAGAAGGTACAGTTAAAGAAGTACAAGCACCAGTGAATGGTGTAGTGAGGGAGGTTTTTGTTAAAAATGGAGAGACAGTTAATAAAGGTCAGCTACTATTAACCTTTGATCAAGTTACCACCGTCGCCCAGTTAAATTCATTAGAAAAAGTTAGACGAGCCTTAACTCAAGAAAATCAGACATATCGCCGCTTGATGAGATCAACAGGTGGTATTGCTTCTGAACTAGAATTTGTTCGTAGTCGGTTGCCACAAGAAGCAACTTTTCTGTTGAGAAGTCGTGCGGCATTAGTTGCAGAAAATGAATTGCTGCGTACTCAATTAGATAATGCTACGACGGGTATAGGTTTAGATAGTGATGAACAAAAACAGCTAAAAGCTGCCAAAACTGAATTAGATTCTCGTGCAGCCGCCGCAGGACTAGAAGTTGCCAAAATTCAAAAACAACTAACTCAAACAACGGTAAAACTTCAAGATACTCAATCTAGCTTGGCAATCCAACAAAAGATTTTAGATAAGATTAAAATCCTAGCAGAAGAAGGTGGTATTTCTCAGCTACAGTATCTCAATCAACAACAGCAGGTACAGACTACAGCAGCAGAAGTCGCCCAATTAGTTGAAGAACAGAAACGCCTGCAATTTGATATTGAAAAAAACCAGCAGCAAGTTACTAATACTGTCGCCAACACTGATAAAAATATTTTAGAGAAAATTGCCGATAACAAAAAACGCATTGCAGAAATTGATAGTCAATTCATGAGAATTGTCCTAGATAATGAACGCAATTTAGCCGATATCACAAGCAGAATTTCTCAAGCCCGACAGGAACTTAAATATCAAGAATTACGCGCGCCTGTAGCTGGTACAATCTTCGATTTGCAAGCAAATAATCCTGGATTTGTGGCGAATCCTACACAAAAATTATTGCAAATTGTCCCTAATGAAAACTTTATTGCTGAGGTTTTCATCACCAATAAAGATATTGGCTTTGTCCGCAAAGGAATGAAAGTAGATGTCAGAATTGACTCTTTTCCTTTCAGCCAGTTTGGTGATATCAAAGGTGAAATAATTAATATTGGCTCAGATGCTTTGCCACCAGATGAAATATATAAGTTTTACCGCTTCCCTGCCAGAATCAAACTCAATCAACAATACTTACAAGTTCAAGATAAGCAGATTTCCTTGCAGTCGGGTATGTCAATCAGCGCTAATATCAAAGTCAGGGAAGAACGCACAGTCATGAGTCTGTTTACGGAAATGTTTACTAATCAAGTTGATAGTTTAAAACAGGTGCGTTAAATAGTTAAGATGTCAGGTATTGAATTTACACATCTTTTGGTGTTGACAGTTGACAGTTGACCCTTATCCTGTTTGGGCTTTCCTAATTTTGAATTTTGAATTGATATAAGCTGATGTATCCTCAACGTATTGAACCTCAACCGGGACAAGAATCTGTTTGGGACTATCCTCGTCCCCCTCGCTTGGAAGACACAAGCAAACATATTCAGATAATTTTTAATGGGGTAATCATCGCCGATACCCAAAATGCCAAGCGTGTTTTAGAGACAAGCCATCCGCCTTCCTATTACATTCCTCCAGGGGATATCAAAATGGAACACCTCATCCCTACACAACAATCAAGTTTTTGTGAGTGGAAAGGATTAGCCGGCTACTATACAATCCGTGTGGGGGATAAAGAAGTGCAAAATGCAGCATGGTTCTACCCCAATCCGACAACAGCATTTGCATCGCTGCAAGATCATGTCGCATTTTATGCCCATCTTATGGATGCTTGCTATGTTGATGGCGATCAGGTGGAACCACAACCAGGGAATTTTTATGGTGGTTGGATCACAAAAGATGTTGTCGGCCCCTTTAAGGGTATCCCTGGTAGTTGGGGATGGTGAAATTTTTTTTAGCGCCTGGTTGAAGGTGTTTTTTCAGTAGCAATGATGTGTAAATCGATGTTTTTTAGCAAGCGGACTAACTTGTGCGTTAAAGAACCTTTGAGGAGAATTTGCCAGCGCGATCGCTGACTTTCACCGATGACGATTTGTGTAATACGATATTGTTCTGCGACCTGGGCGATCGCTTTACCAACATCACCACTAGTCACGCGAATAAAAATACCTGCAAATTCTTTACATAATTTCTCACAGGTGTCGATGTGTAGGCTTTCTTCTTTGGTGAGGAAGTGTTCAGGATCAGCAACAAATACTACATATAAGGGTGCATTCATGTAATTAGCGAGTCTTGCACCCCGACGCAACAGCTGTAAGGATTGGGGATAGGTAGAGACGCACACTAAAACTCGTTCGTGAATATTACAGAATTGTCCATTGGGCGTAGTGGCGTTTACTCCAGGTATCGCTTCTTCTTCTACATTGTCTGCTACTTCCCGCAAAGCCAATTCCCGCAAAGCAATGAGGTTACGACGTTGAAAAAAGTTATCTAGGGACTGTTGAATTTTTTGTGGTGCGTAAATTTTCCCTTCTATTAACCTTTCTTGTAAGGTTTCCGGTGTAACATCTACAACCACAACTTCATCGGCTTCTTTCAGAATCCTGTCGGGTACACGCTCTCTGACAACCACACTAGTTATTTTCGCTACCACATCATTGAGACTTTCCAAATGCTGCACATTCATGGTGGAGTAGACATCAATACCGGCGGCTAAGATTACTTCTACATCTTCATAGCGTTTTTCTCGTGGTGAACCAGGGACGTTTGTGTGAGCTAGTTCATCAACTAATACTAACTGGGGTATAGACCCATAGCGGCTTGTCGATAGACATCGCTTTAAAATAGCATCTGTATCCATTTCAGTGAGTGTTAGTCCACCTCTGGCTATTTGCTGACGTGGAACAATTTCTAGTCCTGCGGCTTTATCGGCTGTCTCTTTGCGTCCGTGAGTTTCCAACAGATCAATAACAACATCAATTCCTTCTTGTTTAAGAGCCTGTGCTTCTTCTAGCATCCGGTAAGTTTTCCCTACACCCGGAGCCATACCAATAAAAATTTTATGTTTGCCCCGCTTTACTGGATACATAGGAATTGGTCAATATTTAGAAATCCAAAGTTATGGCTGTTGACTGTTGACTGTTGATAGACTTGAAAGCCTTGTGTGGTAAGCGTTTGATCTTAGCTTGATGTCCTAATCTATCTGGCTACCGCTATAACCGTCAACAGTTAACTGTTAACAGTTAACTTTCAGTTTTGTTGACGATTAATATCTTGCAAATCGAGAGCATAATTTAATCGCAGAACATTAACTCCTGGTTCACCAAAAATTCCTAAAAATCTACCATCAGTGAACTTATTAATTGCTAGAAGAATTTCATCTGGTTGAACACCACGGGCGCGAGCAACTCTCTCTAACTGTTGTCTTGCAGCTTGAACAGAAATATGGGGATCTAAGCCTGAACCAGAACTATAGATTAAATCGGCAATAGGTTGAATATTATCATCGCGGAGTTGATTTGCTTCCTCAATGATGCGCTCAAGTAATGCAGGGTTACTAGGAGCTAGATTGCTACCACCAGATATACCTGTTGGTTTAGCTTTTCTGCCTTGACTATATCTAACTGCGCTGGGACGACTGTGAAAATATTTTTCGGAAGTGAATACTTGACTAATTAAGCTGGAACCTATTGGTGTTCCTTCGATATTTTCCATGATGCTACCGTTAGCTTGGATGGGAAATAAACCTTGCCCAACTACTAAAATAGCGAGAGGATAAATAATGGCTGTCACCAACCAGAAGATTAGAGTAATACGAATTGCTCTCAGAATTTCTCGAATAAAAGACATATAAATCAACTCAAAATTCAAAATTCAAAGTTCAAAATTAAAAACAGTCACCCACTTTTGCATTCGGTTTTAAGTACTTCCAAGTAAAAAATATTCTATTGAGATTGTTGACCGTTGACGGTTAACAGTCAACAGTCAACAACTTTAAATGAAATAATTTCTTTGTTGGATTTCCCTTAAACCCAAATTTCCTCATAACATTTTTCCGTTACTATCAAAATTCAATTTTAGATTTTGTAGATGTAGATTTACCCTAGCTTTGTTACGATTATTAAAATCGCTCTGGTTGAAAAACGACGACAAATAAGTAAATAATAAGTCCGGCAATCACCGCCCCTAAAATACCAAAAGCCCAGGCGGAGTTTTGATTTAGCGTAATACTAGTAGCTGCATAGACTCTTGGGTTAATGATGAGATGGAAACCTAAAATAAGAGCGATCGCTAATGTTAGCTGTTTTTTTGGCAATCTTGACCAAATATAGGCGATGATCTCCGAAAAACCTGAGGTAATCGCCTGTATCAGATCCACCATGAAAAACTTGTCATATCCATCAATTCCTTTTTTCATACTTTTTCTTATATACCCGCTTAAATTATTTAGTTAGTTGTCAGTTGTCATTAGTTTTCTTCTCTCCCCCCTGCACCATCTCGAATCATTTTTTCATGCCAACCCAACGAGAGTAATTAATATATCTATCAATTTAATAGCGATAAACGGTGCAATCACTCCACCTAAGCCATAAATGAGAATATTACGTTGGAGTAACTGATTGGCTGTTAATGGTCTAAACTCTACACCTTTTAAAGCTAAGGGTATGAGAGCCGGAATAATTAAGGCGTTGTAAATCAGAGCCGACAGCACAGCAGAATTAGTACTAGTCAAATTCATAATATTCAGGCTTTGCAGATTAGCCGCCGCAAAGATAACCGGAATAATGGCAAAGTATTTAGCAATATCATTAGCAATAGAAAATGTAGTCAACGCACCACGGGTAATCAGCAATTGTTTACCAATACTGACAATATCAATCAGTTTTGTGGGGTCTGAGTCCAAATCTACCATGTTGGCAGCTTCCTTGGCGGCTTGGGTTCCCGTGTTCATGGCTACACCAACATTAGCTTGGGCTAGGGCTGGTGCATCGTTGGTTCCATCTCCCGTCATGGCTACGAGTTTGCCTTGTGCTTGTTCTCGTTGAATGACGCTGATTTTATCTTCTGGTGTGGCCTCGGCGATAAAGTCATCAACTCCGGCTTCTTGGGCGATGACAGAGGCTGTGATGTGGTTATCACCAGTGAGCATAATGGTACGTACACCCATGCGCCGCAACTGGTCAAATCTTTCTCGAATCCCAGATTTAACAATGTCTTTTAGGTAAATGACACCATAAATTTCGTTATCTAGGCAAACTGCTAGGGGTGTACCTCCCTGTTGGGAAACTCGCTCATAGGCTGCATCTAATTCTGGGATAGTTTGCCCATTACGAGAACGTACAAATCCTTGAATCGCACCGACTGCTCCCTTCCGCGCTTCCCGTCCACCAGGTAAATTAGTACCACTCATCCGTGTTTTAGCAGAAAATTCTACTGCTTGGGCTAGGTTGGGATCAAGGTCATACCTGATACCTAATTTCTCAGCTAGACGGACAATTGATTTACCTTCTGGCGTATCGTCAAAAACACTAGCAGCCCAAGCAACGCTGGCTAATTGTTCTACAGAGTAACCATTAATAGGAATAAACTCTTCAGCCAAGCGATTACCTAAGGTGATAGTACCAGTTTTATCTAACACCAGAGTATTAATATCACCACAGGCTTCTACTGCCCGTCCAGAGGTGGCGATGACGTTAAATTGAGCCACTCTATCCATACCAGCGATGCCAATAGCGCTGAGTAACCCGCCGATGGTGGTGGGGATCAATGCTACTAATAAGGCAATTAAAGTCGGGACATTAACTGGTGTATCAGCATAGTAGGCAAATGCAGGTAAGGTGGCAATCACAAATAGAAATACCAAGCTCAAAACTGCCAATAAGACTGTCAACGCGACTTCATTAGGTGTTTTGCTGCGTTCTGCACCTTCCACTAAGGCAATCATTCGGTCAATAAAACCTTTACCTGGGTCAGATGTCACCCTGACAATAAGTTCATCGGAAATGATGCGTGTCCCACCAGTGACGGAACTGGCAACATCTGAGCCTGATTCTTTGAGGACTGGGGCAGATTCCCCAGTAATTGCTGATTCATCGACGGAGGCGACACCCATAATTACTTCCCCATCGGCGGGAATGATATCGCCAGCTACTACATATACAGTGTCGCCTTGTTTGAGGTTAGTAGAAGGGACTTCTCTAATTGTGCCATCAGGAGAGAGTTGTTTGGCGATCGCTTCTGATTTAGTTGAGCGCAATGTATCGGCTTGGGCTTTACCTCTACCCTCGGCGACGGCTTCGGCAAAGTTGGCAAACCAAACAGTAAAGAACAAAATCCCAGTTAATAACCCGTTGAAAAGATGGGGATTTTTCTGTTGGTTTGGGCCGAATAAGTCGGGATTAATAGTCACTGCTAAGGTAACAAGTGTTGCTACCCAAACCACAAACATGACTGGGTTTTTAATGGCAGATTTGGGATTGAGTTTAACAAACGCATCCTTAATTGCCCTGGGGTAAATTCCTTTGGTTTTGATTCTAGCTTTCTTACGTGCTTGTCGGCGATCGCTGGGACGATTGCGGGGGGGTTTAGCTTTCGGGGTAGGTGCCACTGGGTTCATATACAATTCAATAGTCGATTGTCAGTTGTCAGTTGTCAGTTGTCATTGGTCAATAGTCAATAGTTAATAGTCCATAGTTATTCTTTTTTACTTCCCCTGCCTCCCCTACCTCTCCTGCGTCCCCTGCCCCCTGCCGCTTCTAGCTACCAGAGGCTAGTTTAAAACCTTCGGCGATGGGGCCTAAGGCTAGAACGGGAAAGAATGTCAAAACCCCCAATATCAACACTATACCGGCGGTAACGGTGGTAAATAGCAAGGAATCGGTTTTGAGAGTTCCTGGGGTTTGGGGTACGGTTTGCTTACGAGACATACTATCAGCAAGTAGCAGCATGGCAACGATGGGGACGTAGCGGCCTATGAGAATGCTGACGCTGGTGCTGAGATTCCACCACAGGCTATTGTCTGTCAATCCTTCCAAACCGGAACCATTGTTAGCACTAGCTGAGGCGTATTCGTAAACTACTTGGGAAATACCGTGGAAGCTGGGGTTACTGATGCCGGAAAGTGAGAACGGATAAGCTAAAGCGATCGCACTGGGAATTAAGACTACTATGGGGTGAATCAGTAATATGAGGCTGGCGAGAACTATTTCTCGCTTTTCGATTTTGCGTCCGAAAATTTCTGGGGTACGTCCTACCATGAGTCCGGTGAGGAATACGGTGAGAATCAGGTAAATGAATAGGTAAGCAGTGCCGGTTCCCTGACCACCCCAAATAATTTGCAAGAATAAGTTAAATAAAGTGGCAAATAGCCCTTGAGGCATTAAGGAATCGTGCATTCCATTGACTGCACCGCACATGGTAGCGGTTGTCATGACTGCCCAAAGTGCCGTTTCCGCCCAACCAAAACGGACTTCTTTGCCTTCTAAATTGGGCTGTTCGATTCCTAAAGTGTTATTAACTAACGGGTTTCCTTGGAGTTCGCCACCTGCGGCTACCCATACCAGGATTACAAAGACAACAAATACCATCCAGAATAATAGCCAAGCTTGTTTGATGTTTTTGGCAAATACACCATAGGTATAAATCATGGCTGCGGGGATCGCAATCATGGCGATGGTTTCAATTAAGTTAGTCAAGCCGTTGGGATTTTCAAAGGGGTGGGCGGAGTTAGCTGCAAAAAAACCGCCGCCGTTTTCTCCCAACATTTTGATCATCTCAAAGGATGCTACTGGGCCTCTAGCAATGTACTGGGTTCCTCCCTCTAAGGTAGTAATGGTCAAGGTTTCACCGATTGTTTGCGGTACACCTAACAAAACTAAGGCGATCGCACCAATTACCGAGATGGGCAATAATATTCTAGTGATCCCACGGGTAAGGTCAACATAGTAGTTCCCCAGTTTTCTGCCTGTTAAGCCACGGATAAAGGCAATACCCACAGCTAAACCAGTGGCGGCTGAGGTAAACATCAAAAATCCCAAGGCTGCTACTTGGGAGAAGTAACTGAGGGTTGTTTCGCCTGCGTAGTGTTGTTGATCAGTATTGGTGACAAATGAAATTACTGTATGCAGGACGATATCCCAGCTAGGCACACCTAAACCGTTGGGATTCCAAGGTAATAACCTCTGAAAATATATCAACGAATATACTAAAATTCCCATGAACAAATTGGTGTATAGTATTGCGCGGATATACTGCCAACCAGTCATCTCATCTTTAGGACGGACACCTGATATTACATAGACACTGCGCTCTATGGGATTCATTACACGATCAAGTATTGTTCTTTCTCCCAAGAACACACGGGCTATGTATCTACCTAAAACCGGAGTAATTGCTATGACAATGCACAGCGTTAAGCCAATTTGTAACAAACCTTGTCCCATTTATTTCACGCCCAATTCCAATTGAGTGCTATGCCGTTAATTATTTAGATATAAAAAATAACCTGTTTGCTGATGAGAGTGTGAGCAATTTGGCAACTTCTCGGTTAACCACAATTCAACCTACACACCTTACTTGTTTCAACCATTACTATTTCTTGGATACTGTTTAAAGTGTCCATCAAGAATATTTAAATTTTACTTTTACTCATATTTTTGATTGTGAATACATTTGTTTATACAATACATCCTCAAGATTGGCTACTTTATAATCTGTGATATTTACTTGCTCAAAACTAAATTGTAAGTATAATATTACACGCATTGCGATAGATACTTAAGAAAAAAATACGATAAAAATCAAATTCTCTACCCTCAGTTTGATTAACATTTTCACTTATTCAATCAGAAATTTAATTTCAATACCGAGAAATAGGATCTAATTTTAGATCAGCTTGAGAATTAGTATACTAAAAATAATAACTGCTATATAACTAAAAAATATATGTTAGAACAAGAATTATTAATAGCTAATGAACCTAAATATTATCAGCAAAATATTTTAATCATAGGTGGCGGCCCTTCAGGTCTTGCTACCGCATTAATTCTAGCTAAAAGGGGTTGGAAAAATATTACTGTATTGGAACAGCGAGCCACAGCCGATTATTATGAACCTGACAAGTCATTTAATTATTCAATAGATGGTCGGGGACAAAAGTTAACAGATTATCTGGGAATCACCTCTATCCTGGCAATGCTAGGTGTTTCATCTCAAGAATTTTACTTAACCAGGATTGCCCCTAACGGCAGCAGAAAATCATCAAAGTTGCCTATTATAGACCCTCAACGAAAAACTGCTTATTGGATTACCAGAAAAGCTTTTGTGGGGATGTTATATCAGCAGATTGAACAGCATTGGAACGAATATATAAAAGTTCTATTCAATGCTAAGTGTGTCAAAATTAATAAATTAGCTATCAATAATGAAGTAGAGAAATTAGAAGTTCTTGCTCAGGTAGGTAACGATAATTTCGTCAAATTTGAGCCTAGTCTTTTAGTTGGGTGTGATGGTCTGCGCTCAGTTGTCCGTAATACTTTAGCAGAGTGGGACACTTCTGGATTGCACAAATTTCAGATGCAGCAGTTACTCTCCGCTAGCTCTGGTTTAAGGTATAAAGTGTTAAGCTTGCCACCGAAGCCATCTTTGGATCATCGTGGTGAAGAATATGCTGTGAGCGAAATGGCTTATATTGTCCTGGGAGCTTTACGTAATCGCCAGCGTTATTTAAGGCTCGGTTTACTACCCGTAAAAAACCCGGAGGAACCAAGAACCGCGAATGTAATCGCCTTACCAGACCATGAAGTGTGGCAATTGCAGGATGGTGAGGCAATTTACAGGTTTTTCGAGAAATCCTTTCCCCAGTTGCCCATACGTAAAATATTATCCTTTGAAGAAGCAGACCGATTTGCCAAAAGTGAAGGCGGTTATTTCCCTAAACCCCAATACTGTACTGGATTGCAATTTTTATTGAGACACAAGCCGGAAAGTAAAGATACTTCTGCTGTTGGGGTAGTGTTGTTAGGCGACACTATCCATTGCTTTCCGCCAGATATTGGACAGGGGGTAAATGCGGCGTTAGAAGATGTTTGTGTTTTGAATGAGGCGCTTGCTCAGAGTCATGATAACCTCTCGCAGGCACTACCTTTATATGAATCTTTGCGCCTTGCTGATGTCAAAGCTGTCACCAAGCTGGCTCAAATCGCCTTTCCCTGGCAATATGGTCAAAATCCCTTCCGCACAAAGCTATGGAGTATCAACTTTTTTCTCAGACTTGTACTTAGTCGTCTGTTACCCTTCCTATTTCATCCACCAGCATTTTTCCTCATCCAAAATTATCGGCTTTCCTACCAAGAAATCTTGGATAAAGTCGAACGTACCAGCCAGAATTTATACTTACTGGGGCTAGTACTTGGGTGCGGATTATTGTTTGCAGGTGGTCGCTGGCTATTTGTAGCCTCACATAATATTTAACGGGTCTACATCTATAGTTAAGCTGACACCATCAGGACAAAGTAGGCGTACTTCGTCCCAGTCTGGTAATTGGGGTAGTGCTTCGGGGGCAAACTTGAGTAATATTTGCCAGCGATAACGGTTTGCTACCCGCATCACACTAGCTGGTGCTGGGCCTAATAATTCAAATCCTGGGTTAGCACTTAAGACTGTGGCGATCGCACCAGCTGTATTCTGTACTTGAATAGGATCAAAGCTACTCAGCCGCAATAAAATTAACCTGCCATAAGGCGGATAATTCAGGGCTTGCCGTTGTTCCAATTCTGCCTTCACAAAAGATTGATAATTGTGATATTTGACTGCTTCAATTACTGGATGTTCTGGTGTGTAAGTTTGCATAATCACCCTACCAGGGTCATCACCTCTGCCAGCCCTACCCGCTACCTGCGTGAGGGTTTGAAATGCCCGTTCACTGGCGCGATAATCTGACAAGTTCAACAGTCCATCGGCCGCAACAACACCCACAAGTGTCACCTGGGGCAAATCTAACCCCTTAGTTAACATTTGCGTCCCCACTAATAAATTCGCTTCCCCATTGGCAAACTGAGTCAGTAGGGTACGATGTGCGCCTTTGTTGCGGGTGGTGTCACTATCAAAACGGATATATTTCAACCCCGGAAACTGTCGGCTTAATTCCTGGGCGACTCGTTGAGTACCACTACCAAAAAATTTCAGGTAAGGTGAACTGCATTCTGGGCAGTGTTTGGGATGCACACTTACATAATTACAGTAATGACAGCGCAACAATTGAGGCGCGCCTGCTTCTGTCTGGTGATACGCCAGGGATACATCACAGTGGGGACACTCCACTACATATCCACAACTACGACACGACACAAAGGTACTATGTCCCCGACGATGGATAAATAAAATTCCCTGTCTTCCTGTTTGTTCCAGGTGTTGTAAAGCTTCTTGTAATGACCGACTAAATATAGAGCGATTCCCATCCTGCAACTCTTGCCGCATATCAATTATCTCTACTGGTGGTAGGGGGCGGGAGTTGATACGTTCGGGCAGGGGGGAGTAGAGAGTAGGGCTGTTGACTGTTGACTGTTGACTGTTGACTGTTGACTGTTGACTCACGCTTACCCAACTTTCTAAGGAAGGTGTGGCGGAACCTAAAACCAAGGGACAGTTTTCTAGTTCTGCACGCCATTGGGCGACGGTGCGGGCGTGATAGGTAGGGATGGGGGAGTCTTGTTTAAAGCTAGAGTCGTGTTCTTCGTCGAGGATAATTAAACCCAAGTTGGGTAAGGGTGCGAAGATGGCGCTACGTGTGCCGATGACAATTTGGGGCGTGCCAGTGAGCATTTGCCGCCAAGTGTCGTAGCGTTCACCGTCGGAGAGGGCGCTGTGATAAACGCTGATTTTATTGTTGCCAAAACGGGCGCGGAAACGGTCTGTGAGTTGGGGTGTGAGGCCGATTTCTGGGACTAATACTAGGGCTGATTTGCCTTGTGCGAGTATTGGAGCGATCGCTTGTAAATATACTTCTGTTTTGCCGGAACCTGTGACTCCGTGCAACAATACTTGAGCAAATCCATTTAACTTTTGGATAGTTGCTAAGGCATTCTCTTGAGCAATATTTAATAACTTCGGTGTATCTAAATCTAATACTTGCCCTTGTTCTGTCCGCAATACCTCTCTTTCTTCTATAGCAATGTAACCTTTTTGTTCCATCGACTTCAGGGTAGAGGAACTGGTACTACAAATTTGTAACAATTCACTGTGCCATAGCTCACCGCCACGTCTCCGCAATACTTCTAAAATCTCCCTTTGACGGTTGGTTAAATCACGATCAACTGTATCAATTAATATGACTGCTTTTTGCAATTTTGGGCGATTTGTCCGGGGCGGTTCTAAGTAACTTTCTACTAAACCTATGCGTAATAATTCCCGCATCCCTCGATAAGTAGCTTTAACTTTTTGTTGCAAATAATGGAAACTATAATCTCCTGATGGTTGGGATTGTAGTAGTTGGAGAATTTGCTGCGCTGGGGGGCTTAAAAAAGCAAATGATAATTGCTCATTTTGTCTTTTTATCAAGCGGACGCGACGTTGCGATCGCCCTAATAATCCTGGTGGTAATGCTGCTCTGATTACCTGAATTAAAGGTGTGTAGTAATATGACGCTACTCTATTTAATAATTCCCAATAAGCACTAGCAAAAAACCCGGAAGTTACGACATCCTCTACTTCCCTTATCTTGTCTGGAGCTAGATCAATGTTGGGTTCTGCCAATAAACGAATGGCGATCGCTCCCAATTGCTGGGAGCCAAAAGGTACACTTAATATATCCCCAGGTCTGATTTCTAACTGAATGGGTATTCGGTAAGTGAATAATCCTGAATTACCAGGAAAGTCTACTAATACTTCGACATACTGATTTTTATTGGTTGTTACTCGGTAGAATTCCTGATTTTCATTCACTACTAAATCCAGGGAATTGATGTCATTAATATACATAGTTCTTGAATTTTAAAGATAAATATTCTTATTGCCTTAAACTCAGTCCGTAAAGTTCTCTTAGCTCGTTATATTTTAATTTTTCTTTCTTTAGAATAAAATTGTAATTCAAAATACTTTTATTAGTTATGATACTTGATAAGTTTCCTCTTATGTAATCTACTAGACAAATTAAAACCAACCATACGTGCAATAAATATTTGAAGTCCAATATAAAAAATAAAACTATCTACCTGTCTATTTCTGAAATAGTTCATCTAACTACTAAATAGGGAATAGCCTTTTTTCCGCCCATTGATAGATATTCATTCCTTTGTCTCTATGAGATGCTTTTATACAAACAATTTTGTGGGATTAGTAAATTGCCTAACTATTAGCATTTAGAAAAACAACCAAGCAACTGATTAACTTTAAACCAACAAATATTATGATTGCAGTTATGTCTCTCAACGAATAAAGCTAGAAAACTTTATAAAAGTATATAATTATTAAAAATAGAGGGGACTTTTCCCATATTTTTTTCTAATTGTTAATTTAGAGAAAGGTTGAGGGGGTTTAACAGATTAAATGATTAATAAAAAAATAAGCAATATATCTGTTGGAAACTGAGAAAATAAAATTTGGGTGCAAAACTAAATATTTCTAAGAATTCTAATATAGTAGCAGCAGCTATAAACAGGTGGCTAGGAGTTATTTTTAACTGCTAGAAATTGATTACATGAACCTAAAATTTGCTACTTAGGAGACACAAATTTAGTTAGGAAAAACAAAAATTCTCAGTAGTTAGCAGTTGTCGTGAAAATATGTACCAAACAAAGCATGAATCCCTCAAGGAAACTATGAATATTGCTGAATTGGGAACAATGGAAATAATAGAGAGCGTTGTAGAACATGAAGAACACTCTCTTGATGCTTTAGAACTGATAATAGAAGAAGAACCCCCAATAACAGAGAATTTAGACTCAGAGGAACGCGATAGCGGAGATGAAATGGCGGCTGCCCGGCCTTCGGGATACAATAAAACCGAGCATGATGATGCAGTAGGTGCGTTCTTTAAAGAAATGGCACGTTATCCACTGCTAAAACCCGATGAAGAGGTGGAATTAGCCAGAAGAGTCAGATTTTTAGAAGAAGTTAGAGATTTACAAGCAGATTTGCAATTACAATTAGGGCAACATCCAACAAAAGCCCAAGTAGCTGCTCAATTAGAGATAACAGAAAAACAATTAGAAAATCGATTGTATCAAGGTCGAGTGGCGAAGCGTAAAATGATTCGCTCGAACTTGAGATTAGTAGTATCAATTGCCAAGCGATATCTAAATCGGGGAGTACCTTTTCTCGATTTAATTCAAGAAGGTGCAATGGGATTGAATCGAGCTACAGAAAAATTTGACCCCGATAAAGGATATAAGTTTTCTACTTACGCTTACTGGTGGATTAGACAAGCAATTACGAGAGCGATCGCTAATGATGCCAGAACCATCCGCCTACCCATTCATATTGTAGAAAAACTCAACAAACTCAAAAAAGCCCAACGGGAACTCAAACAAAAATTCAGCCGCAACCCTTCCGAAGCAGAAATGGCCGAAGCTTTGGAAATTAGCGTCCCACAACTGCGCCAACTGCAACAACTCCGGCGACAAGCCCTCTCCCTCAACCACCGTGTCGGTAAAGAAGAAGATACCGAACTGATGGATTTATTAGAAGATGAGGATAACTTATCTCCGGAAGCAAAAATGAACGAAAACATGATGCGTCAGGAGATTTGGGAAGTTTTAGGCGATGTCCTCACCCCCAGAGAAAAAGACGTAATTTCTCTACGCTATGGTTTGACAACTAGCGAACCTTGCACCCTGGAGGAAGTCGGGAATATGTTCAACTTATCCCGCGAACGAGTCCGCCAAATTCAAAGCAAAGCCATGCGTAAATTACGCCGCCCACACATAGCCAAACGTCTGAAAGGTTGGTTAATTTGAGCTAGGAACTGGGGATCAGAGTTGGGATTTTAGTATTTTTACTTAGGACTCATAACTAACCTGACCATTTTTTATTCTGCCAAGAGTCACGAGTTAAAGAAATTACAGGACACACGTACCCCGTGAAAGACGATGGCGTTCCACCCACCGTAGGCGATCGCTTAAACTATTGACTGTGGACTATCGACTATGAATAAATGACTGTGGGTAACGATTTGACTGTACGTTTTGCTGAACTTGCTGACAGCGAAACATTGTTTGGCTTAATTAAAGCGCTAGCAGAGTACGAAAAATTAACTCATGCTGTAACTGGCAACGTTCTTGCACTTCAAGAGCATTTATTTGGCTCCCAAAGATACGTTGAAGCAATTTTAGCGGAATCCGCAGGTCAAGCCGTAGGGTTTGCCTTATTTTTTCATAATTACTCTACCTTTCTCACCAAGCCAGGCATTTATCTAGAAGACTTGTTTGTCCTACCCGAATATCGACGACAAGGCATTGGTAAAGCACTCCTCACTAAATTAGCCCAAATAGCGGTCGAACGGGATTGTGGACGGCTAGAATGGAGCGTTCTGGACTGGAATGAATCAGCCCAAGCATTTTACCGCCACATGGGAGCAACAATATTAGATGATTGGCGAATTTGCCGCGTTACAGAAGAAGCAATCAGCCAATTAGCCGAGGGGAAGTGAAGAAGGCAGGGGAGCAGGGGAAGCAGGGGGAGCAGAGGGGCAGGGGAGCAGAGGAGCAGGGGGGGCAGGGGGAGCAAGGGAAGTAAAAAAGAATAACTATGGACTATGGACTATGGACAACTGACAAGCAACTATTGAAGTTTGACAGCCTGTCATTTGACTATGACAGCAGCTCAACTGACAATAATTGAGGATGATATTGGTCTGAATGAGCCTTATTTGCAGAGAGAACGCGACATGAAAAAGATTTTTTCCCTAGTACTGTTAGGCATAGCACTCTTCACTTTTGCCTTCAGTAGCCCTGCATTAGCAGCAGACGTAGCAAACGGAGCCAAGATATTCAGTGCTAACTGTGCTTCTTGTCATGCAGGTGGCAAGAATTTGGTTCAAGCCCAGAAAACTCTGAAGAAAGAAGACTTGGAAAAGTTTGGTATGTACTCAGCAGAGGCAATTATTGCCCAGGTAACAAACGGTAAGAACGCCATGCCTGCTTTCAAAGGTCGTTTAAAACCTGACCAAATTGAAGATGTAGCTGCTTATGTACTAGGACAAGCCGATAAGAGTTGGAAGTAAATTCCACTTCACAAGCAAAACTGACTAACAGATAGCGGGACAATAATCCCGCTATTTTTGTCATCAGAGTTATGAGTAATAAGTGGAAAGCACAAGAATCATTAATTCTTAATAGAACTTACACATCAAGGGTTTAGAAAAGTGTATAGGGGTATGAATCAATTCAAAATACCCTGCGGGTTCGCGGTAGCGTTCCGAAGGAAAGCTAAAGCTACAAAATTCAAAATTCAAAATAAATGTTTTATACCCCTACAGCCATAAACCCTTAAACCCTTAAACCCTTAAACCCTTAAACCCTTACACATAAGTCCTAACTTAAATAAGATAATCTTCAACATTTGGCACATCTACCCAGCTACCAGTTGTATGAGATTGATGAGATAAATCCATTAATAACTGGGAATAAATACCTTCTTTTAAAGATGGTACTACTGGCTTTTGCTGATCAATTCCTTGTACCCATTGGTCTACTACCCGCAAGAATGCACAAATGCGTCCGTCAGTGTAATGTTGGGGGAATAGTAATTTGGGCGGGATTTCGATTTCTTGAAGAGGTTGACCTGGTTGGGAACCCCAAACGCGAAAACCGTGGATGTAGTCTTTTTGATTTTCACTACCAATTACTAAAGTACCGCGATCGCCATATACTTCTATCCAGTGTGTTCTAGAAGCATGAACAGCAGCACTGATAGTCACTTGGCAAGGCGTACCATTTGCTAATTCTAGTGACAGCAGGCAAGTATCATCTGTCTCCACTGCTTTTAATTCACCGCCAGCAGGGTCAATCCGTTGAGGAATGGCTGTAGTCAAGTGGGCATTTAATCTGCGGACTGGCCCAAATAGCCAATAAATATAATCAAAAGCGTGGGAACCTAATGAACCTAATGCACCACCACCCTTTTCCTTAGAAGAATACCAGTTCCAAGGGCGGGAAGTATCGGCACGAGAAGAACCTAACCAATCAATTCTAATCAGGCGAGGGGTTCCTACATAACCTGATGATAGAAGTTCAGCGAATAGTTGCCATGCAGGGACAAAACGAAACTCAAAATCTACAGTGGCAATCACACCTTGCTTTTGCGCTAATTGATACAATTCTTGTGCTTCAGCTACATTTAAGGTGACAGGCTTTTCTAGTAGTAAATGTTTTCCTGCTTGCAATACTGTTTTCCCCATTTCATAATGCAGGAAAGGTGGTGTAGCGATACTGACTGCTTGTACTTCTGGCAGATTAACGGTATCAGCTATAGTGTCAAAGGCATGGGGAATATTGTTTGCTTCGGCAATTGCTTTAGCTTTATGAATATCGCGGTGATAAATCGCAACTATATCAGTACGATGATGGGCTTGAAAGGCAGGTATGTGAACTTTTTGACCAAAGCCAGTGCCAGCGATCGCTACTCCGATTTTACCCTGATTTGCTTGTAATCCAGACACCATAAACTTTAAATAACTGAAAATTTATAGTGTAATTCTACGGCGAAGCAAGCTAGGCGTAACATCTTCAGCAATCTTTTCGTGTTGACTGGTAATTTAAAAGCGTAATAGCTTAGGACTTACGCACACAGGTTGTCTGTTGAGACCGGGTGTAAGGGTATAGGGGTGTAAGGATTTCAAACATTTATACCCCTATACCCCTATACCCCTATACCCCTATACCCTTCTCCAAACCCTTAATCTTTCGTTTTCATGGGTAAGTCCCATAGCTTAACAATTATCAATGCTGTTGTGGCCCTTTCGCATCACATTCCTTACTCCAGCACCGTTTTAATAGTCCAATGCGCCAACTGTAGGCGAAACGTCGGGGATTAAGTTCTAAGTCGCGGTTGAACAATGGTTGGTTGAGATATTGCCAAAGAGGAAATTTAATTTTGTGGTGTTTATCAGCCATAGGAGGAGCAAGATAGTATAAAAATAGTTTTGGTAGTAGCTCACCATATAAAGAACAACTACCAGATAATGAATTTCTAGTTAAAGATGACATGATATACATCCAATTGTCCTGGTGACAATTGCGGAATTCTACCTAAAGTTTGATGCTCAGGAATTTTTATAAAATAAATATATTTAAATTGCCAAGAAGCTAGAGGCTAGAGGCTAGAATTTTGACTCAGTAAGGGCTTAAGCCTCACCTTGCTAACACCACTCAGTCCTCAGCACTCAGTTCTCATTTCTCCGTATTTAGCACTCACCATAGTTACTCTTGCGTTCTGATGGCTTGAGCCGCGAGATAGACTTTAGTCCATTCGCCCATGACTTGATGCTGTTTCAGATTTAATTGTTGGGCTACAGCTTCTATGGAGTTGCCTGATTTCCGCAAATCCAAGATTTGTCGTCCAATAGGGGTTAGTTTTTCTTGGAGTTCTTGCCATTGGTTTTGTGTTAAACCCAAGTTATTTTCCTGTAAGGAAATTGCCAGCCAGTTATCTACGAGTTCTGGTTTACCCTTGAGGGCAAAGACACGGACTGCATGGTAGCTGATTTTTTCTCGCAGTCGATAAATTTCTTTGATTGGTTTGTTTAATTTCTTGGCGATTTCATCTTGGGTTTTGCCTTGTAAATACAGCTTTAGCCACTCTACTGCTTCTGATCCCAGATTTTCTTGCAAGTAATTGGCAAACTCTTGTTGTACTGTCTGGCGCAGTGCTTGTTGTTCTTCTAGTTGCTGTGCTTCTTGATATTCGGCGATCGCTTGATTATCTACTAGGTTAACTCGATTATCGTTGTCGTCTGTCAATACTTCTTCGGAAACTAGCCTAACTAAGTCACCACCTGGAACTTGAGTTAACCCACCGCGTTGAGAACGGCGTAGGTAGTTGACAAAACGATAAACTAACAAGGGCTGATTGCGTACTGGTCGCAAGCAATATTCTTCTACAGTCGCAAATAGTAAAGTATCTTTGAGTCTCTTATCTAGAGCAACTTCTGCGATGTACGCCATTTGCTGCTGAATGTAAGTATCATTTTGTAGTAATTCTTGTATCACTTCTTGTAATACATCAAGAACACCACGTTGGCGATCGCGGCTCAGAGCGATCCAGGTTTGAATTTTATTCCGTAATGTGACTAAACTTCCCAGCCGAGTAATCAGGTTACGATAAGCACGTTCTCGACCTACACCCAAGTAGCGTTGACTTAAAATCTTCCAGCGATATTCCATCGCTTGCTTGGCAATTTCAAGTTCTTTAGGGTTGAGTAGATCCAACCGTTGTGCATCACGACCTAACAGCCAGAGAATAATACTTTCTATTGCAGCTACATTTTGTTCTGGACACTCCGCAGCTAGCCGCTTGCGCCAAAATTGTGCTAGTTTTTCTGCTTCCGTTGCCATAGCGAGATTGCGCTCCTCGAAACCCTGTTTTAAAGTTTGCATCACAACCCCCATTTGTCGCACTTATCTTGTGAGCTAGCAAATCACCGTGAGTCCGTCATCTTGATGAGGACGTATCAACGATTCCATTGTTATTACGTCTCTATTGACGAATTTTATGCAGGATTTTATCTTGTTCTGAATTTTTGTTCGTCTTCAAGTCGCAAAAATCCTTGTATATCAAGCATTTGCTCCAATATAGGCAAAATTAAAATTTTGTAAACTTATGTGTTGGAATCACGGATGGGGCATTTACCCAGAGTAAGTGCGGATGCTGAATTTTTTGAGAGGCGTTTAGAAAAGCTAACATTTTGTACCTAGAGGAGCGGAAATGATAAGCAGCTCTGCTGTTAAGTTGCACAATCCATCGTGAAGGCTATTGACAGTTGAAGGTTAACAGCCCGTATTAGTAGTTATGCAATTTAAACGCGCATTAGCTTACACACCTATCCAGACGCTATTTTAGCCATATAAGTTTCATTTCAGGGAATTTAGCGACAATAATCTTGGATTTTTAGGAATAAGGAACTTTTAGTCTTGATCACAACAAGGTGTAACTGTAAAAGAAGAAAAGATAAAAATGTAACAAAAACTACAAAATAGCCATTTTTCCGAAAAACCAAAGATAAGCTAGGCATATATATCTGATTCGCAAAAATGCTGCGAATAGGAGAAAATCATATGGTTTCAATGCCGACCCTACCTATGGAAGGTGCTAGTCCAGCACATATTTGTCCATTTGATCAAGCTTGCAGCTACTTAGAAGCAGCTGCAAAAGAGTTGAGGTTAGATCAAGGGGCGCTGGAAATTCTCAGTCACCCACGTAAAGTTGTGACAGTCTCTATTCCTGTGAGATTAGATAACGGCGACATCCGGGTGCTAGCAGGACACAGAGTACAGCATTCTGATATATTAGGCCCCTACAAAGGCGGTACACGTTACCATCCGGCTGTGACACTGAGAGAAGTATCCGCTCTGGCAATGCTCATGACCTGGAAATGTGCGCTATTGGGTATTCCTTATGGTGGTGCGAAGGGAGGTATTGCTATAGATCCCCAACACTACAGTGTAGGTGAGTTAGAGAGAATTACTCGTCGTTATACAAGCGAATTGATTAAAGATATCGGCCCTTCCGTAGATATACCAGCACCAGATGTGGGAACTTCCGCCCGTGAGATGGCGTGGATGATGGATACTTACTCTATGAATGTTGGTCACGCAGTCCCAGGAGTTGTCACAGGTAAGCCAATTTCCATTGGTGGTTCACGAGGAAGAGAAATGGCAACTGGACGAGGTGTCATGATTATTGTCCGTGAAGCACTGGCGGATATGGGCAGAACCTTAGAGGGAGTGCGAATAGTTATTCAAGGTTTTGGCAATGTAGGCGGTGCTGCGGCTGAATTGCTGTACCAAGCTGGAGCCAAAATTATTGCTGTTTCTACAGGTGCAGGAGGTTTATTTGCGGCTGATGGTCTGGATATTCCAGCCTTAAAAGCCTACGCTGCGGAAAATCATCGGAGTATTATCGGTTTTCCCCAAGCAGTAGCGATTAGTAATGCAGAGTTGCTAACTTTACCTTGCGATGTTTTGATTCCCGCAGCCTTAGAAAACCAAATCACTGAAGAAAATGTAGACCAGATACAGGCGCAAATTGTCGCGGAAGCTGCTAACGGCCCGGTGACTTTGGAGGCTAACCGAGTTCTAGAGGGGCGGGGTGTGACTGTACTACCAGACATCTTGGCGAATGCTGGGGGCGTGGTTGTGAGTTATTTAGAGTGGGTACAAGGTCTTTCCTACCTGTTCTGGGATGAGGAGCGTGTCAACCGGGAAATGGAACACTTGATGGTGCAAGCTTATCATCAAGTGATTAAACAGTCACAGATGCGGCAAGTTCCTTTGCGATTAGCCGCTTATACCTTGGGTGTGGGTAGGGTTGCTCAGGCGTTGAGCGATCGCGGTCTTTATCCTTGAGGAAGGGACTGGGGATTGGGGATTGGGGACTGGGTATGAAATAAACTCTTTATTCTCTCTGCGCCTCTGCGCCACCCTGCGGGTTCGCTCTTAGCGTTCTCGTAGAGTAGCCGCAAAGCGTCTACTGCGTGATAGAAATCATCCCACATTTATGCAACGCCAGATTTTTACTCCCTACTCTCCTAAATTTTCGGTGCGTTAGGACTAATTTCCATAACGCACCTTTGTATTTTAACTATGCACCTTCCCGTAATTTATCTAAAACGCTTCTATCTTCTAGAGTGGAAGTATCGCCAGAAACTTCTTGTCCGGCGGCGAGATTTCGTAGTAAGCGCCGCATGATTTTACCCGATCGCGTCTTGGGTAATGCGTCAGTAAAGCGGATTTCCCCAGGACGAGCGATCGCCCCGATTTCTTGAACTACGTGTTGTTTGAGGGCTTTACTCAAGTCATCGCTGGCTTGATAAGTGCCTTCTAGGGTGACAAAAGCTACTACTTCTTCGCCTTTTAAGTCATCAGGTTTGCCCACTACTGCTGCTTCGGCAACTGCTGGGTGAGAAACTAAGGCTGATTCTACTTCCATTGTGCCGAGGCGGTGTCCTGACACATTCAATACATCGTCCACACGCCCCATTACCCAGAAATAGCCGTCTTCATCTTTTCTTGCACCATCGCCGGCAAAGTAAGTATAATTGCCATCCTTGGGGGGTATGTGTTCCCAGTAGGTGCGGCGGAAGCGTTCCGGATCGCCGTAGACAGTCCGCATCATTCCCGGCCAGGGATAACGCACTGCTAAGTAACCACCTTCGTTTTCGGGTACAGTGTTACCATCTAAATCAACTATGTCGGCCAGGATGCCGGGGAAGGGAAGGGTAGCGGAACCGGGTTTAGTGGAAATTGCCCCTGGTAGAGGGGTAATCATAATTCCACCAGTTTCAGTTTGCCACCACGTATCAACTATGGGGCAGCGATCGCCACCAATTACTTTGTGATACCACATCCAAGCTTCTGGGTTAATTGGTTCACCGACAGTACCTAATAATCTTAAGGAAGAAAGATTACGGGCGTTGGGATGGTGTTCGCCCATTTTAATAAAGGCGCGAATTGCTGTTGGTGCGGTGTAGAAAATGTTCACACCGTATTTTTCAATTACATCCCAGAAACAACCAGGATTGGAGGCACGAGGCGCACCTTCATACATGAGTGTGGTTGCACCGTTGGAGAGGGGGCCGTAGACAATGTAACTGTGTCCGGTAATCCAACCTACATCTGCTGTACACCAATATACATCTGTGTCTTGTAGGTCGAAAATCCATTTGGTGGTCATGTGAGTATATAAGTTATAACCACCAGTGGTGTGGACAACGCCTTTGGGTTTGCCAGTGCTACCAGAAGTGTAGAGGACGAATAGCAAATCTTCGCTGTCCATTGGTTCGGCGGGACAATCGGCGGATGCACCTTTTTGTAAATCGTGCCACCAATGATCCCGTCCTCCCAACTGCATATAAATATCTTGTCCGGTACGCTTGACAACTAAGACGTTTTCTACAGATGGAACAGCACCATCAGCCAAGGCTTTGTCTACTTGTTCTTTCAAGGGAACGATCGCATCTTTTCGCCACCCACCATCAGCTGTAACTACTACCTTAGCTTGGGCATCAATTAAGCGATCGCGCAATGCTTCTGCACTAAACCCACCAAATACCACGCTATGAGGTGCGCCAATCCTGGCACAGGCTAACATGGCGATCGCGGCTTCGGGAATCATCGGCATATAAATACCGACGCGATCGCCTTTCTGCACTCCGAGTTGTTTCAAGACGTTGGCGAACTGGCAAACTTCCCGATGCAATTGGGCATAAGTTAAAGTACGGGAATCTCCTGGTTCCCCTTCCCAAATCAACGCGGCTTTATTTTTCCGCCAGGTTGTGAGATGTCTATCTAAACAGTTGTAGGAAATGTTAATCTTCCCTCCCACGAACCACTTAGCAAAAGGTGCTTGCCAATCTAGTACTGTGTCCCATTTTTGGAACCAGTGCAATTCTGTTTCGGCTAATTCTGCCCAAAATTTTTGCGGATCAGCTTTGGCTTTGTCGTAAAGACGTTGGTAATCTTCTAGACTTTTAATCTGGGCATTTTGGGAAAACTCGGCACTGGGAGGAAATAAACGTTTTTCTTGCAGAATTGACTCTATAGTTGGCTGAGACATAGTTATAAGGATGAGTAGTATTGTTACTGAAAACTATTTTTATCGGAGTTGTGTCCAACAATATTTAGATTTTCATTAAGCTATGTAAGCGGCAATTACTTGGGACTTACGCAAACAGGTTATCTGTTGAGACCGGGTGTAAGGGTTTCCAGCATTTATACCCCTACACCCTTGTCCAAACCTTTGATCTTTCATTTTCATACGTAAGTCCTATTACTTAGTTATTTTCATGATGACCTCGACAGTTAGGCAAGGATGATGTTATTAGTCTACGGAAATTCCCTGATAACTGCTGTAGGTAAGAGACTATTTATAAAGTAAATCTTAAGTAGGGTGTGTTACGGCTATGAAAGAATTTGGGACAAAGAGACAATGAAATTTAGCCGTAACGCACCATCCAGGCGACGGTGCGTTAGGCGCTAGGAGAGTCATTCTGTGGCAAATCATATTGGAAATAAGCGCCTAACACACCCTACAAGAATTTTATTTTTACTTTATAAATAACCTCTAAGCTGAAGTTCTTACTGATCAGTGCTTATGGTCTTCTCTAGGTGGTGGAGGGTGTCTGAAGATATAGGCTACACGAATGAGCGATCGCAGGTCATCTCTATTTGGTCACCAGCTATGCTGTCTTGCCTCAAAATTATTACAAGAAAAACAAAGGAGAACGCTTAAATGATATAATAGACAACCTTTAGTTTTTATCATCTCAAGGGTAAACTCTACTACTGCTTAAACAAAGCAATCTAATTAAATTGATGTGTTGTGTGAAGATACATTTGATATTTTTGTTAAATAAGTTAGTAGTCAGTAAAATTTAGGTATAAATTGGAAAAAAGCGTAAGTTCTTGAAAGTTAGCCATAGTTTGCAAGCAAAAGACATTAAGGACAAACTCCATTCCCTTATTGAGCAGTCATCATCTATAGACCCCAATTTAGCCAAAAGATTGGATGAAATAAATCGTTGGGTAAAAAATATCAAGCCAGGTTCTCTGACAGCAAAACCCTACGTCTTGGCATTTCTTCTAGAGGTAATTACCGACTCTACCATTTGGCTGATACTAAAATCATTACCTTCCCCAGAAGAACAACAAGCAAAATTTGCCCAGATGACTGCTAATGAAAGATATTGGTACGGTTATCTGTTTCCCAAATGGATTAATGCTAGTGACTCCAAGTTCTACATTTGGAAACAAAAATTGATGGCAGGAGAGTTTAATCAAGGCGATGATGATATCATTAAATCAATAGCGCAAGATATTGCCAGTCGAGACGGGAGTTTTTGGCAGCGCTACATCGCAGACCTTTCGATGGCAACGGATTTAATTGTTAGTAATCATCACCAACAACCATTGTGTATTCAAGTTACCAGCGTCAGTAAAGAATTGCATCAACAAAAATACCAGGCTTGGGAAAACACATTGCGATCGTGGGAAATCCAAAGAGGACTATTTTTAAGTTATAACCCTCAAGACGCTAATTTTGTCAACCAATTAGTTAATGTAGCACTTTATAACAGTGATTACCTTGCTGGTGGTAAATACTTAAATTTCTCTTAATTATCGTAAAAGTCCGATACTCAGAATTTCTGCTGTCAACTATCTAATTTATCTGCCCATTACAGCTTGATATGGCTAATCAAAGAGAAACTAATAGCTACACAAATCAGGTGGACGAATTTACACAAGCATTAGCAACAGCCAGAAAAATGCAAGAAGACTGGCTCAATTATGGGATAAACTTCATCCACATTTATGTTGAAGATGCTCACGGAGATTGGTTGGAAACATGGGGAGAGGAAGAAATATTCACCAGTTCAGTACTAAGTAAAATCAAAGAATTTTTGATCAGTGATGATATTGTAGCTATTAGGTTAAGAAAACATTTAGGCGATGACCTACAGTCGATGGAATGCCATCGCTCACTATTTGATATAGCAGTCAACCTAGAAGAATGCTGGCAATATCCAACAGATGAGAGGTTAACTGCTATTAAGCATCTATTAGCTAGTGATAAAACCTCTGAGATTGCTATTTTGGATTTAGCTAATAGTTTGGTGCATAAATTATCAGAAATTCTGTAAAAAACTTCAGATATTAGCGACGAATAGGTATGGCCTGTAATTGTTCTACATGGTTTTTAAATATATACCATGTTTGGTTTGTGCGATTACAAGGTAATGGTCTATCAAAAGTCACTGTATAGTAGTCTCTGATTTTTTCCAACCGATTTCCTTCACGGTACTCGGCATTATTATTACGATTATCGCTAATAGATGAAACAAAAAACTTTTCTCCTGTCCTCACTCCACATTTTTTGTTATTGTCCGTGATTTCCGTTGATTGGCGAAACCAATTCTCTTGCAACTTAAAAGTTGTACCGCCAGCAACTGTCACCCTTAAAATCCTAATCACGGGAACACTAGTGGTTTGGGGGTAAGCCGCCTTAGGAATCATTACACCCAAAGATGCACCGACAAGACTTAAGCAACAAATTAATTTTTGGGGATGCAGCCTGAAATTACCAATAAGCATGGAAAATACCTGTATTTTACGTATGTACAACAGTGGTTATTGCATGATTTTACACTAATCTCGAATATGATCCAGATGCCTGAGATGTCGTGATATGTGAAAAACCATTTTTGTGGCTATGTAACTACAAAAAACTTATACACCTTTCCAGATTTTCTCTAGGAGATTTGTTTTTCAGCACAGCAGAAATAATCAAATTTTGGGCTATCTGATAGGGATTTCTATCAAAAATTCCGAACCTTTACCTAATTCAGAAATACAATTAATTTGTCCACTGTGTTTTTCTACAACAATCTGATAGCTAATAGACAAACCTAAACCAGTACCTTGTCCTGGTTCTTTGGTAGTAAAAAACGGTTCAAAGATGCGCGATCGCATTTCTTCGGGAATCCCACAACCATTATCAGCAATGCAAATTACCACTGCATTCTTCTTGAGCAATTTCGTACTAATTTTAATTTGTGATTTATCTACTATTCCACCTATCAATCTCGACCTTTCTATTGCATCGATTGCATTATTAATGATATTCATAAACACCTGATTCATTTGGGCTGCATAGCAGAGTATTTCAGGTAAATCACCATATTCTTTGATGACTTCAATCTCAAAAACATTAGTATTTGCTTGCAAGCGATGTTGTAATATTAGCAAGGTACTATCAATACCTTCATGTAAATTCACCATTTTCATTTCTGCTTCGTTAAGTCGAGCAAAAATCCTTAGTGATAACACTAATTGAGAAATACGCTCTGCACCAAATTTCATAGAAGTGAGAATCTTAGCTACATCATCAGTAATAAAGTCTAAATCTAATGCTGTTATATGTTCTTGGATTTCTGCTTCTGGTTTAGGATAGTTTTTCTGATAAAGATGCAGCAATTGAAATAAATTTTCAATGTGTTCATTAACATAAGCGATGTTACCGTAAATAAAACTAATAGGATTGTTGATTTCGTGTGCAATCCCCGCTACTAGTTGTCCTAAACCAGCCATCTTTTCACTTTGAATTAACTGGCTTTGAGTCGCCTGTAATTCTTTGAGCGTTTGAGTGATTTCTTCCTTTTGACGATGTGTTTGTTCGAGCAATTCTGCTTGCTGGAGTCCTACCCCTAATTGATTAGCAATCTGCACTAGTAAATCTACTTCCTCTTCTTGCCAATCACGGGATTGAGTATTTTGATAAGCAGCTAGTAATCCCCACAGTTTTTCGCCTTGGAAAATTGGCACAACTATATATGCTCTTGCTTCCATTGCTTCGATGAGGGCGATATGGTATCTAGAATAATCTGGGCTGTAAATGTCTTTAACAATTAGAATTTTACCGTTGACAAAATATTCACCTTGAGTTTTTTGCAAGTAATCGTCTGCAATCACAGTGAGAATTTTATTGACTGGTGTCCAACCATTACCCAAAGATTCAGCAACAAATTCCCCGCTCCAATCAGGCTGGAAACGATAAATAATTACGCGATCAACTTCCAATAATCGCCGGACTTCTTGAGTACTAGTAGCAAAGATAGTATTTAAATCAAGAGAACGGCGAATTTTCTCTACTGTAGCTGCTAATGCTTTTTCTCTCTCTGCTGCTTTGCGTTCTCGTGCGGCAGCTTTAGCCAATTGTGCAGCTTGCACCTGTAATTGTTGCAAGGTTTCTGCTTGCTGTAAAGCTACACCTAGCTGTACACCAACTTGAGCCAATAAGTTAATTTCTTCATCTTGCCAATAACGGGGTTGGGAGTTTTGATAAGCTACTAGCAAACCCCATAACTTATCTCCTTGGGAAATAGGAACAAAAACTTCATTCCGTGCATACTTACCTGCTTGTGTTTCTTGCAGCAGTAGACGTTCTGTAACAGGTTGTGGCTTAACTACGGGTGTCCAACCATCAACAATAGAATCGGCGACAAATTCACCGCTCCAGTCGGGATAAAAGCGATAAATTGCTACCCGCTCTACACCTAATAGACGTAGCACTTCTTGAGTAGTAGTTTTAAAGATGGTATCAAGATCAAGAGAACGGCGAATTTTCTCTACAGTGTTAGCCAGCGCCCTTTGTCGTTCCGCAGCTTTAGCAATTTCGCTTGCTTGAGTTCGCATTTGCTGTAGATATTCGGCTTGCTGCAACGCTACACCTAACTGGGTGCTGATTTGCGTGAGTAAGTATACCTCATCATCTTGCCAATCACGTATGCCTGTATTTTGATAGATTGCTAATAAGCCCCACAGTTTTTGACCGTGGTAAATAGCAATAATTACATAAGCTCTGGCTTGATAGGTTTCTAATACTTTGATATAGCAGTCGCTGAAACCTGCATTATAAATATCATTACAGACACGATAAATTTCACATTTGGTGAAACTACCACCTCTGGTTTCTTGTAAGTAAGTATCTACTGCTGGGGTAGATGCTAAATCTTTGGCGCTACATTCGCTGACGTTCTTTCTTAATTCTGGTTGCTTTTCTTGTTCATCTATCAGAGAAATCCAACCATCAGCCAAAGATTCAAAGACAAATTCACCACTCCAATCTGGATTGAAACGGTAAATAGCTACACGGTCAGCATTCACCAGTTTTCTAATTTCTATGGTACTAGTGCGGAAAATGCTTTCTAAATCCAGGGATTGGCGAATTTTCTCGATAGCGATCGCCATACATCTTTGCCATTCTGCGGCTTTTTCTCTAGCTTTGGCTTGTGCTAGTTGTGCTGATTGCACTTTTACCTGTTCTAGATAATCTGCTTGCTGTAAAGCCACTCCCAAATGTTCAGCTATCAATTGCACAAACTCAATTTCTGATGCTTCCCATTGTCGAGGAGTACTACACTGATGCACACATAATAATCCCCACAAATCTTTTCCTTTTATTAAAGGAGCAGCTACCTTAGCACGTACTTGCAACTTTTCTAGTAACTGAATATGGTCATCACTGACTTCTGCTTGGTAGATATTAGCCATTACCTTGATTGTGTCTTGCTGATAAGGTTGAGCAAATTCCTCAGCAAAGCAGTGATAGCCTACAGTAGGGAATAATCCATCGCTTAATTCGGATGTCAACACCGAAATCCATTCAGAACCCACATCTTCATAAATAAATTCCCCTTTCCATCCCAACTCAGGATAGAAACAGAATACTCCTACTCGATCAGCATTTAATAGTTGGCGTACTTCCGTAACGGTAATTTGGAATATTGTTTTTATGTCCAGAGACTGACGAATCCGACTAATTACCCCAGAAAGAGCTGTCTTCATATCTGGTTGAGATTCTGGCTCGGAAGTTGTTTGTATGGGTTGTACTGTAGAAGAGTTTTCCATTCCCTGTAGGACTTAAAATATCTCAAAGCCTTCTATCTCAGAGTTCCCCGAAGGAGGAGAAATGTAACAAGTGGGGAGTGGGGAGCAGAGGAGCAGAGGAGCAGAGGAGCAGGGGGAGCAAAGAATAACTAATGACTAATGACTATGGACTATGGACTAATGACTAATGACACCCACAGCGCCATAAAAATTTAGGGACACGATAGAATCATGTCCCTGGAAGAAGATTTTTGTAAAACTGCGTTCAATTCGTCCCTTGAGAATTATCGCCGTTTGGGAGTGCTGCTTCGGAGTGTGCGCTTTTCATTTTCTCGAAGACGGCGATCGCGCCAGTCTGCTACCGTTAAATAAACAACGCCACTTGTAACAGATAGTAACAGCACTAAGGCGACTAGAGCCAAAATACTTAGGAATGGACTTTCCACAATTCCCCTACAGTCCGTTACGTCCCCAAACTACCATCGCAATCGACCAAGTAAACACAACTAACAGTGATACCCAACCAAGTGTCAAAATCGCCATAGTCTCTCTTTGGAAATTATTTACAAAATGTCTCTACTATTTATCATACTGGGGACTGGGTACTGGGGATTGGGTATTGGGTAATTTTCTCATGTTTCATCTCTAGTTGATCGCTGCTGTGAATCCAAGATTTATCATGAATAGAATTTTCGATGAACAAGTAATGGCTGAACGGATAGAATCCATTAAGGCTGGTATGATTGGCGGATTTTCGCTGGGGTTAGCTTTTATCATCACTAGTTTGCTCAATACTCTGGTTTTGGCGAGGTATTTTCCCTCACTCTTCAGTCTGCAAATAGATGTTGACTGGCCTTGGTTGTTGAGTGGGGCGATCGCTGGTTTCTCTGGTTTATTATTTGGGATTACTTACCGCTATATTATCCGCACAGATCAAAATTCTCATCTGAAAGATGGTGCTGTTATGGCTTTTGGTTTGGTGCGGGGTTTAACTCAGATAGAAATGGGGTGGAATAGCAGCAACACAGTTTTACCTTTTGTAGTCATGGCTAGTGAAAGTATATTGTGGTTTGCAACGGCAGCGATCGCTCTTGATCTAGCTATCAAACTCGGCTGGGTAAAATCTTTCTCATCAGTTTAGGGGTATAGGGGTATAAATCTTTGAAACCCTTACACCCTGTCTCAACAGAAAATCTGGGTGTGTAAGTCCTAAATAAATCACGTTAACAAAAGTATTTCAGTAGTTTTCTCAAAGCCTCTTGCTTGCTGACGAGGAATATGTGATACTTGTAAACGTAAAATACGGTAAATCGATAGAGTTACAGGTATTTATAAAAGTATCAAAATATTATTGGGAGTTGAAACTAATGGCTCGTATTCTAGCGATCGCAGGTAGTCCTTCTCATCCATCCAGAACTTACGGAATTCTGGAACATACTGCCAAGCTGTTACAAGAAGAAGGTTTGCACGTAGACATTCTTTCCGTACGTGATTTACCTGCGGAAGATTTGGTATTTGGTAAATATGACAGCCCAGCGCTAGAACAACCAAAAGACTTATTAGCAAAAGCAGATGGTGTTATTATTGCCACTCCCATCTACAAAGCTGCTTACACAGGCGTACTAAAAGCATTTTTAGACTTGCTACCACAGAAATCATTGACAGGAAAAGTAGTTTTACCAATTGCTACCGGTGGAACTATCGCTCATTTATTGTCAGTGGAATATGCTTTAAAACCCATCTTGGGTGAACTAGGAGCCAGACATATTTTAGCTACCGTTTACGCTGTGGACAAACAAATTGAACGTCAAACCGATGGTAGCGTGCAACTTGATGCAGAAATTGATCAAAGACTTAAAGAAGTTCTCGAAGATTTAGTTAAATCTGTCAAACATTCTGCCATCGCTACTCAAGAATTAGTTAATGCCAATTAATCTGATTGGCAGAGTCAATAGTCCAGATGGTAAAACTGAGAATTTGGCTAATGACTAATCAAGTTTATACCTCCGTATTCTGTTAGCAGATAGGGAAATATTACTTATCTGCTACTTTTCTTCAAATCTAGGAAAACTATTAAAATTTACCTAGATACTTCTATTTACTTGGTAATAATTTTATATTTAAAGACACATGATAATTTAAATTTATTTTCGTAAATTCATGAATTACAAATTTTCCCTAGTTGTCTCCTAACCTCTGCTAGTAGTAAATAGTGGGATTTATTCCTACTATTTGCTATTTTACTTAAATATATATTAAATTTAATCGCAAATTAGGCACGACAAACAAGATACCTGTAAGTCTATCCTGCCAGAAATATTAAATTTCGAGATGGAAACTTCTATGAACCCACAGTCTGATGTTCTCTTGGAACTGTGCGATTTTCTCTATCCTCGTAGTCCATACTATGGGCAGTTCAAACCAGAGTATTTGGCATTTAATGCCAACTTACAAGAATTTTCCCAACGGGTCAATTACATTTGCAATTTGCAAACTGGTGGCAAAATTACTCCAGAAGAAGCATATAAACAAATACATCTGCTTTGGAAGCAGTTGAAACACGCTAAAAAATCAATAGAAATTGTGTAAATTATCTTTGATTAACTGATTTAAAATTCAGCTACCAGTGATTTTGTCACTTCTTCTAACACTTTTAGTCCTCGTAGGGAACCTTGAATTAGCCGAGCAGCTGCAATAGGTTGACTCAGGAATCTTAATCCTAAAGATAGAGGCTGTAGGGAACCGTCGGGATTGATGGCTGCTGTGATGTCAGGGATATTGTGATGACAATCATCGCTAACTACCCTAAGCATAGCTACTGCTACATCAGATCCATTGAAATACTCTAGGGTAGCAAATCCTTCCATATCAACGACATCAGCAGCTAAAGTTTTGCCAAGATGTCGTTTTTCTAAAGCAGAGCAAATAACGCGATCGCTTGTCAATGATTTAACTAACTTCAGCGTTGGATAATGAGTTTTTAATGCTGAGTGTATTTCTGTAGTGAAGGCGGAATCGCAGACTTGCAATTGTTCCTGGGAAATACAACTTTCATACAACACCACATCCCCAACATGATATTGCGGGGTTAAGCTGCCACATAGACCCATAACCAAGACTTTTGGTTGTAAATAACCGGTAGAGTATTCCTGCTTTGGCAATTGTTGGAGGTATTTTGTTAACGGCTTGTTACCTACTGGCACTGGTATAATTTTGGGGGTTTTACCAGTGACTCGACTTAAGCCGCGACACACAGCCATGTATTCAGAACCCTGCGGCACGAGAATTGTGTTGATAGTCATTAGTCAATAGTCATTAGTCAGTAGTCAATAGTTTTCCCCTACACCCCTACTCTTCGACTCGCAAAGTGTCAAGGATTACTGTAGCATGACAATTAAATGTGTCTTCCGCCTGATGAATTTCCAAGATGGTAAAGCTAACTAGCTCAAAATCGGCACGACAACGCTTCAATTTTTCCCGATGGGCAATTGAGTATTCGTGGCTGACTGTCAGTTTTTGGATTGCCGTAGCGGTAGCTGGCGCGCTGGCTTTCAGTTCCCTTAAGTATGCTTTGTTTCCAGATATTACCTTTCCGGTAGTGGTGGTAAATGCTACGGCTCCTCTGAAAACTGCCGTGGATACTGAAGCAAAGCTTACCATACCGATAGAAGATAGTCTGCGTTCTTTAGAAGGACTAGATAATCTCCGCTCATCTAGCTATCCTGGTCAGGCTGCTGTGAGTTTGGCTTTTAGTGTAGGAACAAATCTGGAAACTTCCACTAGCAAAGTTGAAGCAGCACTCAAGCAGTTAAACCTTCCTCAAGGCGCAAGTTACAAAACGATTCCTTTGAACTTGAATGAGTCTGCTGCTGTGAGTTATGCCATTGAGAGTAATTCTCGCAATCTGGCAGATTTAACAAAGTTAGCTCAAGACCAGATTACACCAGCGATCGCTAAGTTACCAGGAGTCCTCAAAGTTTCGCTGCTGGGCGCTCCGACTGCCTCACCTCCCCTAAATACTGCCAGTGATAGCCTTGCGGCTCTTAGTCAAGGAGCAGGCACACTAGTCAGGTTCAATGGTCAATCAGCACTGGCATTTCAAGTAATTAAACGTGGTAACGCTAACACCTTAGAAGTTGTTAGTCGGGTCGAGCAAGAAGTACAGAAGCTCCGTGCTAATCTCCCAGATGTCAAACTTACCTTAGCCGCTACCCAAGCAGAGTATATCCGCCATGCTACTAAGTCAACAATAGATGCGCTCATAGAGGCGATCGTCTTGTCAATTGTGGTGATTTATCCCTTCTTATGGAATTGGCGGGCAACTTTTATCTCCGCATTAGCTATTCCTACGTCCTTGCTGGCGACATTTATCGTGATGGCGATTTTTGGCTTCAATTTAGAAACCATCACCTTACTGGCTCTAGCATTGGTCATTGGGAGTGTAATTGATGATGCCATCCTTGATGTGGAAAATATCTTACGGCACATCGAAGAAGGTGAAACCCCCCGCCAAGCTGCTCACTCAGCCACGGACGAAATTGGTTTGGCCGTCGTCGCCACTACCGCCGCCGCCGTAGCCGTATTCTTACCCATCGGTTTGATGGGTGGAGTAGTTGGGCAATTCTTCAAGCCATTTGGCATCACAGTTTCAGCTTCCTATATAGCTTCTACCTTGGTTGCTCGTACCCTATCACCAGTTTTAGCTACCTATTGGCTAAAATCTGTCACAAAAACTCCCCAACGAAAGGAAGCGAACATCTGGGGAAAATTCACCCAACTTTATCGCAACTTACTTAAATGGTCTTTAAACCATCGTAAAACAGTCGTTGCCTTAGCCGTACTCAGTTTTGTTGCTGGTATAGCATTAATACCATTCATCCCAAAAGGCTTTATTCCCAAACTAGACCGGGGTGAATTCAACATCACCTACACCGCACCCTTGCCAAAGATCCCTGATTTGGCAGCTTTACAACTACAAGCAAGACAAAGAAGCAATATTACCCAATCCCCAGTTTCTAATACCCAGTTCCCAATCCCCAACCCCCTCAACGACTCTCTAGAAGTAGCCAAAAAACTAGAAGAGGTAGTGAGAAAATACCCGGATGTGGAAACAGTTTTTACCACAGTTGGTTCTCGTGAGGGTGAGCCGAATAAAGGAACACTGTATGTCAAGCTAAAGGAAGACCGTAAAATCCAGACGGCGGAATTACAAGACCAACTACGCTCAAATTTGCCTAACCTTCCAGGCGTAACTACCAGTGTGGAAGATATTCAATTTGTGGATACGGGTGGACAAAAACCTCTACAAGTAGCATTAAGCGGTAATGATTTACAGGCTCTCAATGAAGCTGCTAAGAAAATTAAAGAGCGCATTGAGAAAATACCCGGATTCGCCGATGTCACAGTTACAGGTGAAACCAATACTCAGGATCAGGTTTTGCAAATTGAACGGCTGAATAATCAACGGGTAGCTTATATCAGTGCTAACTTGGGACAAGATTTATCTCTAGGTAATGCTACTGATAAGATAGTAGCGGAAGCCCAACCCATCTTACCTGCTGGCATCACCTTAAATTTGGGAGGAGATTCGGCACGCCAAAGCGAGGTTTTTGGTAGCTTTGCTTCAACTTTGGCGTTGTCAGCACTGTGCATTATCGTCGTACTAGTTTTACTGTTCAAAAGTTGGATAGACCCAATAGTAATCGGCGTTTCCTTACCTCTGTCCATTGTGGGTGCAATGCTGGCGTTACTCTTTACCAAGAGTGACTTTGGGATGATTTCTCTGATTGGTTTTGTCTTCTTACTAGGGTTAGCCAATAAAAACGCCATTGTCCTAGTAGATTACATCAACCAACTGCGTCAAGCTGGCTTAAGCCGTACAGAGGCAATTCTCAAGGCAGGCCCGGTACGTTTGCGCCCCATCATCATGACGACTATTTCCACCTTGTTAGGAATGTTACCCATCGCCTTGGGTTTGGGTGCGGGTTCAGAGTTGCGATCGCCTATGGCTGTAGCGATCGCTGGTGGACTGGTAACTTCTACCATCCTCAGCTTGATTGTGATACCCGTGGTGTACGCCATTTTGGACGATTGGTTTCCCCGTTTTGCCCACAAGGAGAGAAATTAATGCGGGTCTTTGTCACGGGGGCTACAGGTTTTGTGGGTGCTAATCTAGTGCGATTGCTGCTGCAACAAGGATACACGGTCAAAACCCTAGTCCGTCCTCAGAGTAATCTGGGTAATTTACAGGGTTTAGACGTGGAAATTGTCGAAGGGGATTTCGATAATCAGTTCCTTTGGCGACAAATGTCTGGTTGTCGCTATCTGTTTCATGTTGCAGCCCAATACTCCCTGTGGCAAAAAGACCGGGATTTACTTTATCAAAACAATGTCATCGGTACTTTTCAGGTGTTAGAAGCAGCCCAAAAAGCGGGAATTGAACGTACTGTTTACACCAGTTCCGTAGCCGCCATTGGGGTCAATCCCTCTGGTGAAATTGCTGATGAAACCTATCAAAGCCCCGTAGATAAGCTAATTGGACATTACAAAAAGTCCAAGTTTCTTGCCGAACAGGAAGCTATACAAGCCGCAGCCAAAGGACAAGATATCGTCATAGTTAACCCCAGCACCCCTATTGGCCCTTGGGATATCAAACCTACACCCACCGGCGATATTATTCTGCGGTTCTTGCGGCGACAAATGCCCGCTTATGTGAACACCGGACTGAATTTAATCGATGTGCGGGACGTAGCTTGGGGGCATTTACTAGCCTTGGAAAAAGGGAAAAGTGGCGATCGCTATATCTTAGGACATCAAAACCTCAGCCTCCAGCAACTACTGGAGAAACTGGCACAAATCACAGGTTTACCCGCACCCCAATGGACTGTCCCAGGCTGGTTACCCCTAAGCGTCGCCTGGATGGAAGAAAAGATTCTCGCACCCTTGGGAAAAACTCCCTCAGTCCCTATAGATGGTGTCCGTATGGCACAACAAACCATGTACTACGATGCCTCAAAAGCCGTCAAAGAATTAGGTTTACCCCAATCTCCCGTCGATATTGCCTTAAAAGATGCGGTGAATTGGTTTGTTTCCCAAGGTTATGTCAAGTGAGGTGAAAAAGAGGCAGGGAGAAGAAAACTATTAGCAACTGACAACTGACAACTGACAACTAACAACTGACTAATGACTATTGAGGAGTAATACAGTGGCGGTTAACTTACAACAAGCGATCGATATCGGTAAGTATTTAGTTACTCAACGTCTTTTAGGACGCAAACGTTTTCCTTTGGTATTAATGCTAGAACCATTGTTTCGCTGTAATCTAGCGTGTTCTGGTTGTGGGAAAATTCAACATCCTACAGAGATATTGAAACAGAATTTGACTCCTGAACAATGTTTTGCCGCAGTAGATGAGTGTGGCGCACCTGTGGTTTCCATTCCTGGGGGAGAACCGCTACTACATCCCCAAATTGACGAGATTGTCAGGGGATTAGTGGAACGGAAAAAGTATGTTTATTTGTGTACCAATGGCTTGTTACTGGAAAAAAGCCTAGATAAATTTCAACCATCGCCCTACTTGACTTTTAGCGTGCATTTAGATGGGTTGCGAGAGTGGCATGATAAATGTGTAGATCGAAAAGGGGTGTTTGATATTGCCGTTAAAGCCATCAAAGCTGCCAAAGCCAGAGGTTTCCGCGTCACCACCAACACGACCATTTTTGAAGGTTGTGATCCTCAGGAAATGCAGGAGTTTTTCGATTTCTTGGAAACTCTCAACACTGATGGCATGATGATTTCCCCCGGTTATAGTTACGACTGGGCCCCAGATCAAGACCATTTTCTCAAACGAGAACAAACACGCGCCCTCTTTCGAGAAATCCTCACCCCCTATAAAACGGGCAAGAAAAACTGGAATTTTAACCATAACCCCTTATTTTTAGACTTTCTTGTCGGTGAGAAAGATTACGAATGCACACCTTGGGGTAGCCCTAGTTATAGCGTTCTAGGTTGGCAAAAACCTTGTTATCTTTTGAATGAAGGACATTACGCCAGCTTTAAGCAACTGCTAGCAGAAACAGACTGGAGCAAATACGGCCGCGCCAGTGGTAATCCCAAATGTGCAGATTGCATGGTTCACTGTGGCTATGAACCTACAGCCGCAATGGATGCGATGCAACCGCAAAATATTACTCGCTCTCTTGGGAGTGTGTTTGGGAGATAAGCTGATACGCACCCGGATCAAATATTCTTGCGTCAGGGCTGTCCATAGTCAAGAGTCCAGAGTCAAAGGCTAGATTGGACTTTGGACTTTGGACTTTTGACAACCTGAGTACGAAATATACAATTTAAAAGCCTAACAGCTTAGTAGAGATTGGGTAATGGGGGCTGGAGATTGGGGAACAGTACTCAAGAATCCTATAGCCAATATTGGAAACTATTCAGGAATTAAATATGGCACAAGCGGAAAACGTAATTGGTACAGCATTAGAACTTTGTTGTTCTTCTCCCGTAACTGGGTTTTATCGTGATGGATTTTGCCAAACGGGAGCTTACGATACGGGGATGCACGTTGTTTGCGCTCAAGTTACAGCAGAATTCTTGGAGTTTACAAAATCTCGTGGTAATGACCTGAGTACACCACATCCTGAGTATAATTTTCCTGGTTTGCGGCCAGGCGATCGCTGGTGTTTATGTGCAGCTCGTTGGCAAGAAGCACTGGAAGCTGGATTTGCACCACCTGTAATTCTTACAGCCACCCATGCCAGAGCATTAGAAGTCTGTTCTTTAGATGATTTGAAACAACACGCTCTGATAAATGGGGAGTAGGGACTGGCAAATTGAGAGTCAGGAATCAATTTTTCCCCAGTCCTGAATACTTTTGCCGTGACTTTGCCAAAATATACAAAAACTTGTCACGATTTTTGCCAATATAATATATTATTTCCCAAAAAATTCGCTTGGCAAAAATCGGCATGAGTGAAAAAACATTAGAAAGTGGCGGGAAGGCGTTTCTCGTTCTACTTTTGCCAATATCGTTTTTGGTTATTTTCCTGGTTTCTACCTGGAGATTTTTGCTGGCACTGATTGTACTAGCCATTGGTTTCAAAATTTTCCAAGAATATCAATGGCAACAGTGGTGTCAGCGAGTAAACCCAATTTTCAATCAGTTAATTCGGGAAAACCAAGGCAAAATTACGCCTATGGATTTAGCAATTCGTGGCAATTTTCCCGGCCCGTCGGCAAAACGTTATTTAGACGGTAAAGCTTCAGAATTTGGGGCTAGTTTACTACCAGCTGGAGAAGGTGGTGAAGTTTACTATTTCATCACAGGCAGCATTTTAGGTAACATCCTCGAAAGTAGTGAGCCAGTGAAACAACTGGCATCTCCACCATTGACGACAGAAGCGCGATCGCTCCTAGCACCACCACCCCCACCAGAACCAGTTCTCGCAGAGCCTGAACCTGAAACTGAACCTGAAGCTGAATTACCGCCACCTGTTACTCATCACGAAGTTAAACCAAATCTGGAAAGACAGCTAATTTTCGGTTCCCTGATTCAATCAGAACTGGCAAAGCGTCTCAATGTATATTCCAGTACTGTTTACAAACGACGCAATGATCCAGATTTTCCAGAATGGACTCGCAACCGCGATCCTGATGGAGTTGCCTGGACTTTTTCCGAAAGAACTAAGGAATTTTTCCCATTAGAAGAAAATTAAGGCAGCAGTGTTTTTATTGGTCATTGCTCAGTCATCGTTAACAAACTATTGACTGTGGACTATTGACTATTGGCTGATTAACTTTTAAATTCTAAGCCTATAGCTTCGCTGATGGAATTTAATTCATGTTCTTCTAACTTCGCCAGCAACCCAGTTAAAATCTGGCTCACCATCATTGGCCCTTGGTAAATCCAGCCCGTATAAACTTGAATCAGGCTGGCTCCAGCAGTAATTTTTGCCCAAGCATCTTCAGGGGTAAATATGCCCCCAACTCCAATGATGGGGATTTCTCCCTGGGTTTGCTGCCAAATAAAACGAATGATTTCCGTGGAGCGATCGCGCACTGGCGCACCGCTAATTCCGCCAGCTTCTTCTTGGGGTGCTTTGCCTGTTTGCTCAATCACTTGAGTTTTCAGCCCATCACGGCGAATTGTGGTGTTAGTAGCGATAATCCCTGCTAATTGGTAGGTTTTAGCTAATCCAATAATGTCAGCGATCGCTTCCCATTCTAAATCCGGCGCTATCTTGACAAATATTGGTTTATGTGTATTATTTTCTTTTTGTAAGACATCCAAGATAGAACTGAGCATCGAGGCATCTTGGAGCGATCGCAAACCCGGAGTATTGGGAGAAGACACATTAACTACAAAATAGTCACCCAACTCCTTGAGTAAGCGAAAACTATTTAAATAATCTTCGGCGGCTGCTTCTAGAGGTGTCACCTTAGATTTACCCAAATTGATGCCTATAGGGATAGAAAACAGTCCTTTTTCATCAGCCAACCGCGCAGCCATCACCGCCGCACCATGATTATTAAAGCCCATGCGGTTAAGAGCAGCTTGATCCAACGGCAAGCGAAACAGACGCGGGGGAGGATTACCAGGTTGTCCGACAAATGTGACTGTTCCCAGTTCCGCAAAGCCAAAACCCAAACTAGACCAAATCCTAGCTGCTACACCATCCTTATCAAAGCCAGCAGCCAAACCCACAGGATTGGGAAACCTTAAACCAAACAAATTCTGCTCTAGCCGAGAATCTTCTAGACAAAGTGACTTTTGTAGGATATTTTGCACCCACTTAGTACTTGTGCGATCGCTTGTGTGTGACAGCCAACTCAAACTCCTCATTGTTTGCTGATGCAACCACTCTGGATCAGCCTTTACCAAATCAAATAAAAGCGGACGAACTGCAAGTTTATATATATCCATACTTAATAGTCAGTCACCAATAATTTTTTTTCCAATCCCCAGTCCAAGGCAAAAGTCACAAGAAAAAATCTTTTACATTTTTACTTTTTACTTTTTTGTCCCCAATCCCTTTCATCCCGAAATATCAATCAATACCCGTAAAGATATTAGTCTGGGTAATTTGGGCATCTTATATATTACAAGTTATGTTGATCAAAAATCAGATGGGGCAGCCACATAAATCGATAGCCGCCGAACAACCAATTCTCGCCTTGGGACGTGTTTTACAAATTCTCAGGGAGGAAGATGATGTTGATGTTCTGATTGAAACTACTATTAATTACATTCACAAAGAGTTTAACTACAAACTAATTTGGATTGCTAGTTATGATCGCCTGAAACACACTTTATTTGGTAAAGGGGGTATTGCTCCTGGTAACGATATTAATTTTTTACGTAGACGGCTAGTTCTACAACCGGGGGATTTATTAGAACAGGTAGTAATTCAACAGTCTCCCTTAGGGGTTGCAGATATCCGCAACGAAAAACGGGCTGGAGAATGGCGAGAAGTTGGCACAAAATTTAATATCCAAGGGACAATCATGCTGCCCATGCGTCATAAAAACAGCTGCATGGGATTGCTGTTACTCGGTTCAGAACGTTGGGGTTATTTGCTACCAGAAGATGCTAAAGCTCGTCTAATGATGGTTTTAGGTGAACTAGCAGCAAGTCTCTATCAACAGGAAATAAATTTGCAACAAAAGCAAATCAAGCGTCCTGATGAGCCATTATTACAACTACTAGAAAATATCCGTAATCTGAATAATTTAGAGGAAAGGCTAAAGGCGGTAGTAGAAGCTACCCATAGCTTTGTTTCTCCTAGTCGTACCAATATTTACTGGTTTGAAAGGCAAGGACGCTATTTTTGGTGTCGGATGGGCGATCAATTAGTCAATATCGGTCGGGAAACTAACCGTGAACAGTCAGCCGCAGGGATGACAGTACAAGACTTAAGCGATTTATATTATGCTTTATCGGTTAATAAAATTATCTGGATTGGTGATGCTCGCAGTTCCTTAGAAGGCCAGTTTACAGCTAAACTGTTGCAACGTCTGCGGGTGCGATCGCTCTTAGCAGCCCCGATTATTTGGCAGAAAGACCTGTTGGGGTTTCTGGCTGTAGAAGGTTATGAACCACGCATTTGGACGGAAGCTGATAAAAATTTTGTTCAAGGCGCGGCGGGGTTCCTCTCCCTTGTAGCTCCCAATGACAAAATAGAGAATATTGTTAAACAAATTCGAGAAGATTCCCAGTTAACTAGTGAAGTTGCCCAAAGTATCTACACTCACCAAGACTGGAAGGAAACTTTACGGGTTTGTGCTGCTAAAGTATTACATCGCTTTAATGCTACTCGCTTTTTACTCTTACATTACGACCCCGACCAGAATAACTATCAAGTTATTTATCAAAATCAGCCCCACCATCGCCGTCCTCTTAGCTGTAGCTTCGGTTTATTGTCGCAGACTGACAGACAGATGTTGAAATCTGCAAATGCTACAGTGGCAGTAGAAAATGTAGAAGCAGATTTACGTTTTTTTAACTGGCGGCCTCTTTTATTAGAGCATGGCGCGCGATCGCTGTTAATTTGCAATTGCATTCAAGATCAGAAAGCAGAAGTATTATTAGTTGTCACTCACACCAGTCATCGCAGTTGGACGAACCTAGAGAGAGAACTACTGTGGGTTGTCAGTCAACAAATAGGGGTAGTTGTCAAACAGTGGCGACTACAAAAGAATAACGAACAACAGCAACAAGTTCTCCAGAGTGTCCAAAATTGTTTACGGATTGTAGACGGAACTGACAACGAAAACAGCGAAACTGAGAAAAATCACTTGGAATGTGCAGCACTCAGGCAAATAGCATCTGTGCTTAACTGCCCTTTGGCACTGTTATTGTCTTGGTCACATGGCGAGTCTACAGCAGAAATTATCCCTGGGGTAATTCCCGATAATCGATTTGAAGTTGAGGTATCAGCCAAACTTTCCATTCAATATGAAGCTGTAATTCAATGGGCGCTGGTTGAAAACAGTTACTTAAATGTCAGTGTAGATCATTTACCTCCAGAAACACGCCAATGGTTACATGGTGAGGGGATTGGACAAGTTTTATTAATGGCTTTACGAACTGGAGTTGATCACCAACCTACAGGAGTCGTATTGTTGGCAGACCATCGAGAACGCCACTGGCCACAACATCGTCTTGATGCTGGCAAAATTTTAATTGATCAGCTTGCTTGGTTGCGTCGTCAACAACAAATCAGTCAACGTCTAGAGTCCATAACCCAGGAGTTACGCCAACTCAATTGGTATAAACATCGTCGTTTGGAAAGCATCCAACGCACAACTACCAATTTACTGAAACAAATGTATGATCTGGGCGTTCCTACAAATGATATGGCACATACACGATATCAAGTGTTACTGAAACAGTTAGATCATACATTTACTTCCATCACCTCAATGGTCAAACTGGAACAATGGCAGTTACACATAAACTGGGAAACTATGCCCATAGCCAGTTTACTCAAGCGATCGCTCGAACGCATAGATAAATTAGTTCAAGAACAAAAGTTGTGGATTGGTGTCCACGGTTTGGCACAAGCCCACACAGAAAAGGAAGTAACTAACAGTGGTGCATTACTCAAAGGCGTTTCTACCCCAGCTAACCTATCAACAATGGCGATCGCTGGCGATATTGTAAAATTTGAACTAGTCCTTTACGAATTATTACTCGCTGCCTGTCATCGTTCTCCTAACAGCAGCAGAATAGATATCTGGTGTCGTCAGATAGATAAGCAATTTTTAGAAGTATCAATTACAGATAACGGCAAAATTCCCACAGAATTACTCACAGAGATACAACAGAAAACTCACAACGATATTCTCGCTTTCTGTAATTTTGATCAATCGCCCAATTTTAATTTGTTGATTTGCCAACAACTGATACAGCAACTAGGTGGGGAATTAGATATCTATCAATCACCTGATAATCGAGTTGTTAGCCGCTTGGTGCTGCCATTGGCTGAAAAAAATTCCTGAATCAAAACAATTTACAATTGATTATGCTTAATTAGGAATTATCACTGTAAGAATATTTCTTACTCCACTTTTACCAATGTTTAATGATATTAGAGTGAAGCTATATATTTGTATAGCTTTAATATTACTATTACTTGTCTCAAATGTTGTGTTATTGCCTGCTGTAGCCGCCGTATGCCGTAACTATCATGGTCAACATATTTGTATTATTAGCATTAATCGTAGTGCTAAAAATTATTGGGAATATAAGGCAAATATTACTATTGACGGAGAAAAAAGACCATTAGAGGTCTACAATTGTCGCCAAAAGTTTAAGTTAAAACAAGATAAAACTTTAATACCATTTCAACCCAACGATCCAGGTGAATTCATCTGTAGTTTTTTCAAAAATACCTCATATAGAGGAAAGTAATTATTTGGGGAATTATTGGAGGAGTAGAATCATCCTGAGTTACCATCACTGACGTTGGAACACAGCATACTACTCCTACAAAAGTTTCAACGTTTGGCTAATTCTGGCGTTTTTCCCTTCAACCCAATCATTAACTTGAGCATAAATGTTTTTAGCGCGGGGACACTGCGTAAACACCATAAACCCAAGCGACGAACAAACACCAAGGGAGGGAATTGGTTAGAAAACATCCGGTCTAACATATCAGTGAACCCTAAAATGGCTAGGTTCTCTTTTTGTCGCCAGCTTTCGTAACGTTTCAAGACCCGAATGTTGCCAATATCTTCGCCAGATTGATGTGCTTTTTGGATGACTTGGGCTAAAGCGGCGACATCTCGAATACCCAAGTTTAATCCTTGTCCACCCACAGGATGACAATTATGTGCTGCATCGCCAACTAAAGCTAAACGGGGAAGAACATAACGATCGCTTTGCATGAGTTGTACTTGAAAAACGAAGCGATCGCCTAACAGTTCCAACTTACCCATCTGCTTGCCAAAGCGTTGGCTAAGTTCCTGTAAAAATTCTTCATCATTTAAAGCACACAGGGCTTTTGCTTCATCGTGGGGGGCTGTCCAAACGATGCGGCAACGGTTTCCTGGTAAAGGTAAAATCGCAAAGGGGCCACTAGGCCAAAATCTTTCGTAAGCTGTATCGTTATGTGGTTTCTCAGGCTTGACAAAAGCAACAATGCAAGATTGCCAATACTTCCAGCCATGAGTTTTAATCCCCGCAGCTTGACGAATAGGCGATCGCGATCCATCTGCGGCTACCAGTAATTTGCTACGGATTGTGTTTAATTGATCGGCAATTTTGACGGCGATGACTACTTCATTTTGCTGATAATTGGTACTCATCACCTCAGCCGGACAAAGATAAGTCACATTTGGGCAATTCTGCACAAACTCCTGTAGAGGTTCCAGTAACGCTTGATGTTCCGCTACATAACCTAATTCTGGTGTCCCTAAATCTGTGGTTTCAAACTCCACCACACCAGGATAATCAGCATCAGAAAGGCGGACTTGGCGGTACTTGGCAATCTGAGGCAGAATTTTATCCCAAATACCAATTCCTTGGTAAATTAGCGCTGATAGCAGATGAACTGCATAGGCTTGACCTTTGGCTACTGCTGCGGATGAGACTTTAGCCTCGATCAACAGTATATTCAAGCCAGAATCTTTTAATGCCGAAGCTAGGGTTAACCCAACAATTCCGCCGCCGACGATGACCAAATCATAGTCGTATTTTCGCAGTTCTGGCGGTGTCGGTTGAGGAGAAACAGTTTGAGTAATCTGCGTTAGCGCCATTGTTAAGAGAGATTAAGGCATTCTAACTATTATTCTTACGCGATCGCCCCTGATTGAGCAAGTTACTTGGCTATGGGGGTTAGTGACTGGGAAGATAAATTACCATACTTTCGTGGTGTGGATGCGTCACTTAGTCTTGTTACTAGAAAAAGCCGGAAGACAAGAAATTATAGAATTTATTGAGACAGTAGTAATTTATAAGTTTCCCAGACTTAGCAGGGAAGAGGTAGAAACTATGTTGGGTTTGGATGCTATTAGGAATACAAAGGTTTATCAAGAGGCAAAAGAGGAAGGTAAACTCGAAGGTAAACTCGAAGGTAAACTGGAGGGTAAGCTTGAAGCAGTGCCTAAGTTTTTGAAATTGGGATTGAGTGTAGAACAAATCGCTGAGGCTTTGGAATTAGAAGTTGATTTGGTTAGACAAGCCGCAGAACAATCGTCTTCTTAAGGAGTGAGGTATAAAATTTTGATTTCCTACCTTCCCCAGCGATGAGATATTTATCTAGGCGAAACTCACCGCCATAAGATTTTCGGACATTTCAAAGTTAGATGTCACATTTTGGACATCATCTAACCCTTCTAGAGTATCAATCAATTTGAGCAGCGATCGCGCTTGGTCTGGTTCAGTAACTTCTACATTATTACTGGGAATCCAGCGCAACTCGGCATCTGTCACCTTAAAGCCTTGGTCTTTGAGTGTCTGATTGAGAATTTCTAAATTTGCTACTTCTGTAAACACCTCGGCTGTCTCATCCTCGGTCATTTCATAAGATTCAGCACCACCCTCTAAGGATGCTTCTAAAAGCTGGTCTTCATCCACAACACCAGAGACAACACAGACACCCTTTTGATCAAACATCCAGCTAACGCAGCCAGTTTCACCCAAATTACCACCATTTTTACTAAAAGCTACTCGTAAATCAGCAGCCGTGCGATTGCGGTTATCAGTCAAAGCTTCAATTAAAATCGCTACACCCCCAGGGCCATAACCTTCGTAACGAATTTCCTCTAAACTAGCGTTATCGCCGCCAAATGTACCTGCACCTTTAGCGATCGCCCGTTCTATATTATCGTTAGGAATACCAGCCGCTTTTGCTTTATCGATGGCGGTACGGAGTTGAAAATTTCCCGATGGGTCTGGAATCCCGCTTCTAGCTGCCAAAATAATTGCCCTCGATAGCTGAGTAAAGGTCTTACCCTTCTTGGCATCTACTACCGCTTTTTGGCGCTTAATGTTTGCCCATTTACTATGTCCTGCCATAATCTAAAGCTAATAAATCTCTCTTCCAAAGTTAATGGTTAATGGTCAATAGTCATTAGTCAATAGTCCCTCACTCTGTCCATGAAAGTTAAAAAATTGATTAATCTGTTTTATCAAAACTGTGCGCGGTTTTTTTTCGCCTCTGATGATTCTAGGGTAAAAAGAAAAAATTGGCGATTTTACCGATATCGTTGGCTATCGCTGTTTCTAGTAGGAATATTAGTTACTAGTGGATGTCAGGTAATCCAAAATGGCATGAAAGCAGATAAAGTCATTCATTTAACTTTATGGCATGGGGTGAATCCGCCACCTAATCGGGATGTCTTTCAAAAGCTGGTAGATAAGTTTAACCAAAGCCATACAGATATTCAGGTAGATGCGATTTACGCTGGACAACAAGACCAACAAATGCCGAAGATTTTGGCAGCTGTCGTAGGTAATGCGTCCCCGGATATTTTGTGGTACAACCCAGCAACTACAGGGCAACTAGTAGAACTAAATGCCTTGGTTCCTTTGGACGAAATGTTGTCAAGTTCACTAATTAAAGATGAAATTGACCCCAGCTTATACCCGGCTGTGGAATACCAGGGTAAAACTTGGGCAGTACCTTTTGCTACAAATAATGTTGGCGTTTTTTATCGTCCCAGTTTGTTTAAGGCGGCGGGAATTACACAATTACCTAAGACTTGGGAAGAGTTTCGGGAAGTTGCCAAAAAATTAACCCGTGATACCGATGGTGATGGAAGAATTGATCAACATGGGATGGTACTACCTTTAGGCAAAGGTGAGTTTACAGTCTTTACTTGGCTACCATTTATGTGGAGTGGTGGCGGCGAGTTGGTAAGCAAAGATTCACAGAATGCGGCTGGTGTCACTTTAGAAAATAATGCTGGGGCGATCGCCGCTTTGCAACTGTGGCGTGATTTAATAACAGATGGTTCGGCTGTGTTATCAGCCCCAGAAAGAGGTTACGAAACCAACGATTTGCTAACTGGTAAAGTGGCGATGCAATTAACTGGGCCTTGGACTTTAGGGGAGTTTCAAGCCAGTGGGGTTGATTTTGATGTATTCCCTATTCCAGTGGGGGAAAGACCTGCTACTGTAATTGGTGGCGAAAATCTTTATATTTTTAAATCTCAACCGGAAAGAGAAAAGGCAGCTTTTAAATTTCTTGAATATGCTGCTGGTGAAGAATTTCAAACAGAGTTGGCACTGGGAACAGGTTATTTACCAATCAATTTAAAATCCCGCGAAAGTTTAAAATACCAGGCATTTGTGAAAAAAGTACCCCAAGCAAAGGTATTTTTAGAACAGGCTAAGTACGCGCGATCGCGTCCTACTTTCCCCGGTTATAATCGGATTTCTGATAGTGTAGGTCGGGCAGTGGAAACTGTATTGATGGGTAAGAGTTCCCCAGCAGATGCCCTAAAAGCTAGTCAGCAGCGCTTAGATTTGATTTTCAAATAATTAATATCAATTGTTTCCCTAGTCATTGTGGTATAAAAAGTAATTGCTATCTTGGCTCTAGGTTAACAAAACTTGAGTAAAAAATCTCATGCTTTTTTACCTGAATGCCGACATACCAGGGCAATACTACTACCGCAATGACTACTCAAAATTTTCCTTTTAGTTTAGCCTTAGTTTCTATAATTTCTTTAGTTGCACTCAATTTTAGACCTATTGAGCCTATAGTGCCTATTTTGGGATTTCACGGCATTTTAGATACGAAAAGTAATAAGACTTTATCACCTTTACCCCCAGAGGAAATGCACTACTCAAAACAGGAATTAGAAAAACTTTTAGAGTCTCTGATTATTAATAACTACTGGTTTTTAAGCACAGAAGATTTATATAATTTTAAACTAACCAAATCCCAAAAAATTCCGGCAGAGTATCGGGGCAAAAAGCCGATAATGTTGACATTTGATGATGGCTATAAATCAGTACATACTAAGCTACTGCCTATTTTATCTAAGCTAGAAATAAAATATGGCAGAAAAGTTAAAATAGTCTTATTTATTAATCCTAGTCGTTTAGCTCAAAAGGCTATTAGTAGTAAAACCCATTTAAGTTGTCAGGAAATTAGGGAAGGTTTACAAAAAGGATTTTATGATATTCAATCTCATGGATTAAATCACAAGGATTTAACAAAATTATCCCGGCGAGAACTGGTGCATGAACTTTTAAAATCTAGAAGTATTTTGAGAAGATGTACACAAGATTTAGATCCAGAACAAAAGGTAGCATCTCATTTTGCTTATCCTTATGGAGCTTATAATAAGCAGGTAGAGTTATATGTTTCTAGATATTATTTATCTGGGTATTTATATAACGATGAAACTTTAAATTATACTTGTAAACATAATGCTTATGAAATCCCCCGATTAATTGTTAATTACACTAAATCACCTAAACAAATTATCAAAATGGTTGAAAACTTAGCCCCAATTAGCAATGAGGCGTGTCAGTAAGGGATTAAGAAGTTACATAAGCCATGTATATACATTAATCATCACTAGTTTCTACCTCTTTCCATGTATATACATAATTTAAGGCTGAAGACTAGCCAACCGTAGGTGATTACGAATGAGTCCGATTACTTGAAAAACCTTCGCGGGCAAAGATTTCAATCATTTCGCTGCGAGTCAAGTTATTTTTCTCTGCTAATTCTGCTAACTGTTCCCAGGCTGTATCAGTCAATCTTATAGACCTTAACTGTTTAGGTTCAGAACTGTAGTCCATCTGGAATTTACCCGAAGTTGTACGCCTTCGCCTGGGTGATTTTTGCCTTGTACCAGAATACTGATTAGTAGAAGTAGTTTGAGAAAGATTAATAGTGATTAAGTTAATCAGGTTGTCAATGAGGCGATCGCGCTCCATTGGTAAGATATCCTGGCTATGGAGCATATATTGAATAATTATAAAATGCACTACTGTACCCATAAAAATACGTGCTGCCACCTCTGGATCAGGTAATTTTAGTTCTGAATGCTCTGTAAAATATTGACTCAGGCGCTGTAGAGCTTGTTTATCTATGTTGTAGACAAAGGTTTTTGCTAACAACGGAAACCGCCCAGATTCGCCGATAATTAGCCTGATTAAACTCAAAAACTCTGGTTCTTGCTCTATTTGATCTAAAATATTCGTTGCTAAACGACGTAAAACAATACGGGGTTCTCCTTGCAGAAATTCCCCATTGTGGACTAAAAAACATTTTTCCTGCGCTAGTTTTTCAATCAAAGCAGCAAATAATCCTTCTTTGTCTTGAAAGTAGCTGTAGACAGTGGTTTTCGAGACTCCTGCTGCGGCTGTCACTCTATCCATTGTCGTGGCTGCATAGCCGTTGGTCAAAAACTCTTGCATCGCCCCAGCTAAAATCGCATCAACTTTCTCAGATGAGAAAAGACGATCGCTATCATTACTTTCTATATGTGCCTTTTTCATACTCATATTTTTATATCTTCGCTGAATAAACTAGCTTAGACCGATAAGTGAACTTAATTGCGGGGATTTCTCCTGAAAGATTCATTTTTCTATCCATACACCCTTGACAATATTGTAATGTACGGTTTAGTTTAATTATAGTTTACTAAACTAAATAGTTTATTTAGCGTCCTAAATAAAAGAGGGGCTTATGGTACGCGAAGTAGCCGATCAAGGTTCCGTATTCTTCAAGCGTAATTCTCGGCAATTGCTCATTTTGGCGACAGCCGCAGGTTTGGCGATCGCTGGTGTAAAGGGTTATAGTTCACTCCAAACTCAAGCACAGCCATCTCCTGCAACCCCAACTCCCCAAATCAGCGCACCGCAGATAAAAACGGTAACAGCATTAGGCAGACTAGAACCAAAGGGTGAAGTCATTAAACTTTCCGCACCTTCATCATCTGGACAAGGAAGTCGAGTAGAGAAACTGTTAGTTAAAGAAGGGGATAGGGTAAAAGCTGGACAAGTAATTGCTATTTTAGATAATCGCGATCGCCTAGAGGCAGCTTACCAAGAAGCCCAAGAAGCGGTGAAAGTCGCCCAGGTTAACTTAGAGAAAGTCCGGGAAGGGGCAAAAGTTGGGGAGATAGAAGCCCAGAAAGCTGAAATAGCCCGTGTCCAGGCACAGACAACAGGTGATGAGAGAGAACAACAAGAAACCGTAGCCAGATTAGAAGCCCAATGGCAAGGTGAGAAATCAGCCCAACAAGCCACAGTTAAGAGATTAGAAGCAGAACTGAAAAACGCTCAAAGTGAGTGGGAACGCTATCAAAAGCTTTATGCTGACGGTGCAATTTCCCAGTCTTCCTATGATACTAAGCGATTAAGTGTAGATACTATTACTCAACAGTTGAGCGAAGCGCAAGCCAACCTGCAAAGAATTGATAGTACTGGACGTAAGCAAATCAGCGAAGCGAAAACAGCCCTATCTCGAATCAACACTACAGGTAGCAAACAAGTCAGCGCCGCCGCCGCTACTTTAAATCAGATTGCGGAAGTGCGTCCTATTGATATACAAGCAGCCAAGGTAGAAGTAAATCGCACTTTAGCAGCCGCAAAACAGGCCAAGGCTAACTTAGATCAAGTTTATGTGCGATCGCCCCAAGATGGCGTGATATTTGACATCTACACCCGCGCCGGCGAAGTTGTATCCACTGATGGCATCGTTGAGATGGGGCAAACCAGCCAGATGTATGCAGTCGTCGAAGTTTACCAAAGCGATGTCAACAAAGTCCGCACCGGACAAAAGGTAGAGATATCAAGTAAATCCCTCTCAGGAAAATTGCAAGGTACAGTAGACCAAATTGGCTGGAAAGTCCAACGTCAGAACATTATTAACAGCGACCCTAGTGAAAATATTGATTCACGCGTCGTAGAAGTTCACGTGCGACTAAATGAAACCTCAAGCCAGAAGGCAGCCAAATTTACTAACTTGCAAATCAAAGCAGTAATTGAATTGTAAGGCGGTTGACTGTTGACTGTTGACCGTTGACCGTTGACCAATGACCAATGACTAATTATGACTGGATTTATTCAAGAACTACAGCGACGCACACCTTTAGGATGGCTGCAACTGAGTCATCATAAAAGCCGCCTCTTAGTTGCTTTATCTGGTATCGCTTTTGCCGATGTCCTCATGTTCATGCAGTTGGGCTTTCAAAATGCCTTGTATGACAGTAACACCCGCCTCAATCGGGCAGTGCTTGCAGACATCGTTTTAATCAGTCCTCAAAGCCGGAATATGCAGAATTTATCCACGTTCTCACGGCGGCGACTATTGCAAGCTGCGGATGTTCCTGGTGTAAAGTCCGCAGAAGCCATGTATATCGGTTTAGTCACCTGGAAAAATCCCCAAACTCGCCGTAAAACTTCAGTGCAAGCAATTGGGTTTAATCCTGAACAACCTGCGCTGAATATTCCAGAAGTCAATAACCAGCTAGATAAAATTAAGTTACCAGATAATTTTGTCTTTGACCGCGCGGCTAGGGGTGAATATGACAAAGTTTTTAGTCAAATTGATGCAGGGGAAAGTGTCACTACAGAAGTAGATAAACGGACTATTTCGATTAGTGGAACATTTAAACTAGGTGCTTCCTTTGGTGCTGATGGTACTTTAATTTCTAGTGATGAAAACTTTTTACGTCTGTTTCCTCGCAGACTAGCAGGAAGTATCAATTTAGGCTTAGTTAATATTCAACCCGGTTATGATCCAAAACAAGTAGTCGAAGCACTGAAGTCTTATCTCCCAACAGATGATGTCAAAGTATTGACTCGTGCTGAATACGTCAAAATGGAGGAAGATTACTGGAAGACAGAAAGCCCCATCGGCTTCATTTTCAGTTTAGGCGTATCAATGGGATTTATGGTCGGTGTGATTATTGTTTATCAAGTACTTTCCACTGATGTAAATGCCCACCTAAAAGAATATGCCACATTCAAAGCAATGGGATATGGCAATTCTTATTTATTAGGAGTAATTTTTGAAGAAGCTTTAATTCTAGCAGTCTTGGGTTTTATTCCAGGGTTTATAGTTCCCTTAGGGCTTTATCAATTAGCAGCAAATGCCACAAATTTACCAATATTCATGACAGCAGTTAGAGCCTTCACTGTCTTATTATTAACCCTAATCATGTGTACTCTTTCTGGAGCTATAGCCACACGTAGATTACAATCTGCTGACCCAGCCGATATGTTTTGAGACAACTTATGCAAAGCATTAATACTTCCGAACCTGTCATTTCCATTCAAAACCTCGACCATTACTTTGGTAGTGGACAACTCCGTAAACAGGTTTTATTTAATATCAATCTCGAAATTAATGCAGGCGAAATTGTGATTATGACAGGGCCTTCCGGTTCTGGAAAAACTACCCTACTAACTTTAGTTGGTGGTTTACGTTCAGCCCAGTCTGGTAATTTGCGGATATTAGGAAGAGAACTTACTGGTGCTAGTAGTAAACAATTAACTCAAGCAAGACGCAACAATGGTTATATATTCCAAGCACATAACCTGCATGGTAGCCTAACAGCACTGCAAAATGTGCGTATGGGTTTGGAATTACAACCAGGAATTTCCACCCAGGAAATGCTCACTCGCTCAACAGAAATGTTAGAAGAAGTCGGTTTAGGAAATCGGCTGAATTATTACCCAGATAACTTATCGGGAGGACAAAAACAAAGAGTAGCGATCGCCCGTGCGTTAGTCAGTCAGCCTAAAATAGTCTTAGCCGATGAACCAACAGCAGCCCTAGATAAACAATCCGGGCGCGATGTCGTGGAACTAATGCAAAAATTAGCCAAAGAGCATCACTGTACAATTCTCTTAGTTACCCACGACAACCGCATTTTAGACATAGCCGATCGCATAGTTTACATGGAAGATGGTCATCTTGTTAGGGATGCGGTGAGTGTCAATAGTCAATAGTTAATAGTCAATGGCCATCATTCACCACTCAAAAATTCTAAATATCCATTACTCAGTTCTTTAACAGCCAAATCATAAAACTGCTTACCATGTTCTGGTGTTGCTAAAGCGGGATTGGAACCCATGCGTCCATCTGGATAATGTTGGCGAAAATCCCTAGCACCGTAAATTCGATGTCCTCTGGCTACCTCTGGTGAAAGCGGTGCTTGCTTAATTGCATCTGGGTAAACATATTGAGTCACAGCTACTTCGCTGGGTGTAGCATGGGAACCTTCTTGCTCACCATACAATTCTTTGGCAAGTTGGTATACAGAACTACACATAAACCAGTTACCGACTTGACATTGTACCTTATGGGCAGAGTGAATCTGCAAGTCTTCCAGATATACGTATGTTTCTGAGAATGCAGCTTTGAGAGTGGCGATATTACCGCCGTGTCCGTTAATAAAGTAGAACTTAGTGAAACCAGCTTTGACAAGACTAGTTACATAATCTCGCACCAGCAAAATTAAAGTACTGGGACGCAAACTAATCGTACCGGGAAATGCAGCATGGTGTAGAGCCATCCCCACATTGATTGTAGGCGCAACGATCGCCCCAGTTGCTTCACCCACACCAAGAGCGATCGCTTCTGCACAAATTGCATCTGTACCAATTAATCCCGTCGGCCCATGCTGTTCAGTCGAACCAATCGGGAGAATAATCCCTGTTGATTTTTGCAGATAGGTTTCAACTTCCTGCCATGTGCTTAAACTTAGTAACATTTTTATTCGCTTTGCAGTACTAGTTTATACAAATATCTGGGGAGTAAAGTTGCCGTGAAGACCATAAGGTACATGATGCTGGAGGTGTAACCGAGCGATCGCCCCTTTAGTAAAGTCACTAGCATCTAAAATTACCACATCTGAACGGTGATGAGCCGCATCATAAACTAAAGCCAGTACCCAACCATCATCCTCTTTTTCTGAGCCTGGACGGGGAACAAAAATCGGCTCACCCGTAAAACCACGAGGTGCTGCACTCCATATTTGTTTTTCTCCAGACTCTAAATCTATTTTCAGTAATGCTTGCAATGGTGCATTACCACTTTCCGTATGAGCCGCACTCATATACAAATATCGATAAGAGCGTCCTACATTACGAGGATGAATGGTGGGAAACTCACAACAACGAGATTCAATTAATTTTTTTTGTACTGTCCCATCCTTGAGGTTAAGGTAAAAGCGCCATAGTTGACCAGGTGCGATCGCCTCAAAATCCACTTGGCGAAAATCACTTTCTGGCTCTACTTCTGGTAAAGAGTCATAGCAAATGGAGTCTACAAGAATTTCATTTCCCACACCAAAAGCATTAACGTGATGGAAAATGAAACCTGAGCGCACTTCTAAAGTTTTGATTTCTTTTTGTCCTGACTGAGGAAAGCGAGGAATAACAATAATTCTTGTTGGCTGATTTGGTTGTACTTGAATACATTCTCCAGCGCCACGTAATCCTAAAACGAAAGGTATGGGGTTAAAACTAACAGGATTTTGAAAGAAGATGCAGTAATTAGGTGTAATGACAAAATCGTGAATAAAACAAAACCCAGGTACATTGTGGGCGTGCTTTCTGACAACTTCGCCTGCTAGATTTAACTCAAAAATCGTAATTTTCGTAGATAATCCGGGTTTAACCGAAAAATTGACTAAGCAAGGTGCGCCGTTATCCTGCTCACAATTGGGGTCAAATCGGGGATGAGCGCCAAAAGCTTCACCTGCTGATAAAACATTATTAAAATATTCTTTGCCCAAAGTCTCTAAGGTTTTGGGGTCGAGGCGATGAGGTTCCGCCGCCTCCCACAATGCTAAAAGTTTATTACCCCAATAGATAACATTAGTGTTAGCAATATTCTTGAGTTTGAAATCAAATATATTGGCTAACCAACCACCTGGTTTTTGAGTACCAAAAACTCCCCGATGCAGAATTTTACCAGCATTTTTTTCTGACAAATACCCTGCTGTTTTGACGAAACTATTACGGTAATGAGCGCGACTATTAACAAAGCTAATACGGCTAATCATCCCATCACCATCAAAAGGATGATGAATGCTTTGTCCTTGAATATCCAGTAATCCCGGCCCGTTTCTAAACAATGTACCTTGCAGTTCGGGAGGAATTTCCCCTTCTACATCATCAATCCAATAATCAAACTCTTGCGTTAGAGATTTGTATCCTCCCTGCCAGTCTTTACGAGTATATGATTTTTCTAAAGTTTTTAGTTGTTGGTCTTCGTAACTTTGCATATTAAAAAAAAAGTAAGCATCAAGAAAGGATTATTTTTCGTGACTTCATGTCTCTGTGTTGAGAAAATCACCTTCAAATCACAGAGGCATTGAGACACAAGTAAAAATTAGGCTATCGTTGGTTGAAAAATTTTATTCAACTACTTTTGGTTCTGCTTCTCGCAACCTTAATTCAGGAACTAAATTAGACACTTGACTATTAGCTGAAGCTGGTGCTAATGCCTGGGTTTCTATTTCTGCATCATCGGCTGGTAGCCAGTTGAGAAATGGCAATGGTAATAGTGTACTCAAGTTAGTAATTAATACCAAAAGCCAAAGTAAATCAAAGTTAGTTTCCGTAATTCCTAACCAGTGCATGATGATGGCTCCCACTTCGTAAGAAACCATTCCAGCTAAATTAAAGACTGACATCAATAAGGCAAATAATGTGGCTTCTATACCAGGAGGACAAAGTCTGGCAGAAAGTACCAAAACTGGCATATAAGCAATTTGTCCCATCACAGTGAGAATGAGGCTATCACCCAAACTAAACCAACGGTCATCTATACCCAAAGCTCTATTTGTGTGGGTCACCAGTAAAAGCATGGTCATACCCAAAACTGCGGAAATGACCGTACTCCAACCAAAAATCAGCCGGAAGGAGACACTTTTTAAGAAACGTTGAAAAATCCAAACACCAATCAAAGACGCAAGACTGGTAACTAGACGCACTCGCCCTAAAAACTCTGGTTCAAAGTGGAGTTCATTGGTACTGAAGAAGAAAAAGGCTGAGTCAGCCGTTGGGGTGGCTTGCCAAATAAACACAAATGCAGTTGGTAGCCAAATGCTTTTTTGGGTGAATGCTTGGCGTAGTTGTTGTAGTTGTTGCTTGACACTGAGGAGGTTAGTATTATCGCTCCCATATTTACTAACAGGAGACTCAGCAATCAACCAAGCGACCCCTGAGACAATGAGAGGAAATGAGGCTGTAATCAGAAATACGGTACGGGTAGTGAAATGCTCAAGTAGCAACCCGCTAAAGTAGGCAGTAATCAAACCGCCAAAGGCAGAAGCTCCCCAACATAATGCTTGTAGTGAGCCAACATGAGACACTGATTCTTCTCTGGCGCGTTCCACAACAAGGGAGTCAGCTATCACATCACTCACAGCGACAGATAGAGAACCAAGAGCGATCGCCACGGTAGCTGCCCAGCTAGTATGAACTATTGTGGCCAAACTGATCCAAGAAATTGCTCCCAATATTCCTGATAACACTAGGTATGGTCGGCGACGGTAGCCGAATATCGGTAAGCCGTCTGAAATAAAGCCAAATAGTGGCTTAACCATCCAAGGTAAGGCAACAATTCCCATTAATGCCGATACCTGAACAGGACTTAACAACAATTCATCTTTGAGGAAAAAGCTGACGGCTAGACGCGCCAGGCCTAAAATCCCTTGGACAAAATAGACGCTAAGGATGGCAATTAATTCGGCACTAGGTTCATTACCGAAGAAAATTTGTTTTCTTACTGAGTCTTTGACCTTGGACAAGCCAGACGAGTCAATCAGCATTTGATGAATATTCTTTAAGTTTTATCGACTTTTCTATCATATCCGTTTCTGAAATGAAGGGATTGGGGATTAGGGACTGGGGACTGGGGAAAAAGCAAAATTTTTGTGGGAAATTTCTTTTTGTCTCACCTCTAGAACCTAACCCCAACGAGCATTTCTTCTTAAAGCTATAGCTGCATTCTGTCCACCAAAGCCAAAACTCAAACACAACACCTGGTGAATTTGGCTGTGTTGTGCTGTTTTTACTATATTCAAATCAAATTCTGGTTCTTGTAATCCCACACAGGGAGGTAATATTTTTTGCTCTAAAGCTAGAAGTGAAAACGCCACTCCTAACGCGCCTGATGCTCCTAAAGTGTGACCTGTACTGCCTTTGGTAGAACTAACTGCTACTTTTGGGGGAAATAAATGTTTGATTACTTGACTTTCTACTCGGTCGTTGAGCTGAGTAGCTGTACCATGAGCATGAATGTAATCAATATCAGCCGATGTTAGCTGACTCCGAGCTAAACATTGCTTAATAGCTGCGATCGCACCCTTGCCCTCTGGCTCTAATTGATTGCTATGATAGGCATCATTTGTCAAGCCAAAACCCAAAATTTGACCATAAATCTTGGCTTGGCGTTTTTCTGCCAATTGTCTGGATTCCAAGACAAATACAGCAGCCCCTTCACCTAAAACTAAACCTTCACGCTGTAAATCAAAAGGATAAGCTCCGGTTTTGGCTAAAGCTCCCATTTGTTGAAACCCTGACAAAGTTAAGGGTGTAATTGCTGCTTCTGTGGCTCCAGCAATGACGCGTTGATATTGCCCTGTTTGGATGAGAATTGCGGCTTGAGCGATCGCCCAAATGCCCGTAGCACAAGCCGCCATCGGTGCTAAAATTGCCCCTGTAGCCCCAATTTGCCTGGCGGTAGCCGTCGCGTTCATGTGGGGTAAAGTATCTAACCAGTTCTCTAATTTTTCTGCGTTATCCGCAGAATTATCACCAGCATATATTTGCTGTGCTAGTTTTTCCCAGGATGCTTGATAACCGCGACTAGAACCAATAACTACAGCACAATCAGTTAAAGGTAGTACTAACCCCGTATCTTTGATTGCCGCATCTACCACCACCTGAGTCAAGCTGTGCAGACTAGCCGGCTTTTCACCAATTAAGCCCAGAGGTAGAGGTGGTAACGCTGGAAATGGTTGATGCCATTTTATTCCAGACTTACCTGCAATTAAACCTTGCCAACTCTCCTCTAGGCTCATACCCAAGGCTGAAACTAGCCCAATACCAGTAATAACAACTTCCATCATGTGAGATTTTGGATTAGAGATGAGGAAATCAAGGAAAGGACAATGATTACTCTATTCCCAATCACTAGTACCAAATCCCTAATCCCCAAACCTATTGAGGAACTTTCAGATTCTCAGCACCTTGAGTAACTTTAGCCGAATCGATGCGATCGCCTTGCTGAATTTTGTTCACTACATCAAAGCCTTGAGTAACTTGACCAAATACAGCATAGTTACCGTCCAGGAATCCCAAATCGGCTAGAGCAAAATAAAACTGCGAAGATGCCGAATCTGGTTGTTGCGATCGCGCCATTGCGACCGCCCCTTGTTTATGTTGTAACTCAGGTGCTACCGTCACTCTAGCAGACTCGAAAGTTTTGCTATAAAGTGGTTCTGCCTCTCCTTTGGGTTTAATTTCTAAAGGAATGCGGCGTTCAGTGCCTGTTTTTGGATCAATGTAACCACCAGTTCCCCAGAGTTGTTGGGAACTTTTTGGGTCTTTACTTTGAGGATCGCCGCCTTGCACTACAAAGGGTTGAGGCTGACGGACAACTCGGTGGAAAACTGTGTTGTCGTAAACACCTTTTTGAACTAAATCAATGAAATTGCCAGCTGTGATGGGGGCATTTGTACCGTCTACCTCGACAGTAATTGGCGACCCTTTAACTGTAATTACCACAGTAGCTTTGCCTTCAAGGCGTGGTAAAGAATTTGTCATTCCCGAATTACTCTCACTAGTTGTTTCAGAGACAGATGTTGCTTCAGCAGTAGTGGTGGTTGTCTCAACTGCTGTAGATCCTGGAGAAGAGTTAAGGCTAACCTCCTGTGCAGAACAACCTCCCAACATCAGGGAGCCGATTATTAAAAATGCAACCAAGAATTGTGAAAATTTTAACCGCATTGTTTAGTTACTGACTCAACCACAGTATATTAGCCTCTTAAAACGATTCAAAATGCCCTACAGGAAAGCTACGCCCACAAAATTCAAAATAAATAATTTACTAGAGGAATGGACAGGGGGACAGGATATGGAAGGAAAGGGGGGACATATTTTTCTAAGTTTTTCCTCCTTCCCTGCTTCTTCATCTACCAAACTGAGTGTTTGCGGTAGCATCTCGGTATTTATCCGCAGAAGCAAGCATTCAACCGAGCTTACACCAAAGTCCACATGGAGCGTCTCGTAGGTAAAGATAAGCTAAAGCTACATCGTCTTATTACCCTTAAAGACCTTCCAAAGGTACTCCTAAAAAGCGGGCTAACTGAGCGCCTTGAGTTTCTAATTCCGCCAAAGATAAAGGTTGACCGACTCTAGTCAACGGTATATCTCGGCGACCTTTAACACGTAGATATAATGCGCGGCGCGGGTTCAAGCCTTCCTTGATATCTACACGTACAGACTGTATGTCTTGTATACGGCTGCTAATTTCAATCTTACGGTTTTTACCAGGAAATCCCCAACGAAATATTTTAATGTTCCCGGTTTCTCGATTGAAATCGTTGTAGCCGCCGCCTAAGTCCCAGAGGATAACCAGCCACAAATACGACGCTAAAAGCAAGCCAGCAGTGCCATACAGACCCATTACCAACCCTTGAGGTACAAATATCAGTTGAGTTGGGTCGGTAACTATGAGTAAATTAACTTTTAAGTAACTGGATATCCCTGCCAAAAAAAAGCCCGATGCTCCCAAGGTAACAATACTTGCCCACCAGTAGTTACTGAACCGACGAGAACCGAGAACTTTTTGATGGAGGACGCTGGAAGCTGAACTGTCACCGTTGGGTGAATCGCCTTTGTTAATTGTTGTTGATGCCGTCATGGAAATATCTTGGCCTGTGAGTTCTTCCCTTTTAAGAGTCTGCCACCTGAACAGGATGTCTTGCAAGCTCAAGATTAGTTAGTTAACCGTTGACAGTTAACGGTTAACATAAGTCCAATGTCAAGATTTCTGAGAAAAGTTGTGTCAGATTGTAAAATTTCTGATATTCATAGTATTTAATAGGTTCGTGTTTCATGGTTGATTCACATTGGATGGATTAAGCAAAAGCCGAACTAATATGGTAAGTTAAGAATCATTAAGCTACCACAAGCTAGGTGACTAGCTAATGGTGCGTGTAAAGACATAACTGTGAGAAAAACCAATTTAACTAATTGGGAGGCTCTCAGGAACTCAGAGGTTTTAAGACAACTGAGAATGTCAAAAAAAACGTTATTTCCTCACGGTAGTTGCCAAAAGCTGGAAAAACCAGCCAAAGAACTGCTTAAAGACGTTGCAATTCTTAGTAAAAGAGGATTTTAGTTAAATGACCATCGCAGTAGGACGGGCCCCCAGTAGAGGGTGGTTTGACGTACTAGACGACTGGTTAAAGCGCGATCGCTTCGTATTCGTAGGCTGGTCAGGGATATTAT